>NZ_JACTOJ010000008.1:0-209327 GCF_032335695.1 Clostridium sp. 19966
TTCCGGAGTTATAAAGCTCTACAATTGTATTTTTAAATTCTTCTGTATATTGTTTTTGACCTCTAGCCATCATAACACTTCCTTCTCTTTTCTTTATTTTAAAGTGTTCGGCTTTCTGTGTCTACAATATTATACTAACACCACTTCTAAATACATCTCAAATATCTCCTTTAATTTAAAATATTTTATTTCAGTTCTTTTATATCAAGTATCATAAATATTAGACTCCTTAAATAAACTCAGCTGATCAGTATTTGTTTTCCCATGAAATAGTGGTCTACTGATTTAAAAGTACTATCTCATGAATCAATTCGCATTGAAATGTGGGACATTTTTGACGATTACCTGCAACCAGTCCATTATGGGGCTGCATTGACCAACTCTTTTATTAATGGTTCTAGTTGTTCAGTCATGTTATCCAAATTTTCAAAAATAAAACTCTTTTTAGTGTCGAATTTATTAATCATATCAATATTCTCTGTCATATCATTATATGACTTTTGCGATGCTAATATATAATCATTGATTTTCTTCATTCCATTAGAAGACTCCTCAATAGCATTTACAATTTCAGCATGTACATTATCAAGTTTTGCAGCAGTACTTTTTATTTCTCTAAAAATTTCATTTGTGTCACATACACTTTGTGTACCGACTTCTAAAAAGTTTTGTGAATTTTTAAACGACTGACTTAATTCTTCCATACCACTCTCTACATCCTCAACACTTTTTTTAACGAAGGTAACTAGATTTTTTATTTCACCCGATAATTTTCTTACCTCTTCTGCAACTACAGAAAAACCTTTGCCATTTTCTCCAGCTCTTGCCGCTTCAATGGATGCATTAAGTGCTAGCATATTTGCTTGATTTGCAATACCTACAATTCCATTTGTACATTTTTTAATTTCATCAACCGAACTCTGCAACATTTGAAAAACATTGTCCATCTCATTAAAACTAGCACTTACTCTGTTAGTATTCTCCATTACAACATTTTCTTGTGATTCTGCTCTACTAATGGATTTGATAATATCATTTTTCACTTCATTAGATCCTCCTGAAGTAGTAACTATCTTAGAAAGAATATTGTGAAAATTATTATCAATCTCTTCATTTAGTTTCGAATTGTCATTTAAAACTTTTCCAAATGACAATTGAATTTTACGAATCTGATCCGAAGTATTTAATTCTTCTACAGTTAAGTTTTCAAAACATCTACTAAGATACTCAATGGCATATAAAATAGGAGAAATATCTTTTACTTCCTTTAATTCATTATTTATATCTATATTTTCAATTTCATCTTGATTCTTCATATTAATATTAAACAATTTCATCTTGATTCCACCTCCAAATTTATTCAAATGCAACACATACCATTGTTTGGTTTACATGTTGTGAATTAAAATGTTCTCCCATTGCTATTAATCCAACATGATTATCAGCAAAATTCATTGTTTTTAAATAATCTGCCCAATAATTTTCTTCTTTAAAAAATAAATATCGATTTATACAGTTCATAGTAAAAATTCCAGAAACATTACGAAGGTCTTTCTTAACTCTTGCTATAGTATTATTAACAACCTTTTTATAATCATCTATTTCTAAAATTGAAACAATATCTGTATTATTTATGCGTTTATAGCATTTTAATGCTTTATCGTGCATTTGACTAATACCCATTATGTAAAACTGATCTCCTACCCATCTCCCTAATGGATTTTTAAACGTTTGTGTATTTATCTCTCTTGGGGAGATATTAAGATATTCACAATAAACAGATTCCGCCTTTTTCCCATTTAATTCATATATAATGTGATTTTTAGAATCTGCTTTAGTTACCACCATTTTTAAATCCGTTGGTTTATATATATTTTCTATATAAGCTTTTATCTTTCCATTATTCTTGATAAACGCATATGCACAAGCATCTTCATAGATAACACCATTGCATGAAACCATATTATTCTCAGCACCAGTACCTATTAAAGAAATGTTCTTAGGTTCTAACGCACTTCCTAAAGTTGTCATTAAGCGACTATCATTTCCTGTAGCGAAATCAATGCAAACAGTATTTTCTGATTCTGCTTTTATTTTCTTTATATCATCTTCTACTCTATTAATATACTTAACAGGCACGCTAGAAAGTTCTAATATAACATTAGTCGCAACACCCGTACATTCAGAAAACGCAATTGCCGTCACACCATTTTCAACCGTTGCAAATTTGCTGTAACTTGTACAAGCACATCCTATACTTGGAATTCCAGGATACAATTGTTTTAATTCGTCTACATATTCTTTGAACTTATTTTTGTTTGATAATAATATAATTAATGAAGGATTACTAAATCCCTTTACTGCTTCAGATAATTTACCCTCAGTACTTGTTCCTATTTGTTGTTTCATAAATACTCTCCTTTCAAAATTCCATTAAAATATTCCTCTAATTTTTCTATATTCCTTGCTTCCATTTTCATTTTGCTCTACAAGTGGTATTAATCCAATTTCTTCACAAATATTGCAATGCATATGTGGACATTCAAAATTGTCTACCTATATCTGCAATTGCCATGTTTTATTTCTTTGAATTTTAGTCTATCACTTGAAGCTAACTCCAAGTCAAGTACTATTTTCATATTTCTTCCAAATTAATCATCCTATATATACAATATTCTAATTTCTATATTTTTCCATAAGTTCACACATAATACTCGCTGATGTAGGTGGTGTAAAAGTAATCGCATTTGCTCCTGCTTGAATTGTTTCATTTATAGATTCATCCGTAGTTCCCCCAGTAGCTATTATGGGGAGCTCTGAAAATTCACCTCGTATACTTCTAACTATTCTTGCTGTATCCCTTCCTCCAGAAACGTTTAATATTGTTGCTCCAGATTTGACCCTCTCAGCTATATCTTCATTCTCCGAAACAACGGTTACTATAATCGGTATATCTATAGTTGCTCTAACTCTGCTGACAACTTCATTGCTTGTAGGCGCATTTACAACTACTCCCATCGCACCTTTAAATTCTGCATCCATAGCTAAATTTACAACTCTTTTTCCTTGAGTTATTCTTCCACCTACACCACAAAATACTGGAACATCCGCTGCCATAACAATAGCTTGTGTTATTAACGGCTGCGGTGTAAAAGGATATACTGCTATAATCGCATCTGCATTATTATTTCTTATCAATGCAACATCAGTACTAAATAATAATGACTTTATTCTTTTCCCAAAAATCTCAATTCCACTACAATTTCTTATAACTGAAGGTACCTCAACCACATGATTTCTCAATGTACCCTTTATTCGTGGAATATACTTACCTTTTTCATTTTCCATAATTTTCTCAACTCCATAAAATTCAACTCATATTGTTTTAAGATGGTTTTCTCTTAACGTTTTTTTGTACGTTTCTCAATAATAAGTAGTAATTGCATTAAAACAAAAATGCTATTTGCATTTATTCCGCAATAGCATTTTGTCCATAAAATTTAAAAACCATTTGTAATTATGACTACTAGTAAAATTTTAAATAATTCCCTTTCTTGTTGCCATTGCTATATTCTTCTCAAATAAAAAATAAATACAACTCATATTGGCTTACTTTTCACACTTATTTTGGTGGTACTCCTGGTAGTCCCGGACCATTATCAAACAGCTTAGAAACACCTTTCAAGTGTTCTGTTATTTGTATATGTTGTGGACATACATTTTCACATGCTTTACATCCAATGCAATCCCCAGCTTTACCATATGTAGCTGCAAAATTTAGATAATAAGTATACAAACTAGAAGCATTTTCTGTAGTAGCCCTTTTTGCGCTATTATATAACGAAAAATAGTCAGGAATTGCAATTTTCTTAGGACATCCATCTACACAGTACCTACAAGTTGTACAAGGAATTACTGTATTTTCATTTATAATATCAATTACTTGTTTTATAATCTCATATTCTTCATTATTAAGAGGTCTAAAGTTCTCCATATAAGATGTATTATCAATTACTTGATCCATATTACTCATACCACTAAGTACCATCATTACTCCTTCTTGGCTAGCAACATATCTTATTGCCCAAGACGGAACAGATACATCTTGATTATATGTTTTCATCAACTTTTCTGCAGCTTCCGGTACAATTGCAAGATTACCACCCTTACAAGGTTCCATTACAACAATAGGCTTATTGTATTTTCTTGCCACTTCATAACATCTTCTTGATTGAATACTTGGATTATCCCAATCAATGTAATTAATCTGCAGCTGAACAAAATCTAATTCAGGATGATCGTTTAAAATTTCATCTAATAGCTCTGGAGAATCATGAAAAGACATACCAAGTTTCTTTATTATTCCTTCATCCTTCTTACTTTGAAGAAATTTAAAAGTATCAAACTTGCATGCCTTTTCATATGAACCTCTACTAATACTGTGAACTAAGTAATAATCAAAAAAGTCTACTCCACATTTTTTTAATTGATCATCAAAAATTCTTTCTTGATCGCCGTATTCTTTTAAAACTCTTGGCGGAAGTTTTGTTGCAAGAGTAAATTCATCTCTATTATGTCTTTTTACTAAAGCTTCCCTTACAGCATCTTCACTCTTTGAAGCGTGATATGTATATGCCGTATCAAAATATGTGAAACCTCTTTCTAAAAATGCATCTACCATTTTATTTAATGTTTCTGTATCAAATGAGGTTTGATCCTGTTTATCTAAAATCGGCAATCTCATACATCCAAAACCCAGTTTTTTCATTTCCATTTTACTCCTTTCTACAATTTCATTATATAAAGTTTGTTTACCTTATAATTTTCGCAATTTGTTCCTTGGTAGAATTAGGAAACAGCTTATAGATATGCTCTTCTAATAATTCTTTTGATTCCTTAGGTACTATGTTATATCTTGATGTAACAAAATCTTCTCCAAAAACTTTTTCACTAAGAGAGTATCTGGCTGCACTCCATCCATATGGCCGCCCAAATTTATCAACTTTATATTCAAAACATTTTACTGTAACATAAGTCTGCATTTGCAAAGTTGTCATAGCTGTTTCAAAACCTGAATACCAATCTTTTTTAAAGCCAAGTAAATTTTTTATTTCCTTAGAAAGAAAGGAATCCTTTGTTTGAAGCAAATCCACAATTATTTTACATTCATAAGAAGAAAGTCCATCTTCATAACGCGCGTCAAAATCATAACCATTACGTCTATAGTTCGCTAAATCAGGATACCATCGTCTGCTTACAAAACCTGTTTTTTTATTAAAGAGTTTTCCATAAGCTATTTCTCCTTTTTCAGTAATTATCTCTCTCCACTCCCAAGGACCTTCTACACCATCTACAAACCAAAGATCCGAAGGTGTACAATCCTCAACAGAAAATCCATTAATTTCTGATTTAAAGAGCGGAAGAAATCCTACTTCATTAATCAATTGTTCTAATTCAATAGCACTAGTAATTAAGGGCGGCTTCATAATTAATCCTTCTTCCTAAGAATAATACCTTTGTAATTAGGCATATAAAAGAAAATAACAAGTCAAATATACTGACAGATGGACTTGTTATTTTTTTGATTGTGTCTTATCTAATAAAGTGTGTTCTTACAATTTCTTCATATTTTGGAGCTGGTACACCGTTCTTACGTCCAGATTCAATTGAAGCAAGTAACCATGCCATATTTTCACCAAGAGTACGTAATGTCTGTAATCCTTCCTCATCTTTCATTACATCTTCAGGTGTAAACCCATGAACCTGATTCCAGTATTGAGATGAAACAACTGGCATATTACATATAGTGAAATACTTATTTAATTGATCAAAAGTAGAAGACGCTCCTCCTCTACGACATGATACCACTGCAGCACCAAGTTTTCCTTCTGTTGCTGGTGTATCCTGAATAGGGAAAAATAAGCGGTTAAGGAATGATATTAATTGACCAGATGCTGCACCATAATATACTGGTGAACCAATAATAATAGCATCAATTGTATCCATTCTACCTTGAACCTCAGTAGCTAAATCATTTTTTACGCATTTTCCTGTTTTAAGACATGCCATACAAGCTGTACAACCTGCAATCGGCTTTTTTCCAAGATATAAAATTTCTGTTTCAACATTATGCTTATTTAATGTTTTTTCTACCTCATTAAGTGCAGTATAAGTACATCCTTTTTCGTTTGGACTTCCATTAATTAATAATACTTTCATTACATTTTCTCCCTTAGTTTTATGATCATTTCATAAAACTTTCTTTTTTAATTATTTAAATCATTTTTATAATTTTAAAATAAATAAATCTAGAAGCTAAAATTTACCATTGTGAATATTCTGAAAAGGTAGATTTTTTTCTAAAATTTCAAGTTTGAACTCTCCTTTATGACCTAATGCAACTACATTAAGTACTCCATAATTTGATGGAATTCCAAGTAGTTCCTGAATATCTTCTTCAGCAGTTCCAACTTGTCCATCTCTGCCTCTCATGTGAATCCAACAAGCGCCCACTCCAAGTTCTTCAGCTGCTAGCAGCAAATAGGTAGCAGCGACAGCTCCATCTTCAATCCATAGTTCACAATCACTTCGATCAACAATCACCACAATAGCTACACTTGCATCTTTGAGTGGCCCAGCACCCATTCTCTTGCATCGAGCTAATTTTTCAATAGTAATTTTATCTTCAACTATAACAAACTCAACTGAATGTCTCCCCCAAGATGACGGTGCTAACAAAGCAATTTTCATTATTTCATCTACTGTGGCCTTGTCAACTCTTTCACCAGTAAGTCTTCGGATAGAACGGCGTTTTTTGCAAGATCTAAAATCATAATTTCCCTACTAAATATTCATACTTATCTATCAGATAAAAGCTTTCCACCAACTCCTATGTTGTCCTGCTCATTTTCTTTTATTTGCACAATAAATGCCTGTTCCGGTACATTCATAACCTTTGATGCTGTTGCTGTAAATTCTTTTACTATCTGGCTTTTCTGTTCTTTATTTAATTTTCCTGCTTCTAAAGTAATTACTGGCATATCTTTTCCTCCTCTAATCTAATTTTTATTAGTGATTTCAATTACTTATATAGATAATTTATGTTAATCTGCTATTTTATTAAATTTAAACCTAGTTCAAATGCTTTTTGACAATCTACAGGAAATTGTCTTTTTCTATGTTCTGCTTTTTCTTCTTCAGAAAATGCGTCAGATTTATATTTTGAATAATCATCAAATTGATAAGTATCATTTGAATACATAACTACTGGTTTTGTAAACATGCGTTCAATATTACCTTCAAATTTATTAAAATCATCCATATATCTAGAGCCATACATATATCCTTCTGTTACATTCATTGTATAAATAAATGCTGTTGGCATTCTCTTTGGTGCAATTGTTGAATAGTTTCCATCATACACCAAGTAAGGGAATACTAATCTTTCAATAAATGAATGAAGTTGACCGGTAATACTACTAAAATATATTGGTGATCCAAATATGATGCCATCAGCTTGAGATAATTTTCCAAAAACTTCATAAAGATCATCTTTTACTGCACATTTTCCATAGCTCTTACTGCCAATTCTTTTACAAGCAAAGCAACTTTTACATCCAGTATATTTCAAATCATATAAATTAATTATTTCTGTTTCCATTTCTTTATCTTTATTTGCCTCTCTAGCTCCCTCTAAAGCCTTTTCAAGTAATGTAGCTGTATTTTTATTCTTTCTTGAACTTCCATTAATTGCATAAACTTTCATAATTAAAACTCCTCTCGTATATATTATTAATCCTTAATTTTTCTGTCTCCTACCAAATAAATTTATAACAAAAGCAATTAGTATCATAGCTAATCCTAGAATACATACTCCGCTCCAATTATATACGCTCCACGCCACAGAGCCTAATGAAGATCCTATAGCACCTCCAACAAAAGTACTTACAATGTAAACAGTATTTATTCTGCTTCTTTCCTCATTACTCAAACTATGAATTATAGTTTGATTTGAAACCTGTGATCCTTGGACTCCAAAATCTAAAATTATTACTCCTATTATTAATCCCAAAATCTTCAAACTGAAAAGATCCAAAATCACATATGCAATTATGCAAATAACAATACATACTCTAACTATACTTCTAGAATCTTTTTTATCGTTTAATCTGCCAATAAAATGTGCTCCCAAAGCTCCAACTACTCCAAACAAACCAAAGAGTCCAACTTGATTACTATTCATATTGTACATAGAACCTTCTAACAAAAAAGTTAGTGTTGTCCAAAAAGCACTAAAAGCTCCAAATAACATTGCTTGCGTAATAGCTGATCTCTTTAATGCACTATATTTATTTGAAATACTTAAAACGGATTTTATGAGTTCCTTATAAGTTAATTTTTCATATGAGTTAGTTACAGGTAATTTAACATATAAAGCTATACCTACTATTGCCATTAAAATTGCACCAAAAACAAACATCAATCTCCATCCTGCCAAATATCCTATGTAACCTGATACAGTTCTTGCTGATAAAATACCTATTAGCATTGCACTTACCACAATTCCTAATACTTTTCCTCTTTTTTCTGGTTCAGCCAGCTGTGCTGCAAGAGTTGTTATTATCGGCGGAATACATGAAGTTAATCCTACTGCAAAACAAGAAATATACATCCAAATTAAATTTTGAGCCGAAGCAACACTTAATAGTGATATTGTTACTAATACATTTAGTGTTAATATTATTTTTCTTTTTTCCTTTATATCTCCTAAAGGAACGACCATAAATACTCCTGCTGCAAATCCTAGCTGTGTAAATGTGGATATAAATCCTGCTTCCCGAGATGTTATACTAAATGATTTAGCAATTTCTCCCAGCAAGGGCTGATTATAATAAATATTTGCTGATGCTATTCCTGCAACAAGAGCTAACAGTATAATAAATCCTTTAGTTAAAGTTGTTGTTTTCTTTTGTTTTTCTATTTGTACATAATCCATCTCTATATGCAAAATCCTCCTTGTATCTTTATATTTGAAAAATATAAACTTTCAATTTTTTTGTATAATTGGTTCTCTAACAAACTAAGCTTATTATTTTTCTGTTAAAACTCGATTTGAGCAGCAGTCGATGCTGATAAATCAAAAACCTCAGATGCTACTGCATTAAGCTGCACATGATATGGATTATTTATAAACGCATTCCAATCCTCTTTATTTTTAAAATCTGCAACTAAAGTTATTGCATTTTCAGTACCATACCAGCCAAGATTTTTTCCTACAGTAAGTTGAATTATTTCTGGAACATTTTCTTCCAATAAGCGTAGAGCATTTATCTTTTCATCTACTTTTTCTTCTGCTACCCCTTTTTTTATAGAACCTACAAAAATATGTTTTACCATTTTTTCTCCTCCAATCAATTTTTATAAAACAAATATTAATCCATTATCATTAATACATCGTTTCCTTTTTTTCATCTTATTTCTTATTTCAATAGCTAATTAAAAATTCACATTAACTAACGAACGAATTTCATTAATCAATATCGCCAGCGTTATAAGGTTTATTTATATACAATTTCATGCTCTTTTCGATTTATATACATTTCCCAATACTTCTCAGCAATCAGTTGTGGGTCAAAATGAGTATTTGGAGCAACATTTCCCATAATTGTAACTGTTCCAACAAAAATACCCTGTTCTTCAAGTTCTTCTGCTAACGTGAAAGCTAAAGCGCGTAAAGCAGCTTTTCCTGCAGAAACTGCAGCAAATTCAGGTACTGGATGTAATCCAAACCCTCCCCCTGTAAGTAGAATAGTTCCTTCTTTTTGAGCCAACTGACTTGGAAGAACTTGCTGAACCGAATGAAGAGCATTCGCAACATCAACTTGGTAATGTTCCATAAGTATCTCTGAACTTAAAGAAGTTGGTTGCCCTGCCTGTAAGCTCGCAGCATTATAAACTAATACATCAATTGTTCCATATTTCCCTGCGATTTGCTCAAAAGCTTTTGTAAGTGATTCAGTGCTTGAAGCATCTGCGACTTGTGCATAGGACTCAACACCTTCTGTACTTAACTCTTGCACATATTGCTTTAGTCTATCTTGGTTACGAGAAACTAACACTACATTGAAATCATTCCTACCGAATTTTTTAGCAACATGATTTCCTATACCAGGGCCTGCTCCAACGATAACTATATTTTTTTTACTCATAAATATTTCCTCCAAAAACTTATTTACATTCCTCTCTATACGTTCCTTCCCATTTCATAAGCCTCTTTCATGGCTGGATGTCCTTTAATATCTCCCATATTCCAAGCACCTACTCCATAAATAATGCCTTTCTCTTTTACTCCACTCAAACAATCAGTAAATCCTCTGAATCCTTCTATTGTCCTTCCCATTGCCTGCTTTCTTCCATCCATAGCAGTTACAATAAAGTAAAACTCTTTATTACTAACTTGGGTATGTCTAGCATAAGTTCTATCTATAAGTGTTTTCATATGTGCATCCATAGTATAAAAATACACAGGCGTTGCCATTACAATCACATCCGCTGCAATCATTTTATCCAGAATTTCAGTCATGTCATCCTGTTGAATACATTTGCCTTCATCCCCTCTACAGGAATCACAAGCCATGCAATAATTAATTTCCTTATCATTTAAAAAAATTTTTTCTGCCTGGTTACCGGCTTCTTTTGCACCAAGCACAAACTGATCACATAGCATGTCGGAATTTCCTTCCTTTCTTGGACTAGCAGATAGCACTAAAATTTTTTTATTCATTAATATCATCCTTTCCATAACTAATAGCTTTTTGCTTATAAATACACTATTTCATTCTTAATTATTTGTTAATTCAAATTTTCAAATGAAGATTTATTTAAATTAATTTAATTATTATTTTTAACTAATTTAAATGAATACTCTAAACTTTCTTGATTCAATTAGAATTATATGATAAGATGAAACATAACTCAAATACACAAATAGTGATGAGGTGATAACTTTATAGTTATGAACATTAATATTAATAACTTAAAAATTTTTATAAGTGTAGCAGATGAGAAAAGTATTACCGAGACAGCAAATAATCTTTATATTTCTCAGCCTGCTGTTAGCAAAGCAATTAAGAATTTAGAGGATGAATTAAGCGTAAAACTATTCAAGAGAGACAAAAGGAATGGACTTATCATTACAGATGTCGGAGAAAAAATTCTATTGTTAGCACGACAAATGATGAACATTGAAAACAAAATCTATCAGACTGCTTTTCGAGATAATAATTTTCTTGGATCAAAGGTCAAAATAGGATCAATTCCAATTGCTTCTGCCGTAATTCTTTCTAAAGCAATTGCTACTTTTAAACAAAAATATCCTTTTGTAATTATTGAATTATTAGAAGGAAGTTCAAATGAAGTTCAAAAAATGGTAGACGAACATGTTGTTGATTTCGGTATCGGGATTTCTCCTTTTAACGACTTGGACTATCAGGTATTGGTTGAAGATAAAATGGTAGGGATTATTGTTGAAAAGAAAGATGCAGTGAGTATTGACTTAAACGAAGAGCAAAATAACTTAATCTTTTGTAAATCGGGACAAGAAGCTGCGATAAACCAATTACGTAAAGACCACAAAATCAGCTTCAATGAAAGCTTAATTGTGCAAAACGGAGAAACCGTAGTTAACATGGTGAAGAATGGGGTTGGTAAAGGCGTGATTTCTAAATTTGTCTTGTCTTCTATACCCCATGATTTAGCTATTTGTGATATCTATCCACCAATTAAAATGGAAATAGGATTAATTGCACATTCCTTCGATGATTTGACTCCAGTAGCTTCAGAATTTATAAGAATAATATACAGTGTTATCTAAATAGAAATTCATATCCCCCTTGAGATATGCATAAATTTGCCTATCTCAAGGGGGATAATCAAGCATTCTGTGATGTAATATTATAACACAGTCTCTTTCCTGTATCTATCTCATCTTATAGAATATAGTTTATTGTACTAACAATGAACCTCTGTTCCAATATCCTTCTTGAACAGACACTTTTGTAATTCCAAAATCAACAGTTCTATTTAATTATTATTTTTAGCTAATATAAAATGAACAATCTAAACTTCTTCCTTGATTCAATTAAAATTGTATGCTAAGATATTACATAACTCAAATCCACAAATGATACTGATGTGATAACTTAATAGTTATGAATATTAATAATTTAAAAATTTTTATAAGTGTAGCAGATGAAAAAAGCATTACCGAGGCGGCGAATAATTTGTATATTTCTCAACCTGCTGTCAGCAAAGCAATAAAAAATTTAGAGGATGAACTAACTGTAAAGCTGTTCCAAAGAGATAAAAGAAATGTACTTCTCATTACGGATGTCGAAGAAAAAATTCTATTGTTAGCACAACAAATGGTTATGAAAACAAAATCTATTAGACAGCCTTTCGGGATAATACTTTTCTTGGATCAAAAGTAAGAATAGGATCAATTGAAATTGCTTCTACCTTAATTCTTTCTAAAGCAATTTCAATTTTCAAACAAAAGTATCCTTTTGTCAGTGTTGAATTGTTAGAAGGAAGTTCAGATAAAGTCAAAAAATGGTAGAAGATAATATTGTTGATTTTGGTATCGGAATTTCTCCTTTCCATTTCTTAATATTTTTACAACTACTAAATATGCGTATAAGTTCTAAATATTGAGTGTATTAACATCTAGTTTAACTAAATGCAATAGTTTATACGTAAATTTTTAATCAAACTACAGTGATTATTCAACCTCTAAATTATTATATGAACTTCTAAACCTAAATGAAATGGATGCAATAATTACAGTAATCACTGCAAATAAAGCTCCAGTCCAGCTAAGAGTTAATATAGATGAACCTTCTACAACAATTCCTCCAATTGCAGATCCTCCCGCAAAAGCTAACTGCGTAATTGAATTATTAAGACTGAGCATTATTGCTGATGCTTCTGGTGCCAATGAAATAATGTTAAGCTGCTGAACTGAACCAACTGTCCAAGTTGCTATAGCCAATAAAATAAGCAATATCACTATAATCCACGTAGATCCAGTGGTAATTGATAATATAAGCGCAATTGCTTGAAGCAACATACCACCAATTATACTATCTCCCAAGTATCCTCCCAGCTTATTTCCTATTAAAGTAGCAATTCCAAAAGCAAGAAGAGTCGTACTTATCATCTGTTCGCTCATTGATGAAATTAGCTTTAATGAAAGGAGTAATATACGAATATAGTACAGAATATCCTGCAATCCAAAAGAACGAAATACCCATAGTGAGTAAAATTTTAGGACTCTTCAAAAGAGCTATTTGTTTTCGTATAGGTACTACTTCCTCACCCTCTGTAGATGGAATTGTTAATTTTACCAGTAAAATTGACATCAGACTAAAAATCCCAGTAAACCAAAATATAGCTTTCCAACCAAACACTCCATTTAAAACACGCCCCATTGGTAGTCCCAAGATAAGAGCAGCATTGGCTCCTGTCACAAGTGTATAAATTGCCCTTGCTTGACGTTCAGGTTCCGCTAGTTTTGCCACTACAGTAAAACTAGTAACAAAAAAAACTCCAACCCCGATAGCAAGTATAATGCGGGCGACAAGTAATAAAGCATAGTTAGGAGAAATAAGCATCATAATGCTCTCAAGCATAACGAAAGAAAAAGAAATCATTAATACCTTACGTCGATCCATACTAGCCATGGCAGTTATGGTAATTGGAGTACCAATGGCGCCAGCAATGGCAAATACTGTAATCAGTTATCCTGCCGCCGATATTGATATATTGACAGATTTAGCAATTTTGTCTACCACACCTACTATAACGAACTCTGATATGCTTGTTACAAAGCAAATAAGCGCCAATATGTAAATTTTCATAGTGTTTTTCATTTTTTAAATCAATTTCTTTCACATTTGTAAAATATTTAAACTATTTTTCTATTAAATTTATAAAAAAAAGTAAAATTCCCATTAACTAAATTATTAATATTTTCATTTTGTATTATTGCTTGATTATCTTTCGCATTAAAAAAAGTCAACTTTACAGTGCCTTCATGTTGTTTTTATATATTTTCCAAGCTTTGTCTAACATAAGTTAGATAGTGAACACTAAGATTCAAAAAAGATAAACTTAAATATATGTTATTTCTGATCTATGGTATGACCTTCATAAAATGCTTATGTAATCAAACTTATATGGACTATTAATCCATATTATAAGACGGCGTTTTTTTAATTTTTAAAGCTAACATATTAATGCAAATAGTCCACTGAAATTGATGTTTGTACAGAATAAATAACCTTTATATAAAAATATTCTCAGATATTATTGGCTCAAATTAACAGTTGGCTTTTTAATAGTATATATATATATATATTCATAATAAACTTCAGTCAATTTTTTCTCTATATCCATTTCACTTTCTCCGCCTTTTATCATTCGAGTACCATGATAAGGATATGTAGTATCTATATAATTAACCCCTTCATCAATAGCATGGTGAATAAGCTCTTATAAATGCGAACTTTCATTTCCATTTACAGTCATTAACTATCTCTGTATAGTTTTGCATTATCTGCAAAACATAATATTTATTTCTTAGCAAGGCGTGCACCAAGCTCAAACGCTTTACTACAATCAATAGGAAACTGTTCTGCCTTGACCTTTGCTTTATGTTGTTCGTTCCAAAGAGAAGCCTCATATTTAGAATAATCATCGAACTGATATGTGTCATTACTTGTAAAAACTTCTGAAGGTGCTCCTAAGCGCTCCAACAGAGTTTTATAACTATTAAATAATCTTTCATATCCAAATTTATCCATCATAGCTATAGAAAAATTCATAGTATAAACGAATCCAGATGCTGAGAGCTTTCCTGGAAAAGTAGAACGATTTTCAGTATTATAAGTCATACTAGAAAAGAAAAGACGTTCTAAAAAGCATAGCATTTCTCCAGTAATATTTCCAAAATAAATCGGTGTTCCTAATAAAAGCACATCACAATTTATGATTTTTTCCAGTACATTTGTAAGATCATCCTTCATGGCACAATGGCCTAATACACCACCCTTTCTTTTACAAGCAAAACAACTGCTACACCCCTTATAATTTAACTCGTAAAGGTTAATCAGCTCTGTATCAGCTCCTACAGAAGCTGCACCATCTAATGCTTTCTTTAAAAGCGTAGCAGTATTCCATTGTTTTCTCGGACTTCCATTCACAGCAATTACCTTCATAAAAAATTCTCCTTCCAATCCTATCCGTTGTGTCAATACATTACATTTGATACTAAATGTATTTATTTTATCAAACTTACCCCTAGTTCAAATGCCTTCTGACAATCTATAGGAAATTGTACTTTCCTATGTGCTGCCTTTTCCTCTTCAGAAAACGCATCAGATTTATATTTTGAATAATCATCAAATTGGTAGGTATTATTCGAATACAGAACTGATGGCTTTGTAAATGTACGGGCAATAAACGCTTCCCAATCATTAAATGCCGACATATAGTTAGATCCATTCATAAATTCTTCTTGCACATTCATTGTATAAATAAATGCTGTTGGCATCTTCTTTGGTGTAATTATTGAATAATTCTTATCATACACCAAATAAGGGAATATCAATCTTTCAATAAGTGAATGAAGTTGCCCTGTAATACTGCTAAAATATATTGGCGACCCGAATATAATGCCATCCGCTTGTGATAGTTTTTCTAAAATTTCATAAAGATCATCTTTTACAGCACATTTCCCATAACTTGGAGCACCAATTCTTTTACAGGCGAAACAGCTTTTACATCCAGTATATTTAAAATCATATAAATTGATTATCTCTGTTTTTACTTCTTTACCTTTATTGGCTTCTACAACTCCATCTAAGGCTCTTTGAAGTAATGTTGCTGTATTTTTATTTTTTCTTGGACTTCCATTAATTGCATAAACTTTCATCATAAAAACTCCTCTCGTATATTCTATAAAATATTAATCTTTTTATCTTCTACTAAATAAAAATAAATTTATAGCAAGAGCAATTAGAATCACGATTAATCCCAAAATACATGCTCCGCTCCAATTATAAATTAATTTAAATTAATAATTTAAACTTCCTTTTCTTGATTCAACTAGAATTATATGATAAAATTATTCATAACTCAAATACATAAATAGTGATGAGGTGATAACTTTATAGTTATGAACATTAATATTAATAACTTAAAAATTTTTATAAGTGTAGCAGATGAAAAAAGCATTACCGAAGCAGCAAATAATCTTTATATTTCTCAGCCTGCTGTTAGCAAAGCAATTAAGAATTTAGAGGATGAATTAAGCGCAAAACTATTCAAGAGAGACAAAAGAAATGGACTTATCATTACAGATGTCGGAGAAAAAATTCTGTTGTTAGCACGACAAATGGTGAATGTCGAAAACAAAATCTATCAGACTGCTTTTCGAGATAATAATTTCCTTGGATCAAAGATCAAAATAGGATCAACCCCAACTTCTTCTAACTTAATTCTTTCTAAAGCAATTTCTATTTTCAAACAAAAATACCCCTTTGTATTTATTGAATTATTAGAAGGAAGTTCAAATGAAGTCCAAAAAATGGTAGAGGAGCATGTTGTGGATTTTGGTATCGGAATTTCTCCTTTCAACGATTTGGAATACCACATATTAGTTGAGGATAAAATGGTTGGAATTATTGTTGAAAAGCAAGATTCAGTGAGTATTGACTTAAACGAAGAGCAAAATAACTTAATCTTTTGTAAATCAGGACAAGAAGCTGCGATAAACCAATTACGTAAAGACTACAAAATTAGATTCACTGAAAGCTTAATTGTGCAAAACGGAGAAACCGTAGTTAACATGGTGAAGAACGGGGTTGGTAAAGGCGTGATTTCTAAATTTGTCTTGTCTTCAATCCCCAATGATTTAACTATTTGTGATATCTATCCACCAATCAAAATGGAAATAGGATTAATTGCACATTCCTTCGATGATTTAACCCCAGTAGCATCAGAATTTATAAGAATCATATATAGCGTTATCAATAGAAATTAATTCACTACATAAAGTTTTTAAATTAAATTGCTAAGAAAAACACTATAATACACCTCTTATTAAATTGGTGTTTGAGATTTATTTTTTTACTTAAAAGGTAATAATCACCGATTTTATGGTGTCATCATTTTTATGAATATCGTTGTAATCTCTCAAAGGCCATTTTATATCAGTATAACATCATATAACATCAAAATGTTTAAGTGCATCCTTTATTGCTTCCACCTTATGAGCTGGTGCTGGTTTGTATGGGTGTTTCAATTCTTCAACTGCGTTAGGTGCATCATACATAGGTAAACCAAGTGAACGCTTAACCTCAGCAATATAGGCAGTATGCACTTTAAAGCCGTATTTTTCTTCTACATAGGTCTGTATCATTGAGTAAGTTACTCGCTCTGTTAGCCTATCAACACCGTCCTCATACTCCATTCTTACGCTAATAAAACTATCTGCATTTTTGTGGGATAATAGGACAACCGTCTCCACATGCGGTGAGTGTTGGCTACTACAATAAGCTTGTCTTTCAAACTCTATCCCATTTTCAAGGACAAATACAAAATGCTCTGGTGATTTTATAATTACTTTATTTACAAGGGCAGTAAATATATCTTCATCAAACTCTTTCATACCTTCTCCATTTTCATTCAATATCTTTGAAATGTTTTTAAGCCTTTGCTTATAATCTGAATCCTTCAAATTCTCTTCTTCAAGATTAATTTTCTCATCATTCAGCTTATCAATTTCACCTTTAATTCTTTGGTATTCCTCATCGTAATATTTCTCATCTATTTTGCCTCTTAATTGAAGCTGTATTAAGTTCTTTAAGTCTTGTTCAAAAATTCCTATTTGCCCTATTATATCATTAATCTTATTTACACTTATATCTTTTTCAAGAACTTTTTCTATATTAGCCATAAAGGTTTTAAAAAAAGAACTCTTATCCTCAACCATATCATTATATAGCTGGACAAAAATTCTTTTCAATACTTCATCGCTTACTGCTTTTGCAGAGCAATTCTCTATTCCTTTAATGTAATTGTTACACTGCCACATTATTTTTTCAGAAGGTGTTCCTGAATTCCAAGTTCTTCTCTTTAGTGTTCTTCCACATTTATCGCAGAATAGCTTACCGCTAAAAGCATACTTATTTGTGTATTTAGTCCTATCTTTATTTTTACCACTGGATATTTCAAATCTCTTTTTCTTTTCTTCCTGAACTGCATCAAATATTTCCTTTGAAATTATAGGCTCATGGTTATTTTCAATCTTATACATTGGTTCTAAATTCTTATTTTTTACCCTTTTATGGCTTAAGTAATCTACAGTAACCGTCTTTTGGAGAAGTAGCACTCCATAATATTTTTCATTACTCAAAATTTTACTGATTGTTGAACCATGCCATGTAGTTCCTCCAGTTACAGTTTTTATTCCATCTGCTTCAAGTCCCTTCGCAATTGTTGAATATCCACTACCTTCTAAATATTCTTTATAAATCCTTTTTATAATTTTAGCTTCTTCTTTATTTATAACAAGGTTTCCTTTTTCATCTTTATCATATCCATGAAGTCTAGTAGTATTGCAAATTGTAACTCCATCTTTAAATCTCTTTTTAATTCCCCACTTTGAATTTTCGGAAATACTCCTGCTTTCTTCTTGTGCAATAGAACTCATCATGGTAAGCACCAATTCCACCTTTGGGTCAAAGGAATATATATTTTCCTTTTCAAAGAATACTTCAACTCCAATGTTTCTAAGCATCCTTACGTTATTTAAGCAATCAACTGTATTTCGTGCAAACCTTGAAATTGACTTTGTTAAAATCAGGTCTATCTTTCCGTCTTTACAATCCTTAATCATTCTGTTAAACCCAAGTCTATTTTTAACATTTGTGCCGCTTATACCTGCATCAGTATAAATCTGAATAAACTCCCATTCTGAATTTTCCTTTATCTTTTTAGTATATTCACTTACCTGTGCATCATAACTTTTCATCTGTTCTTCCGAGTCTGTACTTACCCTACAGTAAGCACAAACCCTCCTTTTATTTATAATTTCTTCGCCATCATTATTGTAATTTAAAGTTATAACTGGTTCTAAAACTTGAACATTCTTTGCCATAAATTTTCTCCTCCCTTTTATTGTACTTGGCTACACACATGATATAATTAGTGGTGCAATAGTTCAAGCTATTTTTTTATTATCATAATATTTAAAAGACCTTCTATTTTCTCTATCTATAGCATCAAATTCCTCATCAGAAATTAAATTTCTTTCCTTTAAATTTCTTAACATATGTAAGCTTAATAAATATTCAACGTTTGGTTTATTACTCATAAAACACATTTCCCCTTTCACCCTTTAAAATTAAATTTATATAAAAAAAGATCAGGATATTTCACCTGCCTTAAGCATTATGTAATTATAGTTTTAGAATCCCGACTTTAATCTTATAGTTTTATCAATATATATTGAAGTATTATTTCTATCATGACATCTTAAAGTTATCAAGAACGTTCCACCTAAAGCCTTTATACTACAGCTAGTATCATTCAAAACTGTAAAAGTATATTTGCTTGCTATTGTAGTACCTGGAATTATTTCAAAATTAAATTGGCTGTTAGGCACATCGAATCCATTATTTTTTCTCGTACCTGCAAATATTTTTGTTGTATTCAAAGCAATATCTGTAATACCTTCTATAACTTGACCATCTGAAGTTACATCTACAGTATAATTATTTTGTGGATCTGAAACTATTGTAATAGCTATATTATTAGTTGCAGAATTATCCAAATCTAAAGCAGCTGTTATATTTACATTACCCGTATTATTATAAAAAGTAATTAATCCATTTGAATCTACGGAAGCCTTCGTTGTATCAGAACTTGAATAGTTAATTTTAGGATTTGTCAAAATTGAAAGTTTTCCTCCGATAGTCACTGTTGCTATTGCATTGAGTTGGAGAGTTTGATTTACTCCCATTTGAATAGAATTGCCGTTTGTTATGATTATGTTATAGTGAGCCAATAAATTAGTATCTGCAATTTCATTTATCATATCATCAGTTGAAGTATTAATCTGAGTTTTTTCACAATATAGAGTTCTCAATCCTAAGTGCTCTGTAGTATATCCGTCTACCTTCCACTTTGCTCCCATTTTAATAAATTCAAGATTCACATCTATTTTTTTAGATAAATCCGTATCTTGAACAATTACTTTTAAATTACCAGACCACACATTTATTACACTTGATGTTTGAACAGATTGATTTGCTGGCTCAAAAACAGCTAGGAATGTATACAGCCTATTATCTAAGATTATTTTGAAGCTTTGTTCTACTTTTCTTATTCGGCTTCTGTAAGTCTTTTCATGCTTATCAATTTGAGATATTACAAACCAATTATTACTGTTATACTGTATTAAATCTCCTGTATTTATAGAAAAATCAGTATAAAGCTGCTTATCATCTTCATAACTAATTATTGAGTCACTATCTTTTATCAATGCCCTTTTAGATATTCCATTGTAAATAATATCAGTACCTTTTTCATACAAAAGGAAATCAAATATATCATCTATATTCTGCATAACATCTACACCTGCCTTCTACATTTATATAAAAATGCTTCTATATATGTATCCCAAGTTTTTATTTCCATAACTTTATATTTTTCATTTTCAATTAATAGGTAGCTATTTTCATTTACAATACTTTCTTTATCACAAAATGCTCTCTTGGTAACTTCAAAATTAAAGCCATCCTCAAAAGAATAATTCTTTGAAAATGGCTGTACATCCGCATATTCAGTTTTTATAATTGATGAATTATCAGAGTTAAACAATACCTTAATTTCTGTATCACTAAACATTATAGCCACCAACTTTTATCTTGGGAAGTGGCAGAGCCTTCTTTATATTTTCAGGAATACCATCTTTAATTTTTACACTTTTATCACCTTCAGTTTTACTTTCTAGTCCTTCTAAATCCTTGTTTTTATAAAGATAAACTGCATAATCTGAAGCTATATCATTATACTTTGTATCCAAAGTATCTATATTGCAGTACCCTAAAATTATGCTTATTGCTTTATTTAAATAATGGTTCAAAATATTATCTTTTGATGTATCAGCAGTATCAATTCCTAGAATTATTTTCATAGTTTCCAGCATAAGCTATTCCTCCATTTCCTTTAATTTTTTAATAAGTTCATCCTTTCTTAATCCAATACCATTAATACCTTTTTTCTTTGCTAATTCAGTCAGTTCCTTATATTTCATATCATCATAATTTAATATCTTTTCTTCAACAACTGTATATCCATTTTCATTAAACCAAGAAATAAGGTGAGAGACCTCAGTTTCTCCCACCCCATTTACAAAGTTTATTCCTGCGGATATACCATTATATTTTTTATTGTTTGAGTATATCCTTGCCATATGTACCTCCTGTTTAAACTACTTTTATATTTCTAAATACACCTGCACTCTTTGTAGCTTTAAGAGCCACAGCTGCTACCATTTCAACTTCACCATTCTTTACTGCACCAGAAGTTGAAAAGTCAGGAAGCCAAATCTTTACTAAGTCTTGATTAGCAAGAGATACAGCATGGAAACCATCAAGAGATAATCTTGCGGCATAAAGGTCTGTTAAACCTGTCACAGCATCAGTACCATTTGGTTTTCTTGTATTGGCAATAGATACAACAGGGTCATTAGTTCCTGCTTTTGCTCCAAGGTCAACAAGAACAATGCCGTCATAAGCATCAACCTTTCTGCCAAAAGCATCTTCACTTTGAGTCAAGTATCCTGCCCTTCTTGCTACGGATTTAATTTTTGTTATGAGCTTTGAGTTTCCTCCAAGGAATGTAGGCTTGCCATCAAGATTTGATAGGAACTCATCAAGTAAATCCATAAACTGTTTATAGTTTGTATCAAGTGCTGTAGATGTAGATAAATCAATAAATGCTCCAGCATTATATTCTGTGCTTGAACCAGTAATCGCCTTATTTAATCCATCAAAAGAATTAGAATCAACTGCTGAATCACCATTAATAATAGTATCGTGAAATAATGCATTTGCAGCTTTTACCTTTTGCTGTACCTGTAAATTTACTTCATCTACAAGTCCTCCTGTATTTGCTATAATTCTATCAATTGCAAATGAACCACCAAAAGGTTTAAGTTCAACAATATACCTGTCCTTAGTTACCTCTTGTGGTGTATATTCATTATTGATTGCTCTAAATGCCGCTGTTGGTTGAGTTATAAGTCTTGTGTACCCATAAGTAAGTGTCGCTCCATTAGTTCCAGGAGTTACTGCGTTGTCAAAGGTAATGTTATCAAGTATAAATGAACTCTTTCTAAATTCATCGATTACCCCCTTTTGAATATCGTCTTGAGTGTTTAATTTTGCTTGTGCTAATGTAATTGCCATAATAAATCATTTCCCCTTTCAAATTTATTTATTTTTTTCTGTATAATAATTTTTCAATGCTTCGTTTAGATTCTTTGGTTGAATTTCTTTTGAATCATTGTTTGGTGGAGTATATCCTTCACCCTTAAGTCTTATCTCTACTGATTTTTGAATTGCTGAATTAAAGCTTTGCTCTAAAGCACTAAGGTTTTTAACTGTGTTTTCCTCATTATCTGCAATAAAAAAATCCACCAATTCTACTGGCAGATTCTTCTCACTAGCTAACTTTACAGCTTTACTTGTTAATGCTTCATGCAATTTTTCCTGTTTCATATTCTCAATTTCAGATTTTAGTTTTTCAACCTCAATCTCCTTTTCGTCTTTCGTAGGAAACCTCTTTTTAACCTCCTCATTAATTAATCCTTCAAGATTATTAGATTTCCATGTCTCCAGTGCCTTGTTAAAATGTTTGTCTTTAACTGAATCCATCCACTTTTTAGCACCTTCATCTTCATTAACATACTTTTCAATACCATCAACGCTTATTTTATTTAAGCCCTGTAGATATTCCTTAACCTCTGCCTGTTCCTTGTTAGTCTCAATAAATTGTTTTACTTCTTTAAAATCCATGTAATTTTCCTCCTTCTTGCCCCATTGACTTAATAAAAACCAAAGACGCTTCATTAATTTTTTGCATAAAAATAAAGCAGTTTAGTGTCATGCTTAGGACATAATTTATAACTTGAAATTCATTAATTAATTTATTTTATACTTGGAATATACTTAATTCACCAGCTGCATCACTGCGTTTTTTATTAAAGTTTCCATATATATTAACAATCATCTCTTTCTTTATATAGGGAATATGTATTTGTGTAAAACTTGGCAATATACTATTATCATTATAGTAACCTTTATTTACTAAATTAATAATATTCTTATTTACCTCCATACCCCAAATAGGAAAAGTTATTTGATTAAAATCATTGAAATCTATCGGTATTTGATTAAAATTCTCTCTTGTTTCTAATTTCAGAATAACATGTTCTTTATCCCAAAAATCAAATGCATCTGTAACTAATGGATTTTGAAATAAATATTCATATAGTTCATCTACATTTTCAAAACATCCTTCTCTATTTCTTTTTGCAAATCCAAATACAAGTCCTTTATAATCCGTTTTATTATTGGCGTTGAAACTTTCTAATACTATACGATAATCTTTTTTACGATTTGTAAAACTCGGATAATATTCTCCTTCAGAATTTACAATATCAACAACTTTTCTACTTTGAATTGTCCAAAAATAATTCATAATAACCTCCACACTATATTAAATTTCAAATCAATTTACTATTTACGTTTTAGTAAATTATAGCATATTTATAGAATCAATCTCAATTCTCTGCACTAACAGTTATTATAAAACAGGTATCCAGCAACAATTGCAATTTGGATGAGCAGGTATTGTAGGTCTATTCTCATCATCCATTCTAAAAACCTTACCATCCATAGCTTCACAATACATACAAGTATTTAAACAAACATCGGCACACCACATAATTTCTTCAATTTCAAAATCTGTGAATACTTTTTCCTGTGCTTCTGTGAATATTCTAGTCTGCTCTGTATTTAAAAGAACCTTGCTGTCATATGTACTGATTTCAAAAGTTTTTGATATATCTGTAATCATTTCATCTAATGTCTTTCTATTTAATATGTTTCTGTTAATCTTATTGTAAATACTTTCTGCGAATTCATTTATATTGTTTTGAAGCCTATTAATAATAGTACTTCCTTGATAATTAGCATTAATTATTTTTTCTATTTCTTCTGGAACAAGTTCTCCTTTAACATTCATTTGCCTTACATCATTTAAAACTTCAAGATTTTTGAAATAAGTTTCTTCATAAATATCCTTTAATTCATTGATTAAAAATTCATACTGAAAATCATAAAGTTCATTGGCATATTTTTTTATCTCCTTCTCTAAATCGTTCATAATAATATTTTTTCTAAAATTACTTATCTTACCATTAGAAATATGCCTATTATAATAATCACTTATACATGCAATTAAAATGAGAAGATATTTTTTGTATTCCTTCTTGATTTCATCTACATCACTATTCGTCTTGTCCATCATTTCCTTTTTAATTTTGATAATCTCGTCTTTAACTAATTTATTCATAACCAATTATCCCCTTTCTTAACTTTGATTTTTAATAATATCTTTACTACTAACATCCACATTCCATAAATCCAATTTTTTCTGTTCTGAATTATATTTATTAACTTCCAGCTTTGGATTTTCAACAAAAGGTAGTAGTGTTAATAAAGTTTCCTGTGAACATACATTTTCAAGTTTAACAATAACATCTGCAAGTCCAGTTAAATCTGTTGGCAGGTTTCTTGTAAACTTTACTGCTATATCCCTATAGTCATAATGTTTTCCTTCTTTTTTGGACAAAAAAATAAAAAGGTTCTTTAACCTTTTCTTAATTACCTTTTCCATAATAGCTTCACGCATTGATACTCTATTTTCAAGATTTAATAATTTATTTCTAAGTGCCAGTGATGAAGTATTAGATGCCCAATTTTCATTAAAATTAACTTCATCCATAAGGTCATAAATTTTTCTTTCAATGTTATCAAGTTCATTTTTAACAAACGAATCATTAATATCTTTAGTAAGCCAGCTTACTTTTCCTCCTGACGGTACTTGAATAATTCCCATTTGCTTCATTTTGCCAAGGTCTTCTTCCTCAAGCTTTGCATTTTCTATAACAAGATAAGCATTTCTATGGTCAGCTATTTCATTTACTAAATCTGAATTTAAAGCATTGTAAGCATCAAATAAAGATATAATATCTTGAAATCCACTCTTCCTTTCAGAATTTGCTGGGCATACAATAACAGGAACTTTCCCAAATATATGATTATGACTTCCTAAAAGCTCTAATCCTCCTTCTGAATATACAACTCCATCAGTTACCTTACCTATTTTATAATGAAGTATTTGGCTATCAGTATAAACATCCATATATTCACTATCATCAAACTGTTTTGTATATTTGTGAATAGCCAGTAATACATTTCTTTCAGCGGTACCATCTTCTAAAACAAAACAATTCAATGGATTAAGTATTGCAGCAGAAAATTCTCCTTCTTCATTAATATAATTAAGTTCATAGGCTTCACCATATATTTCAGATTGTTTGCGAAGATTAATATTATGCTCCTTATCCCAATGACTGGTATTTATATCAATGGTATTTATAATATTTGCATCATCTGATTTTGAAATATAATTCACAGGCTTACCTAAAAGGTATCCCACTTCATTGTCAACAAATTTTCTAGGGTAATTGAATACCAGTTTCATGTTACTCCTGCTGTCCTGCATTTGATAATTGCTTAAAATAGAATGATTTCCTTCGTAGTATTTTTTATAAATCTGCTTGTTTATGTAGTTCTTATTTAGTTCATTTAAACATTGTAATATTAGATTTTCTGTTATTTGCAAATTATCATCTCCTTTCATAAATTTTGAAAATTTTGCAATTTAATTGCTAATATATCCCTTTAGCAGTATAATTAATTTGTAAATTATTAGTTTATAAAGGGGGAATATGGAATGGGAAAAGATATTTCAAGTGACTTTGAAGGAAAGCACTATTTATTAAACACAAACACTGGTGTTGCTCACGACTTAAAAAATAATGATTCTAAATGTGAAATTGAAAAAATAAAGAAAGAACATATCTATCTATCAGATTACTTTTATTCTGATATAAAGTCACAACCAACTTATAAAGAAGAATGTGATCATTGTATGCATCCTGATGGCTAATTTAATTTAATTTATTTTATCTATTCTTTCTTTTCGGGAACATCGCCTTTTCATAGGAATAATTGCGATGTTCTCTAAAATTTCAATAGTTTTATTAAAAATCACTTTGCTTTCAGCTACAGATAACTCATAATCATCTATTAACTGCAAAATTTTTTCTGAAACATCTTTTATAATTTTCTCTTCTAACATAAAACTACCTCCTCCTAATTTAAAATAATAAATTTCTATCAAAAAATCTTATTTTCTTTACTCCTTGGATTAGTTGTACCGCACCATAAAGACTATCTGGTGCATCATCATGCTTACAATTTTTGTTATAATCTTTTATTTGATTATTATATTGAATATTAGGATCACAAAATAAAATATGCCCATTTTTAACATCTGGCTCAAGACTTATAATTCTCTCATGTTTCTGACCTTTAGAATTAATACCTTCCACAGGAACATAAATTTTATTCTTCCACAGTTCTTCCTCAAGTTTTTGCTTTATGTAACTCTGTGCCTGTACCGTTTCAAATCCTACTTTCTCCACAGAATAATTCTTTAACTTTTCTACTACCACTTGGAATAAATCATCAGGAAGTAATTTATATATTGAACCATCAATCACATACATCTGCTTAGTTTTTCTGTGCCTTGCTAATATAGTTATTGCTGAATAATCATTACGTTTGCCTGCTTTTATAGCTGGATCAATATACATTACTATTTCCATATCCTCAAAATCAGGAAGCTTATCCCAATACTTAATTTCTTGAAATATATAATCATCTGTATTTCTTGGGTCGTTCTGCATTTCCTTATAGAAACTCTTTTCACCCATGCTTTGCTTCTTACACATTAAATAATAATAATCCAAATATTCATCCCACAATATTTCTGTTCCTTCTAGCATTTCATGTTTATGGGCATAAAAAAAAGATAGAGCTGTTTGAATTCTATCCTCATCCTGTAAATTATTATATTTTACTTGCCACTCTGCCCAAAGATCATCTCTTTCAGCGAAACTTAAAACAGCTGATTTTTTAATGCTTCTAACTCCTGGAATTTTTCCTTTAAGTAGTTCAGCCATTAAATCTTCTTCATTTAAAATAGTACCAACAACTAATATATTGGTATCCTTCGTGCCTATTGGAATAACAACATCTGTAAAAGTAGATTTAACTTGTTCACGTTTAGTTTCTGATTTTGCAGTATCATCTTTTAATAAATCATCTAGCAAAACCAATGTTGGTCTGTATTGCTTATAATGTATACCTCTTAGCGAGCCATCAATTCCCCTTATCATTATGCAAGAATCAATACCACCTTTAGTTCTAATCCATATCTCATTATTATTCCATCTGTTTCCCTTTTGAATACCAAAATCATCAATAAGCATTTGATTTTCTTCAAGTTCACCTTTAATCATATCAAGAAATGGAACTGCAATCTGCTCTGTAGCTGATATAATTAATGTAAACTGTGATTTATTATATAATGTTGAATACAACGGAAATAAAAAAGAATTGATTGTGCTTTTTCCATGCTCTCTCGGCAATCCAAAAGCTTCAATCAACCCTTTATTATTTAACATATATTTCAGTTCATCAAAAAGCTCCCTGTGAAATTTTCCAAACTTCCTATCAAAGTATTTCGGAAAATAACAGAGAGCAAAGAATTCTATATCCATTTCACCAATCAACTTGCGAAGTTCTGAAAAGGAGAACTCTTCTACAAGCTGTTTTATTTTGGGTGGTGAGAAATATTTTTGCATATATTGATGCAATAATTTGTTCTGATAATAATTTTGCTTTTGTATTTGCACTGCGTTCCACTTCCTTTTTTATTTAAATTCATGTGATAATAAACTGTATATTCGCTTTAGTACCATAAACAATGTTAATATAAATGTTATTATGCAATAATATACTAAAACAGATAGTATATATTTAAATAACCACTTTGATACACCAATTACAAATACAAATGAAAAACTCAGTAATACTAACGATAAAACAATACAAAATGATATATTAGCATATGTTTCTTTTAATAATGTCCTCCTAATATTATAACTATTAGCATCGTTTTCATTATTTGCCATATCTTTTATTTTTCTTACCATATCCAATATTAATATTAATAAATTAAATAATAATCCTGTAAATATGGAGAATATAGTTATTACCGTATTTATATCTTGTTCATTTAATACTTTTTTCCATGCAAATAATACTGCAAATACAAATGGAAAGATAAAAAAACAAATTGCTTCTGTTAAGTTAAGTGTTCCATTAGAAGAATTTGAACTTTTTAACGAATTTAAATGTTCTTTTATAATCTTTTTTATGCTAATTTTATCGATTTTTGAAAATCTTACAAAAAGAATAAAAGCACCAATTGTTAAGATAATAATTAATGCTTTGTAACTTATAAAACTCTGTAAAAATAATAATCCATTTCTTATTATATTTTCAATTTTTAATATCAAATAATATCACCTCTCTAAAAATAAAAGTCCCAAACTAATAAGAAAACTTTCTGCATATTCTTTTGCTGTACTACTTATACTTTTGTATGTAGGATGTCCATTTTCTCCATACGTTAAATCGTCTGTCACATTATAGCTACCATTTATAGATTCTATATTATTCATATTTATTGTTTTTGTTACATTATTTATAGATATTTCAACTTTTATGTTATCATACTTAAAATTTGTTATTTCAAACATTTCGGTTACATTCTTGCCCTCATTTAGCATACTCCATATTTTATTATTAACAGGTAAGTTCTTTCTTCTTTTAGCTTTAAAAATATATTCTACAAAACCAACATTTTCAGTAAATCCTTCTCCATCAATTCTATCAGCAATATCTTTAGCTACACCATGTTTAATAAATTTCAATTGCTTAATACTACCTTTTTCAAAAAAACTTTTTAAATAATCTTTTGGAAATAGTGGATTCATTTCTATCTTTATAGTAGGATAATTTTTTTCCATATAATCTTTTATATCATTTTCCAATGATGATTTAATTCCATATTGCATAAACCTTTGAAATATACAAACTCCTTTATTGGCATTTTGTGGCATGTAAATACCATAAAAAAAAGGGAGCATTTCTGCTGAATTAGGTAGCTTTTTATATTCTACTTTACCTGTATCAGTATTAAATATATCTGAAGAATATCCATAAGTCCCATTTTGAATTATACCTGTAATATGTTTGTATTTAATCATCTTATCTTGTTTTTCATCTTTTAATTGATTTTTTATAACAGTAATAACTTTTTTATTTTCTTCATTTTTAGAATAAACACTCTTCTTTGAATTAAAATAGTTATAAAGAATATCAATTATTGTGTAGTTATTTTTTAAATCTACTAGAGAATTGAACTTCATCTGTTCATTAGTTTTCTTGTCAATTATCTTAATTAAATAGCTTGTTAAAGATATTTTAGCCATATAAACCCACCTCACAAATTAATTAAATCAAGTATAAAATCTATTCGACAAAAGATTTTATCACTATGTTTAATTATACATAATTCGGTTTATAATAACAATATTTTCCTGTAAAATTTACAATAAAAATTTCTGCAACATTTACTGACGGGCAATTTTTTTAAAATAGAAGTACCCCTCCCCTGAAGGCAATAAAAAAAGGAATGGTTTCTACCACTCCAAGCCTTCCAAAGCCTTAACTATATCATCTTCTGGGGTTTGAGTATATATATTTGTTGTTGTTATGCTTTCATGCCCTAATATTTGCTGGATTGTTGTTATCGGTATGTTCTTTTTGACCAAATTATATCCAAGTGTATGCCTTATCATATGAGGTGTAACCTTGATTTGAAGTCTTTCTCCATAACTTTCAAGTATAAGGTTGACTGCATTCCTTTTAATTGCTCCTCTTTGACCTATAAATAAGTATTCAGAGTCATAATCTCGCCTAACTTCAAGGTATTTATTAATTGCTTTCCTTCCATCCTTATTTATTGGAACAGTTCTCTTGGCATTACCTTTGCCAATAACCTGCAAACTGCCTTTTCTTTCTGATATTTTTATGTCTGAAAGTTTAATATTGACCAATTCACTTACTCTAATACCTGTTTGAAGTAATATCTCTATAATACATATATGCATTAGATTTCCTTCTCGGTGTATTTCACTTCTAAGTTTCCATAATTCTTTATCTGGAAGTCCTTTAAACTGCCTTTTATCCTTATCCTTTATAACTGAAACTGCAATTACTTCATTAATAATGCCATCCTGTTTCAAATACTTTAAAAATGAATTTATACTGGCAAGTTTACGGTTTATTGTTATGACTGCTTCACCTGAACCTTGCAAATGCTTTTTATATTCCACCAAGTCCAGTTCAATAACCTTTTCAATACCTGCATCCGTTCTGCTTTCGTACCAAGCTACAAATGCCTTCGTATCTCTTACATAGCAGGAAACAGTATTTATACTTTTATCTTTTGCCTGTAAATATCCTTTGAAACCGTTGATATAGCTCATATATAGCACCTTCTTTCATTGGTTACATGATACCTCTGAAAGGAATTAATCTCAATACATAACTGCGATTATGTTGTGAGTTTCTTAGATTTTCCAACGGTTTTAAGCCATTCTTAAAGGGTTAAAAAGCATTTATCTATAAAAAAACTGGATACATAATATTTATTAGTTATGCTCCAGCATTTATATTCCTATTGAATTCTCTTCATCCCCATTATAATCGTTATTATCAGTTTCATCAATAAATCCTTCATCCGTTTCTTCTGTAATTTCAGGTTCTTTTAATTCTGATATTTCTTCACCTGCTATGGAATAATCTGCATCAAGAACATCATCCTTTATCATATTAAGGAACAGTCTTTTTCTTTCTTCTTCCTGAGCCTTAGTATCAAATATAATTTCTTTTCTTTCGCTCCATTCATCACGTTTACGATTCTTCAACCAAAAAGCTTGAGCTGCTGGATTCGCAGGCATATGCTTCTTAGTCTTCTCTATTCGTGTTCTTTTCTTTCCATTTTTATCTTCCTCAACAATTGTTTTAATTTCTTCATAATCATATCCAAGGGCAGAATTTAAAAGTGCATTTTCAACTTTTGTATCCATAACAGACTTAGACATCCGCACTAACTCTAAAAGAATTGGGTATTTATTCTGATACTCATACCATGTGCTTTCGGGTATATCTAACCTACTGCATATAACCTGATTCGTTAATCCTTCCTCACACCACTGCTGAATGTCTTTAAGTCTCGGCACTATATGGGTTTCCCACTTGGATTTTCTGTCTATAACCTCTGCAAATTCAGGATGTTTTTTCTTATACTCATATATCATAGACACATGAATATCAAGCCTTTCAGCAATTTGTTCATCTGTAAGTCCTTGAATTATCCATTCCTTTATTTCAGTTAACCTCGGCTCAACATTGGTTTCATACTTGGTTAAAGCCTTTCTATTATTTTTCATCACCTCACCTCCAAACTAAAAAAGAGCCTTGCTATTGGCTCTCTCATATTAATGAATATATTTAGGATATACTATAAAACCCAAAGCATAAATAATTACCATAGCAATAACTATAATCAAAAATGGTGTTTTTAGCAAAGAAATAACTTCATTAAAATATATTTTTAATTTATTTATACCTTTAATTTTCTTCATATATATTTTTTTATATTCCATATTCAATCTGATAGCAGACATACTATAATTAGTAGCCATAAGGAGAAACATCATTTTCCCTATTGGCAAATAAACCTGTCTAAAACTTTTTGATGAACCCTGTAAAATAAACGAGACAATGGAACAAATTAAAAATGTCCATAAAATAGGTTGAAGTACCGAATGATAATATTGAAATTGTTTATTATCTTTAAATTTTTTACAAGCATTTTTTTCAGAAAGTTTAAATCTAAAAATAAAAAACAGAACAGTATCATGTGTACTTCTAAAGAACAATATAAAAAATATCAAATATATGTAATATGTATCGATACTATATATATGTTCAGCACCATAAAGTACAAACAGTGAGATAATCATAATAATACTTGTCACTATTACTTTGGCTTTATGCTTTGTCCTTTGCTCATTAAAATAATTCAGATAATCTATTTTAAAGACCACCTCATAAACTACTAATGTAATGATGAATAGTATAATTCCAATTAAAAATTTTATTATTGATGTACTAATTTTAAATTTCCCCCCTCTTGCAACATAATTATAAGGTAAATATACCACCAAAGGATTCTTTTTACAATATTCCATGTAAAACTCTACTATTCTACAGCTTTTCAATATTTAATTTACAAATTAAAATCCACCATATATGTTTTATTGTATAGCACTTTAGTTACATTTTTAACTTAAAAAGGAGCTTCATCAGCCCCTTATCACCTACTTCAATATTCCAATCTTTTCATCAAACTCATCAATCATCTCCTCATCCAATCCCCAGAATAAAACCAAATCTTCATATACTTCTCTCAGCTTTTTTAAATCCTCCTTAGCATCTTCTTCTCCAAGCACACATAACTTTTCCTTAGCTGTAGCAAGTAAGCCTTTCAAAGTTTCCTTAATCAAATATTCAGTTTTCATTAATACTCCACCTTTCAATATTGGGTTAGGTAGTACATTACCTCTGAACATGTCTAAAAGTAAAGTTGAAATATATATCCATCTAACCCGTTTATACCTGCCCCAACGTTACAACAAAAAAATAAGGTCGAGCACTTACCCTACCTTGATAAAAATATTGCAACACAAGCCCTTACAAAGCCAAGAAAAAAGGGAAGCTTATTGCTCCCCAGTTGTCTCTTCAATTTTCTTTTCAGGTTTTCCATGTCTAAAAGCAGCATTACCTTCTAATTTTCCAAGTAATATTTTCCTTGCAATTTTATATTCATCTCCTATCATACCAAGCCTTATTAAAAAAACTCTGAACGTAAACTTTGGATTATCAGTGGAACTGACCTTTGCTGAAGCATGTTTTAAAGTTTTTGCATTTTGATTTAAAAGTTCTATAAATTGAGTATATGCTGTAATATTTTCTACTTTAGCTTTTATAAAGTTAAAACTTATTTTCTGTTCTTCAAAGTTAAACTCAATCTGTATACAGCTTTCTTTTCCAGCTATAGCCTTTTGAAAATCATCTATATTAGAAATCTTTGCTTCATTAATTTCTTTTATAAACTCCTCGGCTACTATGTTTTCTTCAATCCCTAAAGATTTCTGAATAAGTTCATGTTTGCTGTATATCATATTCACTAAATTTCTTAGACTTATTCCTGTATGTCCTGCTATTGGAACTGATATATCAGCTGATATAATTTGAGGTTCTGCTTCTGTATTCTCTTCTATAACATTCTTTTCTTCCTGCACCTGAATTTTAACTGCTGGCTTTAATATATCTTCAAGTTCTAATTCTTTGCCTTCTGTATTTGTAATCTTTCCTGCTTTATCAATTGTGTAAGTTTCTGCTTCAGTTATAATTTGATATGCAAAGCTTGGCACTCCCATATATTCAGCCTTAGCTCCAAAATGCTCACTTAAAACTTTTACGATTTCTTTTCTATCCATAATAAAATCCCTCCAATGTATTTGTTGTGTACATTAATCACTCTACAAGCACATTAAGTCAATACAATTAAGGGGATAATAAAAAGCAATTAATAGAATTTATTCTTCTACTAACTGCTTACTTTTTAATTCCGAAAATTTTATTTGCTGTCCTTCTCTTTCAATAATAACATCATCACCATTTATTCCATCCTTATAATTAATCCATCTTTCCACAATAACCTGTGCATATTTAGGATCAAGTTCTGAGCCATAACAAATTCTATCAGTATTGTCTGCTGCAATTAATGTAGTCCCACTTCCAAGAAATGTATCTACAACAATATCACCGTATTTACTAGAATTCTTTATAATATATTCAATAAGAGAAACTGGCTTCATTGTAGGATGAATGTCATTTCTTGCAGGCTTGTCAAAATTCCAAACTGTACTCTGCTTTCTGTCTCCATTCCAATAATGTGAGCCTGTAGGTTTCCATCCAAACAAAGCAGGTTCATGTTGCCATTGGTACGGCTGTCTTCCCATTACAAAAGTGTTTTTCACCCAAATACAGCATTGAGAATGTTTAAAACCTGAATCAACAAATGCTTGTCTAAAAATTAAGCCTTTTGCATCTGCATGGAATATATACATACTTGCACCATCATCTGATATTTCATAAACTCTTTTAAATGCTTCAAGTAAAAAATTATAGAATTCTTCATCATTTAAATTGTCATTTTCAATAGTTAAAGCATCTTCAGTTTTACCAACATATGAAATTCCATAAGGAGGATCTACAACAGTAAGCTTTGCCTTTTTGCCATTCATTAACTTCTCAATATCATCAGTTTTAGTTGCATCACCGCAAATAATCCTATGCTTGCCTAGTATAATAATATCTCCTGCTTTAATTACAGGTTCTTCTGGTGGCTCAGGGATTTCTTCTTCCTTTTGCTGTTCATCTTTACCTATGTATTCATCCCATAATTTTTCAGCTTCACTCATATCAAAACCTGTAAGTTCCACATTATAATCTTCGACCTTTAAATCATCCAGTAATTTTGCCAATGCTTCTGAGTCCCAATCACCTGATATTTTATTTAAAGCAACATTTAATGCTTTCTCCTTAGTTTTATCAATATCAATTACAACACATTCCACTTCATCATAACCAAGTTCTTTTAAAACTTTTGCTCTTTGATGACCTCCAACAATAGTCATATCACTGTTTACAATAATAGGTTCACAATAACCAAATTCATTAATACTGTTCTTTATTTTTTCAAATTCTGCATCTCCAGCTTTTAAATCCTTACGTGGATTATATTCAGCATGTTTAAGTTGGTCTATTTTTAACTTTTTAAATTCCAATATAACCTCTCCTCTCAAAATAGTAGGAGCATCCATTACAGACACTCCTACTTTATTGCTTTCAATGGTGGATAATATTTTTCAATACTTTGCTCACCATTTTGATTCGTTTTTAATGTAACCATACTACTTCCAAGCCCCATATCATAGATTAAGTAATCATCAACTTTTTTCTTAGCTTCTTTATTTCTATCTAATTCAAATATAAATGCTTCTGTGCAAAGGTAAAAATATGGCATACCATTTTTGTTACTTTTCCAACCATCTTCCTCTCTAGCATCTTCTATTCCCCACCATAGCAAACTATAGTAATAAGGGAAATAACCATCTTTAGTATAATCAAAATCATCTTTAAGATTTTTAAGTGCTGTAACTCTATTTATTCCAATAAGTGAACAGAAATTGTCAAAGGATATATTGTCTATATACTTACAGCATTCTATAAGCTTATTGTTTAAAGAAATAAATAATCCTTTAATATGCTCTATACTTTCATCACACATATCAATCTGTTCCTGAAGATACATTAAATCCTCATATTCTTCTTTTGTTATTTGGTCTTCATTTAGTATCTCATCTCCTGATAGCTCTAAATTTTTTCTTATAGAAATAAGATTTTTATTATGTATTTCTGTCCACTCATATTTTAGCTTTTTCCATGATTTAAGTTCATCATTAAGAAAACAATAGGCTCTTTTAATCCACGCTATATTATTCTGTGCTTCTACTTCAGAATTTATTTTGTTATAAATAGCATAATAAGCTGTCATATAATCTGGATTTAATTTTTTAAGAATCTCTCTTTCTGATTTAGTTAAATTTTTATACGAAAATATAATTTTAGCAAAAAGGTTATTCTTTATGTTATTTTTAGTTTTTTCTGAAATTATTAACTTTATATTGTTATACATTACGTGACTCCTCCTTAATTTTAGGCATAAAAAAACTGCCTACTCATATTTGAATAGACAGTTGTAATTTATTACTAATATTTTTGCTTTTTTCACTCAATGTCAGCTTCGCTGACGTTGAGGAGTATGATAATAAAATTATTTTCTATTAAATAAAATATCACAAGAAAAGACTCCCCTATAAGAGAAGTCTTTTCACCAAACATAACATACCTTTAAAGATATGGCTAGGTGCGCTAAGGCACATCAATATTATCTATATATAGGATACCACATTATATATATATTATTCAAGTGTTTTTTTATTTTTTTCGTACTCATTTATTTTCTCTAAAAGTTTTTCATTTTCATTTTTTAAATCGAAGTTCTCTTTTAATAGCCGCTTCATTTTTTTATCTATATTTTGGAAATAAAGTTCAATTAATTTTTCATTTATTTCTTTAAATTTAGTTGCAGAAAGTCTTCCTTTTATATCCCCTTCAATTCTCCATTTATCTATAATCCTAATTTTATCTAGTTGAATACCTGTTGGTTCTTGAAATCCATCCGATCGTTCTCCTTTAATAATATATTCATTTTTAACTTTATATCTACCAGTTGAACAAGGTATACCTAATATCCAATTAAATCCATTAGCAAATACAATAAACGGATGTTTATATGATGCTTCAAATCCATAATTAGAAGCCCCAAGGTTTACAAAAACTATATCTCTCTGATTATATCTAAAAGGTTTTGTACTCTTGTCAAAAGATTTTTTTCTTGACTTTTCCCATTTACCAACATCTATAAAAATTGAAGCAACCTCATAAGAGTTTAACGTTTCTAAATACTCCATATATTTCTTTATAAACGGGTACATATTCGATCTAATCATTATATTGGTTTTACAATCAACAGTTTTTTGATTAACATCATCTGCAATTATATTTAAATCATCATATTTTACTTCCATCTAATCCCCCCCACGTAAAAATGTCACACATTTCAACATATTATATCATAAAATTGGGAATAATAATATATTTTACGGGAGGATATTCTATCTTTAATATAATATATGCAACAAATTTAATAAATGTTACTTACTTGTGGGACTTACCACCATCCTTTGCAGTTTGTTCAGCCTTGAGGGCTTCTCAAATTGCAAAGCCTACGCCCGTCCCCCAAACCCCCTGACGTATAATACTTTATTATTTTTTATTCTAATATTATTCAGCACTATTTTACAATAATATACTTAATATCCTTAGAACCCCTACTATTATGTATAAATATATATACTGATTATGGGGGAGTCTAAAACCATATAAATTAAATATACCAATAATTAACTTGATTACTACCTTTACCTTCTCTTTTAACTTTTATATTACGATTTTTCTTAATATCTTTTACTACTTGATTTGAACTTACTTTTTCCCAATACTTATTACTCATTTCAAATTTAGCTTTTATATCCTTAATGCTTATTTTACTGCCTGTCCATTCGCTTTTGACCCATTTCACAAATGCTTGTATTTTATTATCATTGCCATCAGCATTTTGCCTTCCAAGAATTTTTTCTTCATTGAATTCCTCTGGTACACTATAAATACTATTCATTTTGCACTTTTTAAATCTTTGGACTATGAGGTCTAATATTTTACCATCAGGCTTAAATATATAAATATCAACCGCATTATCAGCAGAAAAATCTCTTACACATGTTCTAAATACTTCTTGCTCAAATTCAACAGCCATTTTACGCCACATATAAATATTGGCTTCATCATATTTTCTAAAATATCCATTCTCATTCTCAAGCACCTCTGCAGTTCTTGCAGCTTTATCTTCTTGTGGCTCAAACAACTTTTCATACTTAGCATTTCTACTTAAACATTGTGCTAAATATTCATCTGAAGGAGCCTTATTCCAACCTATTTGAACCATATTTTTAGCATCTTTAAATTCATTGCTTCCCTTTGTATCTCCAAAATGAGGAATAACTTGTTTTTCTTCATCTTTATCAATAAATATAAGACTGTCTTTATTTTTTAAATGCTTTGAAATAACTTTTACATTAGCCTTATAACTTACAACATAGGTTTTTTCATTGAATTTATTATTTATCCACTCAGCAACAGCTTTATTTTTCCAATAATGCTTTTTTAAATCTAAAGCACTTCTGCTCATATTCATCATTTTATCTCTAAAAATATGAAATTTGACATTCTCATAGTTTTTATAATCAGCAATATTTAAAAATTGAAATCTCTCATCATCATAATCTGGATCTAATTCTGCTGTAGCATCAAATATATATGTTTTAAACCCAGTATAATTGAAATTCTTAATCCCCAATGTTTTAAAATAAGGTATATCTGCGTTGCACCATAATGCCCCCTGCGTAAACATTTTTTCAATTGCATTCAAAAGGTCAATGTTTTTATAACCAATAAGATTTTCCCATTTTTCATTGAATTCCTCAGTAAATACTTTTTCTTTAGTTCCGCAGTAAATACAATTTCTATAATCAGTCATTGTATTTCTCAGACTTAAGACTTCATTTTCATTATCTATCAATTCCTTTAATAAAAATTCCTTATCACTCTTTATTTCTGTGTCATCTGATTTTATTTCTTCAACAGTTTTCTTTAATGAAGAAAATAAATTTGTATCAATTTTATAGCTGTCAATTATTGATGGTTTTTCATCTATAATAACAATGTCTCTTTCTTGATTATTTCCTTCTTTATCAATCCAAGTTCTGTATTCATCAATTTTTTCCTGATACTGTTTAAATCTAGCATTAGTTATAAGTAAAATTGGACTATACACTTGTCTTCTTTTCTGATAGCTCATTTTACAGTTATTATAATAAGGACATTCCATAGGACTACACATACCATACTCATATTTTTCAGCAGCTTCATTTTTGCATATTTCATCTCTGAAAGAATTTTTATTCCATGCTTCAAGTATATATGTATATTTTGTTTTATACTTACCCTCATGATAATATTTCATGTCATTATAAATATCTTTTTCAAGCTGCCTCAAAACATCTATTTTATCAGTAACAATTATGACTCCTTGCTTAGAAAACTTGCTTAATGCATCCATTTTAATATGTTTGCAAAGTGTGCTCAGAAAAGAGTAAATGTAGCTTGATTTTCCAAAGCCAGCTTTTGCAGGTATTATTGTTATTTTATCAGGATTTTTAACTTCTCCCATTATACTTACTGTTGCATCATAACTAAAATTTATTTGTCCTTCAGTAATTGGATTATGTCTGGCATCAAATAGTCCTCTGAATTTATCTTTTACATCCTTAGCAAAGCCTTCTATATCATTATTCATGTGAACTATTTCATCAGGTTTTAATACTGAAACTTCAATTTTAGTTGTCCATTGAGTATATTCTCCAGCGTCAATATATGTTGTACCATCAGCAGAAGTTTTCTTTTTGTATTCACGTTTATATTCAAAATCTTCAATTATAACTTTTTTGTTTTGCTCCCCATCCATTATGATCCTCCAGTCTTAAATCAATTCTTTAAATTGATTATATTTAACCATAGTCTCACGCAGTTTTGGAGAATCCTTAAAGATAAAAATTTTTCTATTTAAATCTTTCAAGTCAGCCTTCTCATCTACTTTATGGAATCTGTTAAACATAAGCCAACCAGCCATTCTTTCCTGCGTAATTACAATTGTTTCATTATTCATATTGTTCATGACCTCCTGTATCTTAGTGTGTAACAATACATTATAAGCTTGCATTGTCCACCCTAAGCCAGCTTCGCTGGCTGTCTATCCCTTTACGTCTGCAATTACTTTTATTATAGTTTGAGAATCCTTTGCTGTAATAATTTCTTTTACTATAATATCATGACCAATATATTTTCTTAAATCTATTCCTGAAGATAAAGTTTCTTTTTCCTTAATACTCATATTTCCGTCAATACCAATCCAATTATTTTCAGTAACAAATAATTTATAAGGCTTTCCAAGCATCTCCTTTGAAACTTCTTCTGCTTTTCCTTTTTCAACTCCCATAATAGTAATCTTAAGGTCACAAATATCTGAAAGCTCCTCTCCTTCTTTTCTTAAATAATCTTTGGAAATACTCATATCCTTTTCCTCATCAAACTTTAATGGATACTCCCCATCAAAAACCTTGGTTTTATAATATTCTCCAAGCCATTCAAAAACGTCTTCTTCTCCTTTATTAGCTTTAACCACATATATTTTTTCTTTATCTTCATGCATTTTAATATTTTGAAGAATTCCTTCAGGAGCAACAATCCAGCAAAATGAGTAATTATCATTTTGATTATTATATTTTGAATTTATATAAGTCATACGTACAGCAGCTGTCGCAAGAAGTGATGGACAGTTACAAACAGCCTCTGCCGCTTTCTTTGTTTTCTCATACAAGACCTTGTATTTCTGGTCTACAATTTCACGTTCCCTTTTATATCTATCATCATTGGAGTAAGGATTAATATGCGATTTTAATATAGCTAGTGTTCTATTTTCCTTTATAAAATCTGAATAAACCTTATCTAAGCCTTCAATAATATTCTGCACAACTTCGCCATCAAGCTCTGGATTCATTAAATAATTGTATATATTTTCAAAATGTTGTCCTCTTATTTTGGCATTCGTTTTTTCTCTCATAACCGTATTTACATACTCTTTAAATTTCTGCATTCTTGCCGAAAAAAAATCTAGTGCTGACATTGTCGAGTAATCTTTATTAAATTCATTTCCATCCTTGAAATACATAAACTGCGGTTTCTTTCTATACTTTAATTTAATAACCTTTGGAATAACAACCTGGTCAAATAATCCACTTTTACTAGCATCAATCATCTTACCTTGAAGGTCTTTCATAATTGCAATAGGCAGAGCATATTTGGGCAAGTTCTCTTCATTATTAGCCACATTTTCAATTGCAGTATTTATGTCAGTAATAACTCCTGTTCTATCTTCTGAATCTAAAATAAACTGAACGACACTTTCTTTATTCCATTCTTTACTTGGAGCTGTAGCCTTATCCTCATCATTTACCTGAACTAATGATGGAACAACAAAATCTTCAATAGTTACAACATCTTTATCTGGAAATCTATTATTAAAATGTACTTGCAATTTTTCATTTATAACTTCTAATAAATTCTTTCCATAATTATCACTATCTTCTTTGCTTACTATGAAATTATAGTGTTGCATAAATTCTATATGTGTTTCTTTAAAATTAATATCTGTAGATAAAACTAGAACTTCATCGCCATCTTTATCATTTCCTGAAAGCCTATCTGGTTCAGTTCCAAGTGGCATCTGAATTATATTGTCCATATGTTTGATAAACTCTGAATCTTCACCAGTATAATCAACAAAATCAGCCTTTGTTATTTCCGAATAACTCATTATAGGATTCCTTGCCAGCAAATTTCTTCCCATGATTTGTCCGCCACAATAAAATTGTCTTTTACCAAGGAAGCCTGAATACTTCCACAGCTCTCTATTATCAGCACCTGCATATCTTAAAAAAGCAAGAATATCTTGTGTAACATAAAGATATTTTCCTTTTACATAAAATCTGCCCATACACATATCATCAATTTTTTTATTAATAACATCTTTAATAGTCTGAATAACCTTTCTATCAAAGACCATTTTTTTATTTAAACGAAGAGCATGAATAGCATCAGCACATTGTCTTGCAAGGTTACTTTCAGCATTTTCTTTTTGGATTAAATTTAAAAAGGCTTCAATATATTTTATATCTTCCCACTCAATTTCATCTTTTCTATAAATACTTAAAACCTTATGAATCATATTGCCTTGGATATTTCCTAATGCAAGCATGTCCAGTTTTCTTACATCTAAAGCAAGCCATAGCTGATACGTAGCACGTCTAAATTCCTCTTCTACTGGCTTTGCAAAATTAGAAATACCAATGACATCATAACCATATTTAATTAGTAAATCTTTATATTCATCAATGCTTTTAAACATCCATTCTTTCTTTTCAGAGCCATCATCCTTAACACCTATTACATTTAACTTAGCCTTAAAAGTTGACTCTGTTGTAAGAATGTCAATCTCACTAACCTTATGTTCCTGTCCCCACATATCCATAATGTACTCAATATTATGCATTTTGAAATATGAATGAAAATCTACCACTGGAAAAAATCCTTTAACTGCTGGAATCCTTAACTGATATCCTGTAATGGCATAATTAACTTCAAGAAACTTCTTAAATTTATCACCAAGCTCCTTTGAAATAATACCCATACCATCAAATACAACTTCCTTACATTCATGATTTTCTTCAGTTACAAGCTGTAATCCTGTAGACCATTCTATAATAGGTATTTCTGTTGTTTCTTCTTCAGCAAATTCTTCTGTCTGTTCCTCAATATATAGAGCAAAATACTTTCCACTCTTATCAACATAAATCCTAGCTTTAGGAGTTCCTAATTCTTCAACTTTAACTTTTCTGCCTTCATTCTTCCACTGATTTACAGTTTTGTATGTTGATTTTTGACGATTTTCTTTTGTTACTTTTTCTAATTTACACTCATTAGAATTAATGCTTTCTTTTACTTCCTTTATGACCTTATTATAATTATCCTGCTCATCAATCCACTGCTGTAATTCTTCAAACTTCTTTTCTTCTTCTGGCGTACGAGTATACGGTTTTATCATATTTACAGTTTCATAAACAGGAACTTCACAATCAGGAATAATGCAAATGCCCAGCTTTTTCATATCTGTAGGAACTAAATAAACATCCGTTGTAGTTAACGCATTTCTAGTAAGATTCTTTGAAATTGTACATTTGAAAGGTTCTTTCCCTAGAGAAATGTATTCTTTAAGTTTTTCATAGTAGTCTTCATAAACAAATATCTGCCTGCATTCTTTATTTTGTGAACCTGAAAGCACATTATCTAAAAATACGAAATGTCCCAATGGTTTAGTATTAATATAGAAACCTTCATTTAAAAGCCTTTGAAGTTTTTCATTGGTTTCTTTTTTTCTGCTTCTGCCTGTTTCCACAGTAATTATTGGAGCAAAATTTTTCTTTACCCTCATCTCATTACCATTATCATCAGCTTTATATTCAATAGCGTCATCATAATTACGCTCTCTTATTTTCTCATTTAAAATATATAGCATTAATGTTTCACTGGTATTTATAGCTTCTTCTTCTGAAAAGTTAACCATAAGCTTTCCATCATTTTCATAAATATCATCAAGTTTATACTGCCATATGTGATATTGTCGTTTTGAAATCATATACTTGTACCCCCATCCTGTTGTATATCTATATAAAAATTGTTTTTTCTAAAATTTCGCAATAATTAAATTATACTCCTTGATGCTTTCTATTTAAATATTTTTAGACAAAATAAAACACCAAATACTGCTGTATCTGACGCTAAAACTTACTATATATATTTGCATCTTATTAAAATTATTATATATTATGTTATAATATGGTTGTTGATGTTTTTTACTACAGTAAGGGTACATTCTAATAATAAGGAGGTTTTTTTAAATGGCTTTATACAAAAAATCAGACATGGTCTATGATGACTATTCATGGACAGCCTATGAAAATGATGATCCTAAAGTTTCTGGTGAGCCAGATAGTACATTATTTAATAGACATGAAGGATATGAAGTATTATATATGATTAATAAAATAGCTTCTTCAACATCTAATGGCAAAAAAATCGAAAAATTAATTCATGATGAATTGCCATCAAATATTAGAAAACAATCATCTGTAAAAGATTGGATTGAAGATAACTTATAGCAATTAGTAGAAAAACGCACCTTTACTCTAAAAAAATATTAATCTTTATAAATGCAAAAACACTAGATGCCTCTTGAAAGTACCTAGTGTTTTTACATTTATAAATCCATCTCATCAAGTATTTCTTTAAGCTTTTTCAATTCTTCTGCTGTTAAAGTAATACCTTTACCCATTTTCTTATGTTCAGAATCCCAATCTCTTAAATCATATTTAGGCTCTTTATCATTCCAAGAAATTAGATTCAATTCTTTCTTCCAGCCTTTTGGTGATTCTGAAAGAGTTCCTGTAGTTTCTTTAATTTCAAATTTAATGTCTGGCATTTCACTATGCCTCCTTTTTTTTAAAATAGTTCTCTACTTTATTAATCTCTTCATCACTCAATTCATATATTTTGTATACCAAATTATCAATTTTACTATCTAATTTCATTTTATCCACTTTTTCATTTTCTTCTTGATTCATAGATAGTGCTTGTTCAACAAGTTCAATCATAAAATTCATAGTTTTCTCATTGGATAAGACTATTGGTATGTTTCTAACATCATTAACAAGAATTTTAGGGAATATACCTTTGTTCGCTTTTGAAGATGTATTGTTATGATAAAATGAAATTAATTTTGAATTTATTAATCCTAAAACATATTTAGAATTTATGCTATTAAAATTTATTATATTAATTATTGACGGTGTATTATAATATTCTTCACAAGTATAGCTCGCCAAAATTCTTGGGTTAGTTATTTCTCGAATTAGTATTCTTGGTTCTGTAAAAAACTCTTTTTTTCGTGGTGCTGCCAACCATTCTCCGTAGCTTATCCAAGTCTTTCCATTCCATCTTATACTATATCTGTTCAAATCCTTACCTTGAAGTTCCATTCTATAAGTATCATCTTTTTTAAAGTTTGAATGCCATATTCTATTTTTTATGGTTTCCTTACTATGCCCTCTATATTTATCATAAGGTATAAGACCTTGTGATATTTCTGTAAATTGGCTCAATGGTGTACTTAACTTCTTTATTTTATTAATTATACTTATAGTTTCTTCATCATGATAAAATATATTTAGCCAATTATCTATATTATCATTCAAGTAATCCTTTGATACAATTTTAATTTTATCAATTATGTACACCGAATTATCTATCTTAGCGTTTATAAATTTGCAGTTAAAATTTGAATTATGTTCTTTTAGCAATGTCAAAATACAATTTCTAACAGTTGCAGATTCAAATACATCTATAGTTGATAAATTATCAACATTAATAAAGCTCCAATTATTTATAATTTGTTTTCTAATTTTCTCTGCAAATACATTAGCCAATATGGTATTAGGTATTATATAACTGATTATACCTTTACTTCTTAAAAGTTCTTCAGTTTTACATACAAAATAATCAGCTGATTCATAATCAGGTACAGATGGATACTTTTTTTGTAGGAAATTTTTATTCTTCTTATCGAATTTCGCACCATATGGAGGATTGCCAATTACTACATCAAATCCTCCATTATCTTTAAATACTTTAGCAAATTCTAATTCCCAAATAAAATAAGGTTTCATCTTTAATTTTTTCATTTCTTCATATTTTTTAAGTCCCTCTCTATTACCATCCTTAGTTAATTTGTACTCAATTAAATCATCTCTTATTTTATCAATCTTTACTTTTATTTGTTTCTTTTTAGTTTCATCATCTTCACCAAACAACATGTCTTGATATTCGAACATTTCTTTAAGCATATCATCAGAATGATCAATTAACAAGCTCATTTGCATGGTGCTAGCAATTTGACTATATGTTTCTGATTCTTCTTTTAAATTATTATTCTTATATTTATGAAGCAAACTTTCATCAAACAATTTTATTCCTTCATATTCATCTACAAGACTGTTACCAACCATTATATTACAATCTAAATTCGGTAGTGGGTGTGGTTCTACATTTTCTTCATCAATCTCCTGTTCTACAACTACTGAAAGCCATAATCTAAGTTTTGCAATATCAACTGCACTTGGTTCTATATCAACAGCAAAAATACAATTTTTAATAGTATCCCATTTCATTTTATATTGAGAACGCCACTTTCTTATAAATAATTCTCCGTATTTTCTATCCAACTTATTAGTTTTATCCAACCTAACTAAATATTCTGTAATATTATTTCTAGCTCTTACAATTTCATTAAGCATTCCAAGTGGAAATGCTCCTGAACCAACTGCTGGATCAGCTACCCTTATATTTTTTAGTGCTTCATCAATTTGGACTATTTTATCAAAAACAGTCTGTTTTATTGTAAATTCTTTTCCATATCCAACATTACTTCTATTGTCTGCATCTCTAATCAATTCTCCATAAAGAATAAATTCTCTTATATCCGCATAAGGTACATTAACTTTATTTACAAGGTAGTTTGTTAGACTCTCTTGGCACATATAATGAACTATTTCTCTTGGGGTATAAAAAGCTCCTTTAGACTTTCTGTCTTTTCCATCAAGCAAATTTTCAAATATCTTTCCTAACATTTCTGGATCTACAGCTACTTCTTTTTCAAGTGGCTCATCTTCATTCATTGTAAAATTATATCTATCAAATATATCTAATATACCATCTGCTTCTCTACCTTTTTCATCAATATTTGAAAAAATACTATTGGGAATTTCAAATTTAGCTTGCTTCCAATGATAACCCTCTAACGGTTCAAATAATCCTCCATTAAGGAATGGAATTTTACAATTAAAGTTTTTATAGTATTGATTCTTTCTCCTTTTATTTAGAGCCTCGTAAAAAAATGGTTCTAAATAATCATCAAAAAAATTTTTATTTTTATAGCTATTACAAAAGTCATAAATTCCTCTTATAAATTTTTTATCTCCGCTTCCCCAAGGCATATTAAATTCAGAGTTTATAAAACAATCAGATAACAAATTTGCTTCTTCAGCTTCTATAGAATAAAACGCTTTAATTGCCAACTTTACTTTGCCATCTTTTCCATTAATAAATAACTTTTTTAATATTTCTTTATGCTTATCATCTACCGCATTATATATTTCCATAAACTGTGCTTTTTCTATGCTATGATTTTGTGGCATTATCCTAACACCAAGCCACCCTTTTTTCTGAAGAAAATATAAAAAGGCAAGTTGTCCCATAAGCTTTTTAGCAAATTGCTCTGAAAATTTATTAACTTCAAAGCCTAATACTAATGATTCGTTGATAAATGCTTCATCTTTCTCAAGATATTCTTTCAGATCATAATATTTATTTTTGTATTGTTCAAAGAAGTCTTTAGTAACCTTTTCAACACTAAATGCAGCTTCTATTTCATCAAGCTTAGGATTATCCTTGTCATTCTCAAATATAGGATACAATTGTTTCTGTGCTGTATGGCTTGTCTCATTCTCACCTACAAGATAAGAATATCTCTTGGCAGGTGTTAAGTCCAATTCAAGTCCTTTTTCCTTAAATGTATAATCAAGTCTTACAAAAGAAAGCCTCCAGTTAACGTCCTCTTCTGAATAAAATGCTACTATAGCTGCTTCACAACCTTGCATATCAAGTATTTTTGAAATGAAGTTTCTTTGAATACTTCTGGCTCTCTCTACTCCCTTTTCGCTTTTTAATTCAACTGCAAGAATAATTATTTTATTTCCTTCTGAATCATTAAATTTAGCAATATCATTATATGATAAAATATTATTCTCGTATTCTTTCCATATTCCAATATGTCGCTTTGCTGAAAGCATTTCTGGTTCATTAAAAAACTCTCGTGTAAATCTTTTAAATTTATCTATATCAAATTTACTTTCAAATGTTTCCTTTAGTAGCTGAAGTTTTGCTGAAATCATACCTACTCCTCACCCCTTTGTAAATACTCTGAAAGAATAACTTTTATATTCCCTTCAATGTTTTTCTTTTGTTTATTTTCTCTTTTCTCAAAGTAATTTTCTGGCACAAGATTCTCTATTTCGTAATAAATCTTTATTGGGTCATTCATATTCTTTGTTACTTTTACAACTTCTTTGCTTATACTTGCAGGTATATTTCCATCTTCCCAAAGTTCTTGCAATTGTTTTATTTTCTTTTCCTGTTCATCAGTAAATGCTTTACATATTTTAAATATACCCTTTAATATTTTTATAATTTTTGCATCATTACCTGTCTTAGTGGCATTTGTAGTATTTACAAATATTTCTTCATCAAATATATCTTCAAATTTTTCTTTATTAAGCTTTAAATGTTCAAAGTATTCTTTTTGAACTTTTAACTTTTTTTCTTCCTGAGTACATTTCAGATATTTCATAGCTTCAATAAATGTTAATTCTCTTATTTTTTGACCATCAGTTGCATAAAACTTTTTTAAACTACCCTTTCTAAGAAATGATAATGTTACACTACTTTTTATACCTTGAATTCTTCTGCTACTCTTAGATTTTTTAGGTAATTTCTTTACTTTTTCAAAAAGCTTTTCGTCAGTATCTCTTATTTTTCTTATGAGACTTAAATATTCAAGTTCAGATTCTCCATAAACATCACTCTCATCAAAAATGTCATTACTATTTAATTTTTGATATAATTTGTGAGATGAAACCTCCTCATCTTCTGACAAGTATTTAAAATCTTCTCCTAATGTGTCATGAAAAGCTTGTATTTTTAAAATAATATTTTCTTCCATTGATAGCTCTGCATTCGCCTGAGCTGCTGGGAAAAAGTTAAATACATAAATCCTGTCATGTTCCGTTCCTACACGATTTATACGTCCTACTCTCTGCATTATCTTCGTTGGATTCCAAGGCAAATCATAATTCACAATTATATTTGCACGATGAAGATTAATTCCTTCTGCAAGTACATCGGTTGTAATCAAATATTGGATATCATCCTTTTTCTTACCTTGATAATTAGGATTAAAATTTGCTTCAATTTCATCTCTTTCATGTCTTGAACCTTGTCCACTAAATGCGAGCACCTTTTCGGGGTATTTTTCTTCTAAATACAATCCTATATACTCAGCAGTTTCTTTAGATTCAGTGAAAATAATAATTTTTTTATTCTTAAGCGTTTTATTGTTTTCAAGTTCAAATAAGAATTGTTCTTTCTTTGGATCATCAATTATTTCTTCCCACTGATCATGAAGTAGTTTTAAAAATAGCAAATCCTGCTTTAATGCTGAAATAAAGTCTTCACGAAATTCATTTATTTTATAGTGCTGAACTCTATTCTCATCAACAAACTCCATCAGTTTTTCGTCATCACCATTATCTAAAAGATCATAAACATCTATCTTTTTACTTATATAAACATCACCTTTTGAACACATATCTATAAATTGCTCATAAGATTTTATAAATCTATTTAAAGTTTTCTTAAATGCTTCAAAGCTACTTTCCAGCCTTTTAATAAGAATAGATTTCATAAATCCGCCCATATTTTTTTGTGATACCATTTGAGATGCTATGTCCTTATCTATCTTTTTAAGATATGTAAGTGGTTGATATCTTGAATAATTCATACTTTTAATAACTGAAATTGTATAATTAAATACCTTTTCAATCTCGTCTTTGTATATGTAAACTATTTTTTCAGGTGTACTAAGTTGTGGAAATCTAAGTCCTTGTCTTTCAAGGTCATCCTTGTAAAATTCTATTATTTCCTTACGTGTTCTTCTTATCATTACATTTCTAAGCACTTGGTCTCTTATTATTTCTGAATTTGCTTTTAATGCATCGGAGTATTCTTTTGTACCTCTCTCTAATTTTTTAAGTTGGCTATCTAATTTATTAAAAAATGCTTCAATATTTTTATCATTTGGTATTATGGTACTGTTGTTTTTAGGCTGGAATAAATATATTTGATTTGCTATATCTGTTGAAAAATTATTCTGAGGTGTTGCTGTAATTAATACTACTTTTTTGTTGTAACAAATCTCATGAAGTTTTTGAAAACTCTCTGTCTTTCCATTTCTAAATCTATGTGCTTCATCTATAAAAACATATTTTGTATTTTTCATAATATCATTATCATTAATAATATCATCAAGTTTTCCAAGAGATTCAACCTCAGCTGATACCTCAAATTGATGTAAGGTTTTTTCCCAGTAATCTTTAAGTACAGGTGGACATATTACAAGTTTCCTTCCCTTTAATCTTTGCATAAGCATTGCACAAATATAAGTTTTTCCAAGTCCAACTACATCCGAAATAAACACTCCATCATAAGAATCTAATGTCTTTTTTGCCTGTATTACAGCATCAGTTTGATATTGAAGTTTCATGAAATTTTCAGGAAGCATTTCAACCCATACATCGTTTTTATCTTCATTGATTTCTTCCTTAAAATATTCGTAAAGAGTTTTTAGAAATAATTCATATGGTTTTATATCATCTCTAATCCATGTATCCTTGTTAATTGTTTCTATATATTCTTCAGTTATATCAATGCTTCTACTCCATAATTCTTCAAACTTTTCTAAAGCAAAATCTACGTCCCTGCTATCTTTAAGTTCAACATTAAATTCCAGATTATTTACAAGCCCTGCCTGTGAAAAATTACTTGAACCTGTTATAACTGATCCATAGCTATCAGGACACTTGTCCATATCTTTTCTCATGATATAAACTTTTGCATGAATAGGACTTTCAGGATATATTCTCATTTGAAGTTTTCCAGATTGTAACCATTTAATAAAAATTTTAATTCCTTGCTCAACCTTAAAACTATCTTCTGAATTTTCCATTTCATCCTGTATATTATCCTTAAATTCACCCTTTACTTCTTTATGAGACATTTCAAAAGATAATTGTTCTTCTTTTGACTTTTGAATTATTTGAACGGTTTTTCCATCTACATTTAAACCAACCAATATTCTTATATTCTCTATGTCTTTCATAGCAGGATACATTAAATAAAAGCCACTAGTTCTGAAATAACCTACAAGTACATCAAAAAATTTTGTATTTGATTTTAATATTTTTGAAAATCTATCATATAAATTTCTATCTGGTTCATTTGTAAAAAATGTCAAGTCATTATGATGTTCCAATAATTTCCCCACCTCTCATAAGCAATATGTCTACATAGTTCAACTCCAATTTTATTACTTTTTTTACTATTAATCAACCTATTATAAGCATTGTGCTTATACAATTCATTCTTAAAAATTATTGAAATTGCTAAACTTATATAAAAGGATGGATTTGGTTATGGGATTAGATTATAAAAAGATTGGAACTAGGATAAAAGAAGAAAGATTAAAATTAAATATCTCTCAAGAAAAGCTTGCAGAAATGATTGATATGTCAAAAGAACATGTGAGTCACATAGAATGTGGAACAACAAAATTAAGCCTTCCAACTCTTGTAAAAATATGCAATACACTTGGGATTACACCTGATTTAATACTTTTAGATTCTATATATAAATCTAAAGAATACTTAAAAGATGAATTAGCTAATTTAACCAAGAATTGTAGTGAATTAGATTTTAAACTTATCGTTGAAACATCCAAAGCCATAATTAGTGTAAATAAAAAATAAATGTAGACATAATAAAAGCATCTGACTCAACAGATGCTCTATAGTATTAAAAAAATATAACTTTATTCTAAAGTTTTTATCCTTTCTAATAAATCTTTTACGAAATTAATATATGCTTGCTTTGTGTTTTCATAAACCTTTCTATTCCCCCTTATTGTAGCTGAATCTTCTATTTCTAAATTGTCTAAACTTGGTATCTTCCATATTGGATTTTTATATTTTTGTGCCATTCCTGGTAATGTATTATGCGAATGCATTACATTTTTTAGACCTATTGGAGTATTTATCATATCATCCGTCAAATGTTTTCTAACATCATTGCTTATATAATTTTTTATAGTATCTGGTATTTGTTTTGCGTAATTATAATGTGATTGTGCTAATTCCCAAGGATTGTTATTATTCCCATTATATTTTTTTGCATTATAAATTGTAAATCCAAGGAATTTTACAAATTCTTTAGGAAACTGTTTTCTTTTTTGACTTGAAATTAAATTGTATATGGCATCAAAATCTTTTTTCCAACTTGCTAATGAACTACCTATATTCTTTATTCCATACATTGAAAACATATCTGGCAACGCTGGAATTAAAAAACCATCAACTGTAGAAATAATAACTTTATTTAATACTCCTAAACTAGGTGATGTATCCACTACCACAAAATCAAAATCATAAATTCTAGCATAATCACAAGCCAAGCTTCTAATCTTAGTTATAGTCCTTATTGCTAACGGGTCTCCTACATATGCTTCTGTCCACCTAGATGATATTTTATTTTCATACATATGTAATGTTAATCTGCCAGGAATTATATTTAATTTATCTGTAATTACAAATGGTGGCGGTAAAATTTCCAAATCTCCTGTTCCTTCTTCTGTTGGCTTTAATAAATAATGAATAGTTCTTGGTTCTCTATTCATTTCTAAGAATTCATTTTCTGAAAGTTCTTTCTTAGCAGCATCAAATCCTGTTTCAATAAATTCATCTTCTTTTTTCCATATATCATGTAGTTGTTCTATATCAATTCCATGTATGGTTAAATTACATTGAGGATCAAGGTCTATCATCAGAACTTTATATCCAATTTCAGTAAGTGCATATGCCATATGATATGACAATGTTGTTTTTCCAACGCCTCCTTTGTTATTGAATACAGAAATTATTTTCATTAACATCTCCCCCATCCCAATTTTAGAAAATACTTTTTCAGGTTTATTCTTGTTATGACATCTTATAGTTAAAAAGCAAGAAATTATAGTATTGTTCCTTTTTCATCAGAGTAAGCACTCTCAAACAATATCTTGTACATTAATTTTCACTTTCTAATTTAAGATAAAATACTTTTTCTTAGAATTGCTTCTTGCACGCCTATACTTACTCCATTTAGAGTTACTTTATCTGCCGTTGCTTCACTATTATACCAATACTTTATGTAATCATAATACTCATCTACTTCATATTGATCAATTCCCATATTTCCAGGATAAGCTATAGAATTTTCAAGTTTAATTCTTTGCTCATTAGTAATTTCAGATTTGTTATACATTTTTTTTATAATATCCATACAGTAATCATAACTATGAATATTATCTTTATGCCTTAACATTGTAATTACCGATTCATATTTGTCTTGTAAAATTGGGCTGATTATTTCCTTTATCTCATTACCTTTGATAGCTTTAACTTGAACTCCAGCTCTTATTGAAGTGCCAACAACAGTTGCCTCCTCATATGCTCCTACTTTATCATTAAATCTTAAAAAAATAACATCAAATTTTCTACTTGTTGGTTCATAAAACAATGGATATTTTTCCCTCGTTTCTTTATGACCTAGTCCTATAGGAAAATATTGATTCAATATTTCTAATTGCAATCGCTCTCTTCTTGTTGTCCATTTAAAAAGCTTAAAGAAAAAATTACTATCAACTTTAGCCTTTCTAACAACATATGCTTCATATATAAACCCAGCAATAACACTAAGTTCTTGCTGAATAATCACTTGAAGTCTCCCATTATTCATAGTGAAATGTCCTGTTTTAATCCCATCTTCAATTAAACTTGGCAGCCATTTTTCTCTCAGAATTTTAGCTTTTTCATCATCAGATAAATCTGGATGTTTGTAATCCATATACTTTATAACATCATCCAATCCAGCTTCTACTATTCTTTTTATTATTGTATTAACTTGTTTAGGTTTATCTATAATAGTAACTATCGTATTCACCTTCTAACATAAGCAATTATACCTAACTTATGTTTATTATTCTACTATTCTTTTTATCTTTCTTCAATCTACAAAAAATTTTATCATTCTATGATAAAAGCTAATACTCAAAATAAATCTTCTAAGTTTTTTATAGCAAATACACAAATATTACCAAGCAATGAATTTTAGGTATAACAAAAGCACTCAACCCTTTTAAGAATTGAATGCCCTTTATTATATACTTAAACCTTTATTAAATTCTATTCTAAACTTCCGTTACCACTTCAGCCTTAACCTTGCCCTTAATTTCCTTATCGTAGTACTCCTTATTATATAGTAGTACGCACGTCTCCACGTGTGTGGAGTTCGCTATAGGAACACACTTCTTTGTCATTTTTATCTGTATCTAATTCTATCACATCTTTACCTTTTAGTGAATGGCTCATACCAGAATTAAATATAAAAGTTATCATGTATGGATCTACGTTGCCTTCTTCATCAGTTCCACCTAATATAATTTTATTAACTGCACTTTCAAAAACTACTCTATCAAATTCTTTAATTGGTTTATTACTATCAAATACTTTTCTAAAACTGTTTATTCTTTTTTTAATATCAATGTTATTTTCATTAGAAGCATCTAAATCAACTTTTTCAACTTTAAGCTTTTCTAATGCTGTAGAAAGCTCTGTGAATTTAATTTCGTAAGTAGCTTTATCAATTAATTCATCAATTCTCATATCCACTAGCTTTTTTAACTTATTTTCATAAGAAGTAACTTCTCTTGCAACTCTTTTTAATTCTTTAGCTGTATTAGTGTTATTAAGAGTATTTTCTACAGTTTCCATAAACTCTGTAACTATATCTTTATTTTGTAGACAAAACATATTAAAGGCTTCAAGAAATGCATTTTCAATAATCTTTTCATCTATCCCCTTACTGTCTGGACAATACTTTTTACCTTTCTTAGTAGATACACAACAATGCCAAATAGTTTTTTCATGAGTTGTATTACTGTGCCATCTACGTCTACTAGCTGTGCCTCCACAAAATCCACATTCTATTTTACTACTGAAAGCAAATTTTCTGCTATACTTTTCTCCTCTTCCTTTATTGTTACTATTTACACTACGTTTTTCAAGTATCTTTTGAGCTTCATTAAACATTTCTTCTGATATTATAGGTTCATGATTAGAGTTTATATAATACTTTTCTTCTTCACCCATATTATCAAGTCTTCTTTTGGATATTGGGTCAACAGTAAAAGTCTTTCCTAATAATAAATCTCCTTTGTATTTTTCATTAGTTATAATTCCTCTAACTGAACCATCATTCCAATTAGTATTTCCTTTTTTAGTTTTATAATTTAACTGTGTAAGCTCTTTTGCAATAACAAAACATCCTGCACCTTCAATATATCTTTTAAAAATATATCTAACTATCTTTGCTTCTTCTTCGTTTATTGTTATTACTTTATTTATTGTATCATAATCATATCCTAAGCAACCATTAAATCCTATAAGCTCTCCACGTTTCATCTTCATTTTTAGTCCCATTTTTACATTAGTTGAGATAGATTCACTTTCTTGTTGAGCTAATGAACTTAGAATAGTTAATAACATTTCTCCATTCATTGTTAAAGTATTGATATTTTCTTTTTCAAATAAAATTGCAACGTTATAATCCTTCAACAGCCTTACATATTTCAAAGTATCTAAAGTATTTCTAGCGAATCTTGAAATTGATTTGGTTATGATTAAATCAATCTTTCCATCTACTGCATCATTTATCATTCTTTGAAATTCTGCTCTTTTATCTGTTTGTGTACCACTTATCCCTTCATCAGCATAAATATCAACAAGACTCCACTGTGGATTAGCTTCAACCATATTTCTATAATGCTCTACTTGAGAATTGTAACTAGTTAATTGCTCTTCTGAATCAGTACTTACTCTACAGTAAGCTGCAACTCTTAATCTATCTATCACTTTTGCATTACGTCTATCAATTCTACCTTGACTTGCTTTTATTACTTTAACATCTGCCATCAAAATCGCTCCTTACAAAGTGTATTCCTATAACTTATTAGTTTTAATTATATATCTGAACACATATTGAATCAAGCATTAATAATCATAATATTATATTTTTTCATCAACTCTATTTTAATAGTGTTATATTCTTTATCTGTAATAAGTTTAAGCCCAAGCAATTGATTTAACATAGCTAACTGAATACTATATTTCATATTGTTATCCATTAAAACCATCTCCCCTGCTATAAAAATTTTTAATACCAAACCAAAAGATTAAAAACAGACCTTTAATCCTTTGGTCTGTTATCAATAAATGGGCTAAAGGCAAGGCATTAACCTCACCTATAGCTCCTTATTTAATAAGCATTGTATTTGTCACACCTCCCCAATGCTGGGAATACTTTAAGCTACTTGTGATTAGCAAGTATCATAGGACTTTAACCTCTCCCACAATGTGGAAGCCACTCTCCATGGGATACCTAAGACTAAGTGGAAGTATCATTATTTTCCTGTGCAGATCATGGCAATCAGATTTATCAAATCTGTTTTGAGCAAAATTTATCGCTATCCTTAATAAACAAATTTCTTTATTAAATAAAATTTTGAAATTTTATTTATAAGTGTCTTGGCGTTTTCCTCTTGTTGCTTCCAGCTTTAACTGCTGCACAGTAACGTACCTAAAGTATTGAATATTCAACTATCAAAGAACTTGTAAAAGCATTTATAAAAAAACGCCCTCACTGTATAGCCTTGGGAGAAGATTAAATGTGACAAATTTAAAAAAGTTTTTATAAATTTTTTTAAAGCATTGATTTTAACTTTGCCAAAGCCCTTATATGCTTTTGTCTAACAGCATCATTTTTAAGTTGAAGCTTTACTGCTATTTCATTTAAGGAAAACCCATATCTGTATCTAAGCTCTATAACCTTAAAATCTGATTCATTTAATTTCTTTAAAGCTTTATATAGGTTTGAATCACTAATAAAATCAGTAAAATCCAATAGCTCATTAACTTCTTTTTCAATTCCTAACGCATCTTTTGCATATTCAAATTCAATTGGTACATCATACTTTTGCAAGTATTCAAGAGAAAGATTATGTCTGTAATACCTCCTCTCATTGTTTTCTTCTCTTTTGTCCTCCTCTTGGAGAACTTCCATAAATTCCTCATAATTTTGTTGTTTTTCTTCTTTTGACATTTTTAATTGCTCCTTTCTGCCTGAACGCAAAAAGGAGCCGCACGAAAATCGTGCGACTCCTTCTGGGTCAGTTTTATATTTCATTTAGGAATTTTGGGTATAAAAAAAAAGCCCTTCAATGCAATATAATTCTGCATTTCAGGACTTTCTTAAACTCCGCAATATCCTATTGTATATATCTTAACAGTATCAAAGTATAGTGTCAGTACCAAAGCTGTATCTGTTTAGTCTCAATCTTGTATCATATCTATAGTTTTTAAAGCTTGGACCATATTAGGAAATAAATATCCCCATAATATAGTTCCTAATAAATTAATAGCCTTTTTCTTTTCTCTGTAATATGTGGCTCTTGAGCAACAAAGATATTCTATTACTTCATTCTCTGAATGCCTACAAGGTGTAATATAAATTTTATATATTAATGTATAATACCGTTCCCCATTATCAGGGTAAGACTTTAGCATTGATAACGTTTTATCAATTATTTCTATTATACTTTTACTATCTTCTATAGATTGAAGTCTGCTTTCTAACCTAGCTTGTGAAATATAAGGATCTACCTCTACCAAACTGTATAATAATTCATCTAATCTTCTACCTGATGTTTCATAATATTCATCATCAATTTCTTGAATAGAATTATTAATTCGCCACAGTACCTTACTATAAAGTTGTAACAATAATTTCGTATTGTGATATATATTGGGGCTAACTTTCCTTTCCATTATTATTTCATTATTTACTATGTTATTTTTACCATATTTAATTGTCGCTAAAGCCATAACACTGATGCTCCTTTCTTAATTTATGTTGACAGTAAAATTGTTCTAATATAAAATTATATTATGAACTTTCGTTCTAATTTAAAGTATAAATTAGAACTGAAATACTGTCAATAAAATTCAGAACATTCGTTCTTGCTTTAGTAAGAAGTTACTCATAAATTGGAGGAAAAAAAATGAATTTTGGTAATAAAATAAAACATCTTCGTAAAGAAGCTGGTTTATCTCAAGAAGATTTAGCAGCTAAACTTGGTGTTTCTCAAAAATCTATTTGTAATTATGAAAATAACACTAGATTTCCAAAAGGACAAAAAGTAATTAAGGGATTAGCCGATATATTTAATGTAACGGTTGATTACTTAATCTCTGACACCGATGATACTACATCTAAAGAAAATATTTTTATCTCTTCTGCAAAAGATGAATTCGGCTATAAATGTAAGAATGAAGCTGAAATGTTAATAGAAAGAACTGCTGCTGTACTAGCAGGCGGTGAATTGTCTGAAGAAGATAAAGATGCTTTTTTCCAATCAATAACACAATTATATTTTGAAGCAAAAAATAAAGCTAGAAAAAAATATGGTAAAAAGAACTCAAACTCTGAAACTGAAATATCTAATACTCCATAAAGGAGAGATATGTGCTTATGAGGAAGGTAATAATAAATGAAGTTAATAGGTTAATTAAAACATACCACACCAGGAATCCATTTGAAATTGCTGAAATGATGAATATTGAAATTGTATATCATAATTTAGGTAATTTAAAAGGGTACTACTTCTATCAATCAAGATTTAGATTTATAGTTATAAATGAAAATATCTCTGAAGAAATGCAAACTGTAATATGTGCTCATGAATTAGGACATGATAGATTTCACCAACATTTGGCTAAAAATGACCCTATAAAAGAATTTACTCTTTTTGATGTTACTTCAAAGCCAGAACGTGAAGCCAATCTCTTTACGGCAGAACTTTTAATACCTGATGAAAGTATAATGTGTTTAGTTCATGGGGAATGTACCTATAGTTACATTGCTGCACAACTAAATGTACCTATTGAAATTGTTGATTTTAAAAGCCAAATATTAAAATATAAAGGATATGAAATTAATTCTTTAAATATTAGTAAAGGCAACTTCCTTAAACATTAAATTAACCGTCATTTTTTATTATTGATGACGGTTGAACTCAATAACTTTAACAAAATACCATTAGAAATAGTTCCCATAAATACAAATAACCTACTAGTTATCTTCCCTAATATAAACAAAATCATTTGATAGACTTACATAAAAATCAATTAAATCCATATAATAAACCTACCTAATTTCTTTAAATTTTATTTTATTATTAACCATTTTTTATTTGAACTTTATTAAGAAAAGATTATACACAATATTATTAGGTACAAGCCGAGATATACACGTTATCTAGGCGACCCCCTTGTTCAACCTTTGAATTGTAGAAAAATAGCATTATAAATTTAAAGAGTATTATTGATGAATATGTACATAAAAATGAGGGATAATATATTGGTATGTCCCTTATTTTTTATTTTAGGAGGATTTAAACTTATGATATTATCAAACAGAAAAGTTAAAGTTGCTGCCTTATCAATTGTATCAAATACAACTTTAATTATTCTAAAAGTAGTTGCAGGATTACTTAGTGGTTCTGTCAGTATTGTTTCAGAAGCAATTCACTCTGGTATGGATTTAGTGGCATCCATTATTGCTTTTTTTTCTGTCCGTGTTTCCTCAAAACCAGCAGATGAAGAACACCCTTACGGTCATGGAAAAATTGAGAACATTTCTGGTTTAGCGGAAGGATTATTAATATTTGTTGCAGCCTTCTTAATAATAAAAGAATCCGCTTTTAAAATAATACACCCCGCAAAAATAGAAGAAACAGTTATAGCTATTATAGTAATGGTTATATCTGCTGTAGTAAATACAATTGTTTCAAGAATCCTTTATAAGGTAGCAAAGGAAGAAGACTCTCTTGCATTGGAGGCCGATGCACTTCATTTAAAAACTGATGTATATACTTCTTTAGGGGTTGCCATAGGATTGCTTCTTATAAAATTCACTGGAATCAGTATTCTTGATCCTATTGCTGCTATTATCGTTGCATGCCTTATTGTAATAGAAGCATGGCACTTATCGAAAAGTGCTTTTACTCCTCTTATAGATGCAAAGCTATCAGCTGAAGAAGAGAACAAAATAAAAGAAGTTATGGAAACATACAAAAAAAGAAATAGTAGATTTTCATGGATTGAAGACACGAAAGTCAGGTCCTATACGCTATGTTGATTTTCACATAACTGTAAATTCAGAACTTACTGCAAAAGCTACCCATCAACTAATAAAGAAGATAGAAAAAAGCCTAGAAGCGGAATTTAAAAATATCAATATAACCATACACATAGATCATGATTAAGTATATATTGACAATGTTAATTGACTGATATTTACTCTTAGTGAGAAAGTAATAAAGCGGCAAATAACTATCCATGTGATTAGTTATTTACCGCTTATATTTTACATACAACTTTCGTTTTAGAAGTTACGATTGCTCTTCCTTAATAATAATTGATGCAATTAAGGCTATTGGTAAAGCAAGAAAGCTAAAAAAATACCAAGTAGCAAAGTTTCTGCCTTTTTCGTAAGCTTTTACAGCAGGATAGGTTGCAAAAAGACCTAAGAGCATTAATCCACAAGTTAAAAATAAACCAATGGCAGTAAATATATTATTTCCTATTATCATTTTTTTACCCTCCTTACAATAATTCGCCGTAGCGTTTTCTAAACATAGTTTTTAAGAATGTTGCAAGTAACATATAGCATAAAATCATACCAATTAGCCATGGGAAATAGCTAAGGGGCATTGCTGACATTCCTAGGCTTTTTCCAAAAGGAGTGTATGGAAGTATTGTGCCTACGCATATTCCAATTGTTGTAAATAATAACACTGGAAGTGATGCTCTGCTTTGGATAAATGGAATTTTTGGTGTACGTATCATATGAATAACAAGAGTTTGAGACCATAAGCTTTCAACAAACCACCCTGCATTAAATAAAGAAACAAATAAAACTTTATCAACACCAGCTGCTCCATAAGCGCCGCCACAAACAGCTGGACAAATTACGAAAAACATAAGAATATAGGTTGTTACATCAAAAACCGAACTTGTAGGTCCAATCCATAACATAAATTTACCAATTGAAGAAGCTTCCCATTTTCTAGGCTTCTTTAGATACTCTTCATCCATATTATCCCATGGAATTGAGGTACAGGATATATCATAAATTAAATTAAGCACTAAAATTTGAATTGGTAGCATTGGCAAGAATGGCAAAAATGCACTTGCTGCAACAACTGAAAACATATTACCAAAATTAGAACTTGCAGTCATTTTTATATATTTTATTATATTTCCAAAAGTTCTTCGTCCTTCAAGTACTCCATCCTCAAGTACCATAAGATCTTTTTCAAGAAGAATTATATCCGCAGATTCCTTTGCAATATCAACTGCTGTGTCAACTGAAATCCCAACATCAGCCTCACGCATTGCTGCTGCATCATTAATACCATCACCCATGAATCCAACAATATGACCATTTTCACGAAGAATTCTAACAATTCTAGTTTTTTGCTGTGGGCTAAGCTTTGCAAAAACACTTGTATTTTCTACTTCTATTGATAATAATTCATCATCCATTTCATCAATGTCAGAACCAAGCAAAAGATTGTCAACTTTCATTCCAACTTGTTCGCAAATACATCTTGTAACCGCGTCATTATCACCTGTTAAAACTTTTACAGAAACACCATATTCATTAAGTGCCTTAATAGCTGACATTGTAGTTTCCTTTGGTGGGTCAAGAAACGCAAGATATCCCATAAGTACCATATCAGCTTCATCTTTCACAGAAAAAATACCTTCTACAGATGGATTAGTTTTCTGAGCTACTGCAATAACACGCATACCCTTACTATTTAATTCTTGAACAGTTGCTAGAATTTCCTTTTTGATACTATCTGTTAATAATTCCACTTTACCATTATATTCTGCATGTGAAGATATATTAAGCATCTCTTCAACTGCACCTTTAGTAATAAGCTGAGTTTTACCTAGTTTATCCTTTATAACAACGCTCATTCTTCTACGATTAAAATCAAATGGAATTTCGTCTACCTTATCATATTTAGTTTCTAATTCGTGATAAGCTTCTTCTTTAGCATGCTCTAGTATTGCCACATCCATAAGATTTTTAAGTCCTGTTTGATAGAAACTATTTAAAAATGCATGACGAAGAACTCTTGCGTCTTCTTTGCCATGAATATCAAGATGATACTCTAAAACAACTTTATCTTGTGTAAGAGTACCTGTTTTATCAGTACAAAGAATATCCATAGCTCCGAAGTTTTGTATTGAGTTAAGGCTTTTTACAACAGTCTTTTTCTTTGCCATTTGTACTGCACCTTTTGCAAGGTTAGTTGTTACAATCATAGGCAACATTTCTGGAGTTAATCCTACTGCAACAGACAATGCAAATAAAAAAGCTTCAAACCAATTACCTTTGGTAAACCCATTAGCGAAAAATACAACAGGTACCATGCACATCATGAATCTAATTAATACCCAAGATACAGAATTTATACCCTTTTCAAAACTGGTAACAACCTTTTTAACTATAATTGTTTTTGCCATAGAGCCAAAATAAGTATAATCTCCTGTTGCTAAAACAACACCGGTTGCTGAACCGCTTATGATATTACTCCCCATAAAAGCAAGATTTGAGAATTCCAATGGATTCTTAGAAAGTTGTTTCATTTCTATGCCATACTTCTCCACTGGCTCACTTTCTCCAGTTAATGCAGATTGACTAACAAATAAATCCTTTGAAGAAATTATTCTAACATCTGCAGGTATCATATCGCCAGCAGCTAAATATACTATATCACCTGGTACAATCTCTGAAAGCGGAATTTCCTTTTTACCCTCTCTCTCAACTGTAGCAGTTGTTTTAACCATAGATTTTAAGTTTTCAGCAGCATTATTAGAACGAGTTTCTTGTATAAAGCGTAAAAGTCCACTAATTGTTACCATCGTTGTAATAACTATTACTGTTCTAAAACTTCTATCACCTGGAGCAGGTAAAATAATATCTGTAACTACAGAAATCATTGCAAGAACGAAGAGCACAATAGTAAAAGGATTTACAAAAGCATTAAAAATTTTTCTAAGAACTGATTCAGGCTTTTCGTGAGAAATCACATTTTCACCATATTTCTCAATTAACTCTTCTATTTTTTCATTACTATGCCCTTTTAAAGACGTATTCATTTCTTCTAATAAATTTTTTAATTTCATTTTACTTGCTTTAATAAGTTTCTCATTAATTAAAGCTTCATTAACAACATTTTGTTCTGTTTTCTTTTTCATAATTCCAACCTCCTAAAATTTAAAAATGAAAATATTAGTTTAGGAAGAAATGGCATAAAACAAGACAAAGTATTTAAATTAAAATTTTTTTATAATTAAAAACTATTTTGCATATAAAAATTTATATTATTAGTTTGTGTAATTGGTGATAAGAATAAACATGGGAATATTCTTAAAATCAATTGTTAATTTAATACTTTGCCCATCAGGTTCTATGCCCCTACTACTTCCCGAGTCCATTATTACCACCTCAACTTTCTAAATATAATAATTTATATAAAGCCAAACAGCTCTATTTAAAACAAAAAAACCTTGCCAAACATAATTAGGCAAGGAAAAATAATCCGCACAAAAATATATACGCAAATATACTACATACTTACAATATATACCGTTCAAGCTTTAGCTTCACAGGACAATGAAATTGCATTAGATTATGCCTTGAGTCGACATAGCCTGCTAACCTTCTCATAGTGTCTCCACTACTCCGCGGCAGCAACCCGTATCCCTGTGGTAACCTCACCTACCGTTTTAATTCAATTGTCATTATTATTCTATGCAACAAAATACAAAATGTCAACAATAAAATTAAAAATATTAATCTTAATAAAATTAAAAATATTAATCTTAAATAAAAATCTTGAAATATTTTATGCTCTTCCTGTAAATGTTAGATACAAAAGCACTGCGTTTAGTATAATTATTACTGCTGCTATTAAAATGCCTAAGAATCTTACTAGCCCCTTGTTTACTAAAACTCCCATTAAATCTTCACGTTTTGCTATAACTAACATCTGAATTATTGGAAATGGTAAAATAAAGCTTAGTGCAACTTGACTCAAAATAAGAGCATTCATAGGATTTATTCCAATTGCAATTATAATTAAAGCTGGTGCCATAGTTATAATTCTTCTTATATTTACAGGTATGGTTATATTAATAAAACCTTTCATAATTGTTTGTCCTGCAAGTGTTCCAACAGCAGAGGACGACAAACCTGATGCAAGTAACGCTATTCCAAAAGCACCACTTGATAAAGAGCCTAATAAAGGTTGTAGCGATTTGTGAGCCTGTTCCATTGTATCTACTATCATTCCATTTTTACAAAATACTGCAGCAGAAACTACGACCATTGCAGCATTAACAACAAAAGCTATATTCATAGCAATAGCAACATCTATCTTTTCCATTTTTAAATGTTTTAACTTTCCTTCATCTGATTTATCAATACTTCTGTGCTGAACTAATTGGGAATGTAAATATATTACGTGAGGCATAACCGTAGCACCAAGCATTCCTACAGCAATCAATACAGCTTCACCGTTAGGAAGCGTTGGACTTATCGTATGAATGCCTACCTGAGCCCAATTTGGTTTTGCAAGAAACAATTCTATTGTATATGCAACACTTATTACTCCAACAAGTATTGATATTATAATCTCAATAGGCTTTTGTCCATACTTTTCCATATAACAAATAATAAATGTCATTACTCCTGTAAGAAGTCCCGCGTATATCATAGGAATATGAAACAATAAGTACAACCCTAATGTTCCTCCGAGAAACTCTGCTAAATCCGTTGCCATAGCACCTAGTTCGGCAACAATCCAAAAAACCCAATTTGCTGGCTTTGAAAACACTTTAGCACACATTTCTGGAAGGTTATAGCCTGTAGCTATTCCCAATTTGGCAGACATAGTTTGTAGAAATATAGCCATCATATTACTCCATAAAATTACCCAAATAAGCGCATAGTTGAATTTTGATCCTCCGCTTATGTTAGTTGCAAAATTACCAGGATCAATATATGCCACGCTAACAACAAAAGCAGGTCCTAAAAATTTAAGTATATTCTTAAGTTTACTTGATTTTTCTGCATCTTTATTTTTTCTTGTTTTAAAAGAAATAACCTCTGTATTAGGTACATCAATACCAACTAGCCTTTCTTCACCTTCCATAAAACACCTCCCTCTTTATAAACCTTTTTTCTTAAACTAAAATAGTTATTATTGATTAACAATTTTAGTTCAAACTATTTTGGGGCTAATATAACCTATGTATCATTTGTAAAAATTGTTACAATATAAGTGTTTTTTTCTTTATTTCAGCATATAATTAGTTAACAGCTTATACCCTAGAAAATATTGAGACAAAGCTGCATGATATAGAACATCTGTTAAAAAAAGCTTTAATCTCTCCTCTTAATCCCCATTACTAACAGCTCTTTAACATGCTATTTATAATAATCTTATAAAAATACTCATTATCTCAAATCAAATAAAATTAGCCCTATTTACATATCATGTAATTTGTGCTATAATTTAAATATCTCTTTGCACTGCATATAAATCTACAGTACAAACTGAGCAGGCGATGAACTTTTTTATAAGTTCGTGGGGCCGGGCCTTAATTGGCAGCAGGATGATAACACATACCTGTGGGACAGTAAAATGTTCTACGGGTATTTTTTTATACCCATAGAACATATCTGATGATTGCAATGCCATAGAGCTATCTTAAAAATGCTTATAATAAGCAAAAATGGAGGTAACTATTTATGACAGAACAACATTTCAAAGGTCTAACTACTCAAGAAGCAAAAAAACTTCAAGAAAGATTCGGTAAAAATGAACTTGTGGCTGAAAAAAAAGAAAGCTTTTTACACAAGATTTTACACGTCATTACCGAGCCTATGTTTTTATTACTAATTGTTGCAGCTGCTATCTATTTTATACTTGGAGAACCTAAAGATGGCGCAATTATGCTTATTTTCGTTATTGGAATTATAGGCATTGAAACAATTCAGGAATGGAAAACAGATAAAACCTTAAAAGCACTTAAGGACTTATCAGCACCACAGATTAAAGTACTCAGAGATGGAATTGAAAAAATAATTAACAGCTGCGATTTAGTACCAGGCGATATTATGTTTATCTCAGAGGGCGTTAAAGTGCCTGCTGATGGAGTAGTTTTGAGAGCTAGTACTCTTTCTATTGATGAATCCTCTTTAACTGGAGAAGCTGAAGCAGTATGGAAGACTTCTAAGGATAACTGTGAGGGCAACGATTCTGATTATTGGCGCAAAGACTACTGCTATGCAGGAACTCTTGTTACCCATGGTACTGGTACTATTTTAGTAGATAAAATTGGCCCAGCTACTGAATATGGAAAAATAGGTCAAAATGTTTTATCAGCTCCTGATAATCCAACACCACTTCAATTACAAACAGGAAAATTAGTAAAGCTATGCGCAATAATTGCAGCAGTTTTATTTACTGTTGTTGGTATTGTTACGTATTTTAATATACCAGACCATACCTTCGGAGATAGACTTATAGAAAGTATTCTATCTGGTGTAACTCTTGCTATGGCAATGATACCAGAAGAATTCCCAGTAATACTAACAGTATTTCTATCCATGGGTGCATGGAGACTCGCTAAGAAGAATTCACTTGTTAGAAAGCTACCATCAGTAGAAACCCTAGGTGCTGTTTCCGTTCTTTGTGTTGATAAAACAGGAACAATAACAATGAACAAAATGACAGTTAGAGATACTTGGAGTTTAAAAAATGATACAAAGAACTTGATTAAAATAATGGGAATGGGCTGTAAAGCTGATGCCTATGATCCAATGGAAAAGTCTATGATATCCTATTGCGAGGAGCAAGGAATCTCAAGAGATATTCTATTTGGTGGAGAGCTTATTAAAGAATATGCCTTTACTGATGAACTTAAAATGATGGGTCACGTTTGGCAAAATGGCGATAATATTTTAGTTACAGCAAAAGGTTCACCTGAACGTATTTTAACTATATGTAACTTGACTGCTAATGAACGAAAAATAGCGGAAAAGAAAATACTTGAAATGTCTAAGGAAGGACTACGTGTTATTGCCGTTGGGCAAATGAATATACTCAGCACAGATGATATTCCAAATACACTGAAGGAATGCAGCTTAGAGCTTTGTGGACTAATTGGGTTAGCTGACCCACCTAGAGAGTCAGTTAAGGAAGATATTAAAACCTGTACAAAAGCAGGCGTTCGTGTGGTTATGATAACTGGAGATAACGGAATAACTGCAAGCTCCATAGCTAAGCAGATTAATATGCCAAACAACGATAAAATTATTACTGGTGATGAGCTTAATAAAATGAGTGACGAAGAGCTTAGAGAAAAAGTTAAAGAGGTTAGTGTTTTCTCAAGAGTTGTTCCTGAGCATAAAATGAGAATAGTTAAAGCCTTTAAAGAAAATGGTGAAATAGTTGCAATGACTGGTGATGGCGTTAATGATGCCCCTGCCCTTAAGCACGCAGATATCGGTATTGCTATGGGTAAACGTGGCTCAGAGGTTTCAAGAGAGGCAGCGGATTTAATTTTACTTGATGATAACTTCTCCACCATCGTTGAAACTATAAAAGATGGAAGAAGAATTTATGATAATATTAGAAAAGCAGTTGGATATGTTTTCACTATTCACATTCCTATTGCCTTTGGTGCACTGCTTGCTCCCCTGCTTGGAATAAGTCCTGCAAGTCTTCTACTGCTTCCACTGCACGTTGTTTTACTTGAACTAGTAATCGACCCAACTTGTTCTATTGTATTAGAACGTCAGCCTGCTGAAGTTGATATTATGGAAAGAGCTCCTCGTAATCCAAAGGAAAAAATGCTGACAGCAAAAACTCTTTCTAAAAGCATAATACAAGGTCTTGTGATGTTTGGAGCCTCCTTTGGAACTTACTTTGCATTTTTAAAGCAAAATCCAGACAATGCATCACTTGCAAGAGCAATGGGACTTACAATTATATTACTTGCTAATGTGCTACTTGTTCATGTTAACAGCTCAAATACTGATTTTGCAGCTAAATCCTTTATTAAGCTTATTAAGGATAAGGTAATGTGGACTGTTAGTCTAGGTACGCTAGCTGGCTTAGTAGTAATTTTATATACTCCGCTAAATAGCTTTTTGAAGCTAGCCCCTTTGTCTTTTAAGCAATTAATGCTGGCAGTTTTAATTGCTGCAGCTTCAGTGGTTTGGTATGAGCTTGTAAAGGCAATAAAACGTATCAAAGTAAAAAGTAAATGTAATTTTTTAAGCCAATAATCTAAATAACGTAAATTTGGTTATAATAAAATTTAAGGTCATAGTGCCTGCAATGATGCTTCAAATTAATCCAGGTACTATGACACTGATTTTTGCACTTAAATATTAGCGGAGGTATTATGAAAACAGAAAAAATTGACCATAAAATAAAGATTAAATTAGTAGTTATGATTATAATAATATCAGGAATAGTTATTTTAGGAATAAACTTTGCACCATGGATTATTGAAAAAGTGAAAAAACCCGAGGCTTTAAGAGAATATTTAAGATCCTTTGGCGGCTTAGGTTTTTTAATGTATATATTGCTGCAAGCAGTTCATGTACTTTTAGTTGTAATACCTGGTGATATTTTTAACGTATGTGGTGGTTTTATTTATGGCATTCCATTAGGATTTTTATTATCTATGGTTGGATTAATGCTTGGAACAGTATGTGCCTTCTACATTTCAAGATTATTTGGGTACGAATTTATTAGTAGGTTTATACCCAAAGACAAAATAGATAAAATAGAAAAAATATTAAATTCAACAAAAGGTATGCTTGGTATGCTAATTATATGTTTAATCCCTGTTATTCCAAAAGATTTGATGATGTACATAGCTGGTCTTACACCTATTAAAGCATCAAAGCTATTTTTCGTATATGGATTATCACGAATACCTGGCACACTAATTTGGGTATCTGTTGGGGCACAGGTTTATGACAAAAATATACTAGGGATTATTATTACATTAATAGGTCTTATACTATTAATATCAACAGGACTTTTATTACAAAATAGATATAAGCGAAAACAAAATAATGTATAATGTAAATAAATTTATTAAAACTAACTTTTAAAAGAAATATAATTTAAATTCTAAAAAGAAAGAGGTATAAAAATATGAGTTCTTCATCAAGTGGAAAACATTATAGACATGGTCATTATGGAAGTAACCACTATCAAAAGAAAGGTCTTTTCGGAGACTTATTTGATATAATAGCTTCCAGAAGCAGTTCTTATCGTAAAAATAGACATCAGTACCCAAATACGCCTATTTATAATGAACCGCCTTCAAGGGGAAATAATATGCTTTGTACTAAATGCAAAGCTCAAATTCCAGCTGGTTCAAAGTTTTGTTTGCAATGTGGTGAAAAGGTAAATGACACCTCATTTTGTATGAATTGCGGAGAGAAGCTGCCTCCAAATGCAAAATTCTGTATGCAATGCGGCAAAAAAGTAAATGAATAAGATATGTGGTTTTGCAAAACGCTAAAATACTCTGGGAAAGTAGTAGGAACATATACCATTGAAGAACCTATTGGAGAAGGTCGATATGGCTTATGTTTTCTTGCTAGATCAAATACGGGAGAAAAGGTTATTATAAAGAAATTTAAGCCTACTCTCTTTAAGAGAAATTCAGATAAAAATGCGTATGAAGCAGTTATACTATCAAAATTGAAGGATAAAAGAATCCCTGAGCTTTTAGGTGTAATAAATGAAAAAGGCTTTTACGGGTTTGTATTGGAATTTAAAGAAGGCTTCACCGTAAAGGAGCTTCTCTTTAAACGTAATCACAAATTTACTATGGAGGAATTCTTTAATATAGGTATTCAGCTAATTAGTATTATAAGATATCTTCATGAAAATGGTATTGTTCACAGGGATATTAGGATACCTAATGTATTAATTAATGATGGCAAAGTTAATCTACTTGACTTCGGCCTATCTAGATGGGCCAATAACGATAACTATCCCTATGATTTAGACTTTTCTTATTTGGGCGATTTTTTTCTGTATTTGCTCTACTCTTCCTTTGAACCTAAAGTAAAACGTAAAAATTTGCCATGGTATAAGGAACTGTTACTAACATCTGAACAAATATTATTTTTAAAAAAGCTTCTAGGCATTGAATTAATGTATAAAAATATAAAAGACATTGAAGCAGATTTTATAAAAGCTTTTGCTGCGGGAGAGTCATCTTTTTAGTACTCACCCATAGGAATTTTTAAAGGAACATGTCATTGAAGTTAGTACAAATTAATCAAGAAATTATTTACATCTACAATATACTAATGTCTAAATATTAGAAGTAAGAATAAAAGAGAATCAATTTATCTAAATTGAGGAGGTATTATGCCAAGAAATATTACTAATATATTTAGGTATAATAAATTTAAATATAAAAAATTTAGACATAATAATTTTCGACATAATAATTTTTTAAAATCTAAGACAGGAATATTGATATTAATACCTGCCGTTATTGTAATAATTATTGTAATTATGCTCTCTCCTCATTTTATTAGAGATACTTATAAAGTAACCATTACAAATAAACGAGTAATAAAGCATAAAAATACCGATGTGTATTTAATTTATGCACAAACTGAAGATGGTGAAATTAGAGTATTCAAAAACGCAAACAATTTTATAGAAATGAAACATAATTCTGAAGATTTATATTGGGCAATATCAATAAATAAAAAATATGAAATCACAGTATATGGCTTTAACATCCCTCTCTTTTCAAACTATCAAAATATTGTAAAAGTTAAAGGAATACAAAATTGAAGACTTTAGCTCAGACTAAAAAAATGAAATGCTTAATGTTTCTAACATTAAGCATTTCTTATTATACTTACATTTGTTCTTTATTCACTGGCATTACTTTTTTTACATTACTCATCATTCTTTCTTATATGCAATCTTATCGGTTTATTATATCTGTTAAACATGATACAAATCACCATTTCACTTATTCTATATTAACTCCATATTATAGCAATATAAATAATATAAAAAAGGAGAATATTCATGAGTTTTATCTATACAATTTTTATTGCCTTAGCTAATAACATTGATAATATAAGTGTTAGAATTGCCTATAGTATTCGTGGTGTAAAAATATCTGTTTTAAAAAATCTATGGATTTCCATTATTACTTTTTTTATCTCTTCTTTTGCCGCATTCTTAGGAACCATCATACCAAAGTTATTAAATAATCATATATCTTCTATATTAAGTATGATATTACTTGTAATTATTGGTTGTTGGATTATAATAGAACCTTATTTCAAAAAAGAAGTCAATTCTGAAATAGAAGATAACACTAATAAAGAAAAAACTGTCTATGATATTTTAAAAGAACCTGAAAATGCAGATATTGATAATTCTAAAGACATTGATTTTAAAGAAGCTACTTTCCTTGGTATTGCTCTATCAATTAACAATATTGGTGGCGGTCTAAGTGCAGGCATGATTGGATTAAATTCACTTTTTGTAGGACTTTTTTCTGCGGTCATAAGCTTTTTAGCTCTTTGGGCAGGTAACTATATTACTGATTTCCTTAATAAATGGAATCTAGGAAAAAAGGCTACTTTAATAGCTGGTATTTTATTAATATTAATAGGCATGAAGCAAGTCCTATAAAAAGAGTATCTGATGAATGCCTAGCTTTTCTGACCACTAATCATTAACAATTCCAAAAGGGAAATTTTTCAAGAAAATAGGTTGCCATAATGGCGCCTATTTAAATTTCATGATCACATCCCTGTATCATTTTCTTGCATCATATAATTTCCCATTAATTTTTACTAAAATTTATTATTAATGTATACTTCTTTAATTTTATCTAATTTAGGAATTATTATTTCAGCATACTCATTTGCATGTGCAGAAATATCACTTGTTTGTAATTTTAGCAATCTTTCAAAATTCATTTTTCCAATGCTATCAACAACTAATTTTATATCGTTAATTGTAGGCTTGATTTTTTTATCATGAATCTTTATTAAAGTACATGTATCATTTATTATACTTTCATCGTAACCAAGTCTATTAAGTACAAGATTAGAAATTATACCACTAACCTCCTCATGTCCCCAATAACGAACCTTTTCATTCACCTTTTTCTTAACATAAGGTTTGCCAATATCATGAAATAATGCTGCAAGTTTAAGTGTTAAATCACTATCTATACCTGCAACTACATGAAGAATATGTATATAAACATTATATTTATGTGCTCTATGTTCATGTTCGCATTTATTACAAACTATTAATTCAGGTACTAATTCTAATATTTTATCTGCACAAGATAAAATATCATCTCCATTGTTATTAAGAAGTATATTAGTAAGTTCCTCTCTATCATCCATATAAACCATCTGATCTCCCCCTCATATGATATCAACTGCACTATTGTGCTCGCTTTCTATTTCAAATATTCAAATATCTTCTTCCCCATTTTCACCTATTCTATCCTTTGCACCCTCTTTTCCTCATATACCACATTTACTCATAAATACTACCTCTACCTTTTACATACATTTATATTCTCTAAAAGAAATATAGGATATTTAAAAATCACATATATATCAACACTTGTCCATTTTGAAATTGTATTTTTATAATATTACCTTCTCATACTTTGCAGTTTCTAAATTTACAACCCAGCCTCTTGTTGTAATTTTATTACAAGCAGCGTTGAAAACAAATGTATTATGTAACTTTTTAAAACCAAAAGAGTCATGCACATGCCCACAGAAAAAATATGCAGGCTTTTTTTCCTTTATCATATCTCTAATAGCTCCACTCCCGTAATAAACACCATTATTAGCTTTATCTAAACATTTGTATGGTGGAAGATGTGATATAATAATGCTTTTATTGTCTATATTAAGCTTAGATAGCCTGCATATCATATCTTGTTCATTTCCCTCACGCTTTGTTCCATACATAAGGAAATTAACATATTCTATAGCTATGAAATTATTAAAAGATTCTGTCTTACAATAAGGTAAATAAGTAATATCTGACTTATCAACAGTAAATACATCATGGTTACCTTGAATAAATAAAACTTTTCTATTCAATTGCTGTAGCTTATCCTTAATTATTTTGTAATCCTCGTATTGCTTATCTTCAAGTTCATAAAAATAGCTAAATACATGGTCTCCAGTTATATCTCCACATAAAATTATGCAATCTATATCTTGCCTCTCTTTAACAAACTCGATAATTTTATTAAGTACATTAAACCTTCCATGAATATCACTTGTTACAAATACTTTCATAGCTTTTGTATCATCTCCTATATGTTAAAATACAATAATTACGGAACTATATACATCACAATTATAAATAACCAAAACAAATCAATATTTTCTATTTGTTATTTAAATTAATTCCTTATTCATACTAGTAAGTTAAAAATCAACCCTTTTTCTTTATAAAATCGTTATAAGTAATTTTTAAGGAATATGTTTCTATTAAATCATTTGTAGATGAATATCCATAGGAACCGCTCATTTCTATTGCTTTATGAAGCTCTATTTCTATTAGCGTTACTTTCTCTGCTTCTTCTCTAGTTGTTGGTGAAAATATTGAATCATATTCATCATGCAAATAGTTATCACCTTGAAGTGCACTACACTTAAGACAATGATTATTCCAATATTTTTTCTGTATAAATTTAGAAAAACCATTCTTATAAAAAGGAAACGTTTCATTAATTATTTTAATTATATTATCTGATAAATACTTTATATATTGAAAAAAAACTAACCCTTTTTCATTTACCCATTGTTCTTTATTATTTATATCAACATTAAGACTTTTATAATTTTCACTACATAAAGCTATTACTGGTGTAGCACTACCACATTTCCAACATTTTCGATAACCATATGCTATATAGAAAGGATTTTCTGCCTTAATATTTATTACAGTATCATTTATCCATTTTTTAAATTTTGATAAATCTTTAGAATTTTGCACATACCACATTTTCTTATCAACATCCCACCTAGCTCCAAGTGATTTAGCTTCATCTTTTTCTTTATATGGTACATCCAACCACACTTTATTATTATCCATAAGAATAATTTCCTTTCTTTTCGACTATAGTGCTTGCTAATTATTTCTCATACTGGTGTTAAATTTTATATTAATATTAGTCTCTACATAAATCAGTTATATGCTATTATTCATAATATATTGCTTTAATAACCCACTTGCACTGCTTTTATCATTTTTTAAACTATTGACATTACCAAAAACTAAAAAGCTATCCTTTGCACGAGAAACAGCAACATTTAACATACTTTTATTGGCATCTATAAAATAACAACCTTCATTTTCACCATACACTGTAGACATTATTATTATCCTTCTTTCAGCCCCTTGAAAAGTATGTACAGTACCAACGCTTATATTTTTCTTGATATCTTCTGGTATTTTCTTATTAATCTCACTTGTTATGCAACTAACCTGTGCCTTAAATGGTGTAATTATACCTAATAGATTTTTTATATTTTCTTCTGGATATGCATCTTTAATCATATCAAAATTTTCATTAATCCAGTTTGCTATTTCAATTGCTTCTTCTTTATTATATCTACTACTTCCCTTTTTGCTTGAATATCCGGTTTCAATTTGTTTATACCCTATCTGTGGTAGTTTAGTTAACTTATATCCCTTATCATTGACACCTTTTCCACGCATAGGTTCAAGTTTTCTTTTATATACTAAATCATTACAATAAGAAATAATTTCATCATAGCATCTTCTATGTTCACTTAAAAATAATCCTCTATTTTCAAATTTCATATATTTACAACTTTTTGAAGCTACTTTCATTACACTTGAATTTGAAGCATTCATACCTAACTCAGAAAGTTTTTCAAATTCTTCTTTACTTTTTATTATTCCTTTTTCTATAGCTAAAGATTTATCTAAAGCATTACTAACGCTCCACACAGGCTCTATTTGATATATATCACCTACAACTATAGCCTTTTTAGCTAATGAAAAAGAACATGCTGCTATTTCAGGAGAAACTTGTCCAGCTTCATCTACAATTAATAAATCTATGTAATTATAAAGATAAAAATTCTTACTATTTTCATATGCTAAAAAATTCTTTGGAAGTTGATAAAAAGTCATTACATAACAAGGGGTAACCATACTCAATCTGTTATATAGCTTATACAAAACATTTTCAAATGTTTTTCCCTTTTGTTTTTCAGTTAAACTATCTTCTCCTTTAGTCCATCTACATTCATAGTAATGAACTGCTAACCAAAACTCAATGTATCTAAGGGTTTTATCCATTATTTCATTTATTTTATCTAATTTAATAGGAAACTTTTGCTTTTCTCCTTTAAATATATCAATATTTAGTTCATTCAATATTCTTAAATTGTCATCATACTGAACCTTTATATGTTCTATTTCTTTATATACTCTTTGTAGTTCTCCAAGCTTAATTTTTAATTCCTTAATTATATAGCTATATTTTTCCTCAATTTTATCTAAGCTCATATATTCATCTAAAAAGGTTTCTTCACTTTCAATAAACATTCTATTTCTTATTTCTATCTTTGTCCTATAGCTTTTAAGAAATTTTAATAATTTATACAACAGCGGCATTTCCTTAAAATGCTTTCTCCAAGCTTCAACTCGTAAAAGATCTGAAGATATCTTACATTCTAAATCATTTATTTCATCCTTTAGAAATACTAAATGCTCTTCTATAGTTCTATCATTAAGATCATATGATTTAAGCTTATTAACTAACCCTAAAAGATTTTTTCTAATTAAATCAATTCTACATAATAATGTATGTATTTTTTCTTCACATACACCTAAGTCTGAAATATTATCACTAAAGTATTTGTTGCAATTTTTCAGAAACTTTTCTTTAGATTTTAGTATATTTTCTTCACTTTCAATATCTGAAATAAAATTCTCACCTTTTAAATTAGTATAATGATATCCTTTAGCATTTGCGTTCTTCTCACTTTTAGCTGATGGAAAATATACAGCAAAACTATTTACACCTTCAATCCATCTTTCTTCAAGATTTTCATATCCTAAAACATTTATTTTACCAAAGGACTCTATTATATTAGTAACAGCTTGATTATTTGTAGACGACGCTACTATAATCGGTGGCTTTTCCTTTTTTAATGCTCTTTCTACATACATATTAGCAACTATGGATTGAAGCAAGGTTGTCTTACCTGTACCTGGTGGTCCATTTACTGCTAATATTTCACCATTGGTCATATTTGTAAAATGATTAATACATTCTCTTTGTGAAGGTGATAATGGGTATTCTCCTCCCATCTGTCCACAGTGTTTGTTCATTTCCAATAGTTCATTTGGTATCAATGGTGATACTTTATTAAAATCTAAACTTATAAAATTCTCATAAAGCTTAGACTCTTTACATTCGTCAATTATATTGTCATACAATTTTAGTATTGATGTTGTAGCATTTATAGTATCATCTTTTAAAATATAAATATGTTTATCTAGTTCAGTATCTAATAGATTACACTCCGAAAATTTTGCTTTAGTAACATTTTCATATATATCCTTAGCAAAATTTATGTAATCTTGCCAGCTTTCTATTTTATGAATTCTCCCTATACTTTCACTCATATAGTTGTCATAATCTTTATAATTTCCCATTGATAATATAGGTTCAATCATAGGTTGAAGAAATTCTCTAGGTATCCAGGGAAACTTTCCCTCATCATAATGAAGGCTACCATCCTTTTTTAATATAGAAGGAATATAGTATACCCCTGTCAAATCTTCAAAGTTACTATTCTTCTTTTCTTGAGAATCAAAAATTGTTTTTATTGTCTTTGCAACAATTATCACATTAATGCTATCTTTTTCTTTATTTTCTGAAGATACTTTAGACAACTTTACAAAAATCTCTTTATCAATTTGCCCATTTATCAATTCATCAAATGCAAATTGATAATAATTACCTTCCTTAAATTCTATTCCCTTATTAACTTGTGATGCAACTGCACTTTTAAAATATGATGTTATCTCTTTTATTTTATTACTCAATTTTCCACCAAACTTTCTTGTGATATGTCCTTGATGTTTTTCTAACTATAACTTACATGTAACCTACAATAATTATAAAATCCAACAGATGTTTTACCGTTCATTTCTAACCTCTATTTACTACAACTTAGACATTTAGCAACTTTTTAAAATTATTTTTTAATATTTCATTAATATTTGTTCCCTCTAAACCTTTTATTTTAATTAATCCTTTTTCTATATCACTTATAAAATTAAGATTATACCCGTCTTTTGTTGACCTAGTAAAAGGAGCATCGCTTTCTATTAAAATTCTTTCTATTGGTATATTTTTTATTAACTCTATACCTTTTTTACTTTTTACCATTTCAGTATTTATTGAGAAGTAATATCCATTTTCTATAGCTTCCCTTAGTTCACTAATTGTCCCACTAAACCAATGTAGAATAATCTTGCCGTTAAATTTGTCCCCTATTATTTCAATTACATGCTTACTAGCTTTTCTGCTATGAATGCTCAATATTTTTCCACCAAGTTTATTACAATTATCTATAATCTCTTTAAATGTATTTATTTGCAAAGCTTTATTTTCAACATCTTCTTCATTGAAATCTAATCCAATTTCACCAATATACTTACTATACTTTAAATCCTTTATCAGTTTTGGTATTTGATTTTTATATTGCCCAATTAACTGTGGATGTAATCCAACAGCAAATCGTATATATTTAAGATTTTTATACTCTTGAATATACTTTTCATATAATACAGGTAAATTAGTTACTGCAATAGTATATGATTTATTCTCTTCAATGTATTTGATTAAATCATCAATATTTTTATATAAATCTAAATGCATATGAGTGTCATAATTAAACCTATTCATTGCATTCCTCCAACAATTCCATTAATTCTTGAAGTCCTCTTTTATATAATGCTGAATACTTTTCTAAATCTGAAGTAAGTGGACCCGATTTTTGAATAATTAAAAATGAATTTTTTTCATCATACTTACCAATTCCCAATAAATATGAATTCAAATTCATATTTGCTGTCTTTCCACTATCAAATTTTTTATCTCTATATATTGTAATATCCTCAATTCCTGACTTTTTTATTGCAGCCCTTCTAATTACACATGGTAAACAATTTCCACAGTGACAAGATTCAGTTTCCCCTAACATTCTTCCATGGTCTGGATGAGAACATGACATAGTGTTTACAATATTATTTTTTAAAAACCCAATATTTTTACATTGCTGTATCATTTCTCCCTTAGTTTTAAACTGATATGGATTTATTACTCTAATATCAATCCCCAATTTAGATAACAGTTCTTGTAGCATTTTCATGTAATATGGATGAGTTGTTCTTGTACTACTGCTTCCAAGTCTTGAATTAGTTAATGGTATATTAAGTGAAATCAATCCATTTTCAGGTATTATCAGATTAACCTGAGTATTCATACATGTAGCTATAGCTATTGCATGAGAAAAAAACATTAATGAGCGTGTTCGTGTTGTATCTTCTTTTCCATTCATAGCAGCTGCATAAAAGCTAAAGAAAATATTCTCATTAACATTATAGTTATTAATAAATTTGTCTTTTAATCCATCTTGATACTCTTTAACTCCTTTTCCACCGCCATAATGGCTAACGAATATTATTTCTTCATTGCATACTTCTAGTAAGTCTATAACTCCTATAAATGAATCTAGACCACCTGAAAACATACATACCTTATTAGCATTCACTTTAGTTTCATTAGAATTATTAATTCTATTTTTCCATTCCAGCTCATTTTTTGTAAAACCTCTATATCTAAACGTCAAATTCCATTTATCACCACTTAAGTAATTTAACATATTTTGAACTAGTTCTTTATTCTGTTCCCATATTTCTAATTCTAAAACTGGTATATACATATTAATATTTCTAGTCCAACAATCCTCAAAATCTTTTCTAGGAACTATTCTATCTGCCCCAAAAACAAACAAAGACAAACATAATAAATCTATTCCTACATTAGAAAAATAAGTTGGTAACCTTTTTAATTGATTATTCCAAAATGTATACGAAAACATTTCATTATCATTTATATTGTAATTTATAAACGGAGCATTAATTCTAAACTCCTCAGCACCATCAACTTGACAAACTATATTTATTGAAGTCATACACACACCTCCAACACTTCAAAACATTCCGTATATAGATTTTCAATAATTTTACCTATATCAGCATTATTGTAATCAATTTGTTCTAGTTTAGCTTGTTTCAATTTTATATCTACAGAATTCTTAATATAATCTTTAAATTCTTTCTCTACCCTTAATGCTTCTTGTGTATTTTTAGCATACTGTTCAAACCTACTTTGTAAATCATTTAGCATTTTTTCAAATATATAATCACTAATATAAATGCTCATAATTTGTTCAAAAATACAATCATCTATTCTATCCAAAGAAGTAATGTCCTTATTATTTTGTTCTAAAAAATCATAGATTTCTGATAATGCTTCAATAGTTGCATTCCTAGCTATAGCATCTTCTTTTGTATTTGAATTAGATGATATAATGTTAACCATCTCAGATAATAATGTCTCAACACTTTTACCTACATAATCTATATGTAATTTTTCAAATGTCTTTATAATACCTACGCTTCTAATACTTGAAAGAAATTTTCCTAATTGTACCGTAGAATTTCTTCCTGACGCCGACTGCGTTGAAGCTCTCTTAGCCCCACCATATGCCTTTACATAATTATTTAAAACCCGTGCTTTACTAGAAGAGCTACCTTTGATATATTGGGACATAGCTTTTTTAGTTTCCTGCCATGAACCCATTTGCTTTTCATTATCTTCTTGCTTTTTTTCATTGTTATCTGTATTGTGATCTTGCTTTTCATCCTTTGTTATACTATCATCTTCAAATCCTTCAGGTAATAAAGGATTCTTACCTATTGGACCCTTATATATACTTGATGTCCCCATATTATTCCCCCTGATTCTTAAATGATCTTTCTAAAGCAGGTTTTAATTTACTATTTTCTTGTGCCCACTTTTTTGTAATCTCTAAAACTTCAGTAATTTTCTTTGATTCATTCATGAAATCTTTTATTACTGGTATCAATGATATATTAATACGTTCACCTGAAAGTCCACTTAAATTACTTAAGACATTGGAATATAAAATTTCTTTTGTCTTACCCCATTCAATAAAAGCTTTGAATAAATCATTATCAACACTTGTATCTGATATTATTTTTACAAAAACACTCTGCAATATTTCTCCAGATTCATAATCATTAATTTCTTCTGCTGCCTTTATAGCTTCATTAATACCAACTTTAGTTTTGCTTACTAACTTGTCCAATATATCCTTAGCCTTTGGACTTAACTTTTTAACACTAGTATCGAACTTTTCATCTAAAGATTCTCTAGAAAAATAAAAATATGGTCGTAAGTCATCTATCTCTGATAACTTTGGCTCTATCTCACACCACTCTTTTACCCATTTATCATCTTTCCATATTCTTAGCTCACTTTCTTCTGTTAATTCTCCAAGCTCCAATAATTCTATTTCTTTAGACTTTCCTTTTTCACTTGATTGCAATTGAGCTATTTTCCTAAATAAAGGAGACTTAAAATATTCAAGTAACATTACTTTAGCAAGAACTTTTCTATCTATTTCAATTCCTTTATAATGAGCCATTTTTTCTCTCATTACTAAAGAGTTCAAAAACCTCTTGCAATGACGTGGATTACCATTTAATCCATTAGCTAATACTGAAGATAGTTGTTTGGACACAGCTAAACTATCTTTAACTTTTTCACCTATTTCAGGTAAGGTAGCATGTATAATAGTATAGTCAAGTGTAAAATCAAGAAATTTAATTTGCTTTTGTTCTTTAAGAAAATTTATTACTTGTTTAAATTCTTCATCACTTAAATCTTTTTGAAATAATAAACATGTAATATAAAATTCAACTTCTTTAGAATTTAATCTAGGAATTCTTATTGGATACTGAATTATTTTTTCCAAATATTCTTTTCCAATATCAATTTGCTGACCTTCGATTTTATCAAATTTTCTTTTTACAGCATAAGATATATGTCTCTCATCAGCTCCTATAATAAATACTGTATTTCCAGCAAACAAAAACAATCTAATCGCCTCTAACGTTTCTAATATAGTGTCAGGACTACACCTATCTAATTCATCTATAAAAACCACTAGTCTTTTAATCTTTGTTTCTTTTAACAACTCTGCAAAACTCTTCTGAAACTCTTTAATATTCTGTCTTATTTCCTTATTACTTAACTCATCTTTAATTGTTTTAATAATTCCATCTGTATCTACATCCTTAGTCTTATCTTTAACTTTAGACACAATGCTATTAAGTGTTAAATCTGTAATAGTTCCTATTCCACCTGTTAAGAATATATCCGCACCGTACTTTACCCCGTTTTTTAACAACTTCATTTTATCAATACTTTTATACAACCCACTAATACATATAGCTGCTTTTTTAGATAATTTTCTATTTTCCTGTATCTTATCCAGTATACTTCCCATTAAAGCAGTTTTAGCATCTTCATAACCTTCGAAGAGCCACCCATTAAACACTAAGCACACTGTATCTTCATCCTTATTAAAAGTATTCATACTCATGCTTATTAAGCTTGACTTTCCACTGCCCCAGTCCCCATATACCCCAACACTAGACGGTAATAATGTTTCGTCTTCAATTATATCTTTAAGTATATTGATTAAATAGTCAAAATCTAGAAAATCTAATTCTGTTTCACTATCCTTCCACATAATATCCTCCTTGCTTGTAATATCATACTATCTTTAACTCTACATATATCTAACTTATTATTTACATGAATGCTGATAAATTAATTTTATATCCAATAGAAATAAATCCCTTTATCCTAAAAATATACGTTCTACAGTTAATTAACCCTCCAATTAAATATTTTCGTGATACAAATCTTCTTTTAATTGCTCCCAATACTCATTAACCATTGTACTAATATTATCAATTTCTAAGCTTGATGCAATTATATAAAATCGCTTTTTAACTTCACTTTCGTCAAGTTCAAGCTTTTCAGATAAATTTGATATCCATGCAATAACTGCTGGAGCAAGAAATGCATGTTCTTTTCTAAAGCTTTCTGACCAATTAGAGCACCCACTCAAGTCATACACGCATACAGTTAAATATAAATCAATTGCTTTATTGTAATCTTGCAACCTTTCATAAATATTACCTATTTGCATTAAGCTGTTCCTATATAAACCATAATTTGATTTGCTTTTATTTATTTTAGCTTGCTTTTTTACACACTCAATTAGTGCTTGTTCAATACTAACTTTTTTCGCTTTTATAAATTCTGCTACTTCAGAAATATTTAGACCTTCGTTAATAATAATAGTTTTAATCCAATTTCTTCTTGAACGTTCATCTCTTATTTCTACCATTTTTTCATATTCAGTATTTGTCATCATAAGTTTTTCACCTGTAAAAACACTATTCTTTACAAGAATTGTATTCCCACATTCATTACACTTTCCCTTTTGTACAGGACGTTTTAATAAAGGCTTATTACAGTAAGGGCATACTCCCTCATTGTATAACTCCACATTCTTATCAAATAAATTAGCCTCAATCTCGTCAAAAAGTACAGATTTTCTAAAAACCTCATCTGGTTCTTGTTTTGCTATATTCTTTATAGCTTGTGCTTGTGGTGCATATTTTCCACCTTTTCTTAATTCCTTTAATGTAGCCTTTACATTTTCATGTGTTAATTTTAAAATTTCTAATAATGTATCTGAAAAAGCCTGATTATCTAATATTGATGGTATAGCTAATACTCTTTGATTTTCATCAATTGAATAGTTAGCTAATATCACTTCTCTCGTTTTTGGACATTTTAATGGTGAGTATTTGTTTAAAGCAAGATATTCATCACCATATTTTTCCCTCAGTAACTTATTAAGCTCTATTTCAAAAATATTACTTTCGTCCCTTATATATCTTTTATTAGTGAAGCCTACTTTGCCTGCAATAGCCATGAGTTCTTTTGCAGTAAGATTTATACCCATAGCTTGTTTTGCAAGAATATATATATTTGACATATTAACTTCTTCCACAGTTTCAATACTATTTATATACTTAATAAATAAATCTTCTCTTTTATGAAACAAGCATGCTGCAATTAATGCATTTGAAGAATATGCTAAAAATGAACCGTTCTTATGTTTATTACGTAATCTTAACACCATATTAAAAGCTTCTTCATAATTTCCAAAGAATAAATGACGTTCAAGTCCATAATAAAAAATAAATACATATCCTATATTTATATCAGAATCTATATTTTTCAGCCAATTCAAATATATCCACCTTTGCTCTGAAGATATAGATGCATATGCAGGATAATAAGATGGTCTTTCTATTTCGTCAATATTTCTTGGTTGTTTTATTGGTAAATTCATACTTATAGCACTTGGTTCTGATGAACCCATAAAAGAAATCTCAATCTTTATTCCCTCAATATCAATTTGTGATCTATTTTTTGCATATTGCTCATAATTTTTATATTTACCATCAATAAACCATAATAATCTAAATACATCTTGTGGAATAATATCTGGTCTTATTGCTAACATATCATTATTTTTTTGCTCATTATCATTTTTACCGATAACAACTTTTTGTAATTCATTTTTCTTTTTCTTAAAAATATCAAATATCCCCAAAATAAATCCTCTCCCCATTACCAATATTAAAAGCTCTATTGCTCATTAACCGCAAACTATTTTAACTTACTTATATATTTACTCTTATCAATAATATTAATTAATGTATAAGCAATACAAATAGCACCATCATTCATATGATAAATTCTTTCATCTTCTTGGTTCATAACTTCATCATTAACAAAGTCGTTGTATTTTGCATCTAATTTTTTGATTATATCATTAGATTTTTTTATACTCTTCTTTAGCCATTTTTTAGCTACTCTTTTCTCCTCATTATCTGTGCTTTTAAGAAACTTTACAAAATCATTCATCAATTCCTTATGCCCATCATTATGAATGATTAACCATTTACTATTTAATTCATCTTCTTGCTTTAATTCTTCACTTTCTTCTTGATGTATAATCCCAAGTCTCCTACATTGTTCAATCATAAATCTCTTTTTCAAATGCCACACCACCATTTCCATTAAATTAACCCTAGTTTTATACACTGCTACTATTCAGCATTTCTAAGTGCATTATATATAATAGGCAACATAGCTGCTTTAAAAAATTCTAGTTTTTCCTTATCTTTTAACATTTCGGTATAAAATTCATTACTGTTTTTAAATCCATCAACCAATATTTTACTAAATATATCGTTGTACACATGTCCAAATATCTCCACTTCATTATCTTTAGCAAAATTTACTATGGTTTTATCACTCTTAAAATCATCAATTATTTGTTCCATGACTTTATCAACTCCACCAAACTGTGTTCCAAATCGTTCATTTATTTTCTTTATAATTTGACTTAACGTATCTTTTGATTGCGGCTTTGCTCCTCCTGCATGTTCTGCTCCATATACTGCTCCTTCACTTTCTTTTACAAGTGATATTTGCCCTTCATAGCTTTTTTGAAGTTTATAATAGTCCATGGATATTTTACCTTCTAGATCAATATTATCTTCCTTTTTACGTGGCAATACCTTCATTAAAAACTTTGCGTAAGTATAAAATTCATGCAATTCTTTATCATACATCCTTATAACCTGAGTAATAAAAGCATATAGTCTAACAAAGGATGTCAACGAAGACTTAAATTCCATTTGTGCCAATTCTTCTAGTTCTGAAAACCTACTTATTGCAGGCTTCAAAAATGCTGATGCCTTGCCTAAATCTTCTTTTCCAGTACGCTTACTAAAGAATATATTTATAAAGCCATCTACTTCCTCTTTGGTATATATTTGCTTTTTGTCTAAAATGTGCTTTATATCATACAGCATATTGGGGTTTGTCTCTTTTTCTAATACTGTTGACTCATAAAAAGGTTGAAAAGCTTTCTGTATATCTTCTGCTGTATTTGCAAAATCTAAAACAAAAGTATCTTCCTTTCCTACACAAGTACGATTTAAACGTGAAAGTGTCTGCACTGCCTTTACATCACTTAACTTTTTATCTACAAACATAGTATGAAGTAATGGCTCATCAAAACCTGTTTGATATTTTTCGGCAACTATTAAAAAATGAAAATCATCAGTTTTAAAAACATCTTTAAGCTCACTCTCTTTTACTGGATTTCCTTTATAACTATTCATTTTTTCTTCTGTCTTTGGCATTCCATTATCATCTACTTCACCTGAGAATGCAACTAATACATCAAGGTCATTATACCCTTTAGACTTTATATAACTTCTAAATTCTTCACAGTATCTAACAGCATGCATACGTGATGCTGTTACTACCATAGCTTTAGCTTTTCCACCTATTTTATGTCTTGTTACATTTCTAAATTGTTCCACCATAATAGCTGTTTTTTGTGCTAAATTATGTGGATGTAACGATTGATATCTTTTAATTGCCTTAACACCTTGAGCTGAGTTAAGCTCTGGATCATCAGGTATATTTTTCACTACATTATAGTACATATTATAAGTCATATAGCTATCTAAAACATCCAAAATAAATTTTTCTTCAATAGCCTGTCTCATTGAATAAATGTGAAAAGCTCTATATTTACCATCTTCTCCTCTTTCACCAAACATCTGTAAAGTCTTTGCCTTTGGTGTTGCAGTAAATGCAAAGAATGAAAGGTTTGCATGTTTCCCTTGTGAAACTAATTCTTTTATTATTTCATCTTGTGAATCTAATATATTTTCTTCTTCTACTTCTTCAATTCTTGCATATTCTTCTAAAGCTTCACTAATATCAGCAAGAGCAATCTTTAACTTAGTTGCTGCTTGTCCAGTTTGCGAGGAATGAGCTTCATCGACTATAATTGCAAAATTCTTTCCTGATACCTTTTTTACTTCACCATATATAACAGGGAACTTTTGTAATGTAGTAATAATAATCTTCTTTCCACTATTAATAGCATTTAAAAGTTGATTTGAATTATCATCAATCTTTTCTACAACACCTGCAACATGATCAAACTGATAAATTGTATCTTGTAATTGGCTATCTAATATTTTTCTATCGGTAATAACTATAACAGAAGAAAATATAGCTTTATTATCTGCATTATGAAGTCCTGACAATCTATGTGCAAGCCATGCAATAGAATTGCTCTTTCCACTGCCTGCACTATGCTGAACTAAATAATTCTTACCTGCACCATTTTCATAAATATCCTTTAAAAGTTTCCTTACTACATCAATTTGATGAAATCTAGGAAATATTATCTTTTCTTTCTTAGTTACCTTATCTGCTTCTTTATGAATAAACTTATGCAGTATTTCAAGTAAACTATCAGTGTTTAATATATTCTCAAATAAATATGCTGTGTCAAAACCTTTTGCATTAGTTGGATTACCTTTTCCACCTATATTTCCTGCACCCGCAGAACCCTGATTAAATGGTAAGAAAAATGTTTTATCCCCCTTCAATTCAGTTGTCATAAATACCAAGTACGGATCTACAGCAAAGTTAACTAAAGAACGTTTATTGAAACCAAAAATAGGCTCATTAGGATTTCTATCTTTCTTATATTGCTGAATTGCATGTTCTACATTTTGACCTGTCATTGGATTTTTAAGTTCTATAGTTACAACTGGGATACCATTTATAAATATCACTACATCAATGCTATTTTCATTATGAATTGAATAACGTAGTTGCCTTATTACTTGAAAAATATTTTTATTATACTTATCCATTAAATCATCATTTAATGTTGTTTCAGGTTTAAAATATACTAATCTAAATTTAACTCCTCTATCAATAAATCCATGTCTTAAAACATGGATAAGTCCTTTGTCTTTAGAATTTATTTCCTTTATTAATCTATCTAAAAATGCTTTTTCTGCATTACCTGGATAATTTATTTCATGTCGTTTCCACTCTTTTGGTTGTGTGGATTTTATAAACGAGAATAATGCACTAGTATCAAATGCCTGTTCTCTATTATAGTTATCTGAACTACCTTTAATATAGCCCTGCTCTATCAGACATTCTTCTACCCAATCCTCAAAATCCTTTTCTTTATAATTAATCATCCTAGGCTTCCCCCCTTTTTACCCCTATCTAAATCCAATCTGCTTAGAAATATTGTTCATTATTTGAGTATTAATATCACGTAAATTATGCATCGTTCTTGTATCTATGTCTTTAATGTGAATTATTTGAGTTTCAGTTAATTTAATATTGAGTTTATCTTCAATCTTCTTTACCATGTGACTTGTCTTATAGTTTATATAATTTTGTTTATCTTCCTGACTAAGTGGATTCAATTGACACATAAAGTTAAAACGAGACATAAGTTCTGGCGAAATTGTTTTGCTTACATCTTGCTTCTTTATATTTGATGTAAATATAATTAAATATTTATTTAAATCAAACTCTCGCCCTAATGAATCTGTAAAAGCTCCATCTTCTAATAGTTCTAAAAAGAAGTTAAATACTGGCTTACTGGCTTTTTCAAATTCATCTATTAATATTATCTTAGACTTACTCTTTAGTATTTTTTCTGATAGTTCTCCTTTATTACTTCCAATATATCCCCTAGGACTTCCTATTAAGCTACTCAGTGCATTTTCATCACTGTAATTACCAAAGTTTATCTTAATCATTTTTTCAGTAGGGCTTAAATAGTTATGGAGTAATCTAGCAACTTCTGTTTTTCCAATTCCTGATTCTCCACAAACAAACACTGAAAATACTGGTTGTTCTCCTATTTTATTAAAAAGCCTATATTTCACCAATTCTTCTTTAAGACGTTTTTTGAAATTATCATTTCCAAACAAATTGTCATTTACATGATGAATCATACTGTTAAACATGGCTTCATCTATATCAATTACATTACTAATTGACTCATGAGGCATTCCTAGTAACTTTTCCAGTTTTTGTATTTCTGAAATCCTCAAGTAAAGTGTATTCTTTATTATCTCACTATATCTTTTATCAACTATTATGAATATATCGCATTCATAATTTTCTACTGTTATATTTAGAAATGGAACAATTGCTCCAATTATATTTTCTGCCCTGTCTTCATTATAAAGCAATGATGAAATATCTATATATATTGCCTCAGTCCCTCCTGGAAAGCTAACTTTATTTTCATCACTCTTTTTATTAAAAATCACCCAATCTACAATAACACTATCTTGCTCTTCTACTAAATTCTCAATTTCCTTAAAATTTCTTTTGTCATATTCATAAACTATAACTTTTTCCACTAAACTTCACCTACTAATCAATATTGAGATCTTGTATTATTGCAATAATATCAATATAATCCACCATTTCATTATCTGGAGCATTAGTATTATTCCTATCGTCACTATCACCATCTTCAATATTAGACTGTGTGCTATTAGAGGACATGTTATTTAACATCATAATCTGATTCATTTTACCATCTATATCCTTCTTAATGTGCTTTCCTCTATAAATTCCTATAATAGTAACTGTCCCAATCTCTAAATCTGTTATATTATATTGATTTTCCATTTCCTTATCAATTTGCATTGGTATCTTAAATGAAATCTTATTTCCTTTGTGATTTCCAGTAAAAATATAAGCAGAATCTTTTAAAACTGTCTGAAGAAAACTATTTATATTAACACCCTCATACTTTATATCCTCAATCATTCCATTCATAATTGATTTTGTTGCAATAATTTCATTCATATTATCAATGCTTAATGAAACATCCTCAATCTTTATTAAACTGCCTATTTTATTATTAGAGAGTTTCCCAAGCTTCTTTGCCTTTTCATTTATTTGTTCAAGAATTATCGATTTTGTTATATTTACTTCCATCGTATCAATCATTTTTTTAGAATTTGTTGATGCATGGGTAAACTTCAACCCTAATTTCCCCATAGCTTTAGCAACAATACTATTTCCACCTTCTGCTTGTGCATTTGCATCAGCTTCCAAATTATTTTTCTTTTCATTTTGACTTTCTTCCTGTTTTGATTTTAGAAGTACATTATTTATCATCATTGATATTTCAAAAGCTTTTTCTAAGTTTATATAATATATATTGAACACCCTTCCACCCCTATCTTCATAAGTTCATTGCTACTATAATAACTTTCTTCTAGAAAGTTATTAAATCTTTACTATCTTATTTTTTCAACTGGCGTAATACTAATACATGGAAATTTTTCTTTCCATTCTTCTAAATTACAAACATCAAAATCAGCAATTATTTTATGAACTATCCTTGAATCTTTTAAATTAAAAGGTAATTGCTTACTTATCTTTTCTTTAAGCATTTTCCTGATTTTTTTATCCATCATAGGATGCTCAATTAAAAGAACATAAACAACAGGTAGTTGCTTAAAATTTCCATTACAAGCCCAAAATAAAAGTAAACTATCGTAATACTTACGAGCTATTTTTTTGTAAAAGGTTTCTGTACTTGCTTTCTTTAACATTCCATCAGGATTTTTAGCATTAGCAATATTAGCATTCTTATATTCTATAAAAAGTACTTCTTTTTCTGTCTCTGTTATGAAATCCACATCACTTAACATTGTTGTTTGCGATGCCATATCATGTATATCCCATACATAATTTAATTTTGAAAAATCAAATTTGTATTCCTTATTTTCATCTAGTAATATTTTATCATCCATATAACCCTACTCCTCAAAATTTCCTTCAATCACTTCATCTAAAAGCTTTGAATCTGCTTCAATAATTGGGTTGTTTTTTATTTTTCCAAAATATTCACTACTCTCTGATTTAACTCCATTATTTGTTTTATAAAGATTATGGTATAAAACCTTATCTACTTCTGTTCGCTTTATCTCAAAGTATTTTGCAAGATTATAACTATGGGTAGCAATAAATACTTGAACACCATTTTTTTGAAGTTCTAAGATTATTTCAACTAAAATAGGCATTAGTTCTGGATTAATATTTGCCTCAGGTTCATCCCAAAATAATACTGTATCTTTTTCAATTAGTCCATTTCGCAAAAGCTTCCATAAAAGACCAAATTTACGCAAACCTTCTGCTTCTATTGAAAATTCTATCTTCATTCCATCATCTTTTATTACATAAAATGTATCATTTTCATATATTACTTTACCTTCTATTATTTTTGATATTATTCCTAATAAGCTATCGTTAAAATTTGAAATTTCTCTTATTTCTGGTAATTCAGCATTTGTAAGAATATCAACATATGTTTTATCAAAAGGCATATTATATTTATTATACATAGCTAAAAATCCTTTTGAATGAGATAACATTTCTTTTGCAGGTATGAAAATATCCTTTACTTTAAAATCTGTTTTACAATAACTTGCTCCATCTGCTGCTATTTTCATTCCTTCATGTTTTATTATGACATAAGAAGTATAGCTATTTTCAGAAAAATAAGCAGTTACACGAGTTTCCTTTTGTATATCATTTTTATCTCTTACCAAGTTCATAGAGTTCACCTTAAAATAAGGCTGAGATATATCAAAAACATCATCTCCCTCATAATTTGTACTTTCACATATCCCATATAAACTTTTAAGCAAATGTGTTTTTCCCGTTCCATTCTTACCAATAAGTATATTTATTCCATTTGTAAACTCTAACTCTAAATTCTCAAATACTGTGAAGTTTTGAACATGAACTTTCTTAATATTCATTTTTTCATCACCTTTCATACATAAATTATATTTCTATTTTACCAGTAACAACCTCAAAGATAAGGCTCTTTTTATACTCATTTAGTTTTTCTATTAATCCTTGCTTAATTGATATTGCTTTATCAATATCTTCACATTTTTTATCAAGATAATCTGCTATTTCCTTTTGCTCTTCTAATGGTGGTAATGGAATTAGCAATGAAGAAAAATCATCATTTACTATTCCGTATCTTGTAATCCCCTTTGCCCTAAAATCAAACCACTTTCTAACATAATTACAACCAAATAAATATTTTTCATATTGTAAATACATATTATTATTGGGTCTGAATCTCATTAAATGATATCCAAATAATATATTTTCCAACTCTCCTCCCACTACCGTTGAGTGTCCTATATCCTCTGGTGTTTCCGAAGAATTAGTAAAAAGAACATCTCCTATTTTCAACTTACAAGTTTCAGCTTTTGTATCCTTTTCAGATATCACTAAATATTCATCACCATCTCCTATTTCAGATAAACTATTTCTATAAACATCAACATAGTGAATTGATTTATATAAAGGTTCACCTTCAACTATTTTTTTATCTACTCCACTTGAATTTAATTCTCCAAGGAACTTTAATTTTATAACTTGCCAATGTTGTGGTATTTTACTTATCCAATTAATACTACTATCTTTCATTGAAATATTATTATTAAGTCCACTCGTAACATTCTCATTAATAACTGATACTTTATATTGTTTCAAAGCCTCAATTTGTTTTAGTTGTAACCATATTGCTTTATCAATATTATTACATTTCCCCTCCAAAAAACTTGCTATTTTTTGTTGTTCTTCTATATTATGTGGTAGTGTAAATACTAGGTTTCCTATATCATCAAAGTTAAGTCCTTCTCTAGAACTACCGTTCTGAACAGAATAAATTTGATTGAAAATAAAACTTGATTGCATTATCTTTTCAAACAATATTGGTAAAATCTTTTCTTGAATAGGTCTTAATATACATACATGTTGATTTACATTTGCACCTTGAAAATTCTTAGTCACCATACATGTTCTACCAATAGAAGCTCCCGTTATATTTAATAAAACATCATATGGTTTAACTTTTGTAGAAGCCATCTCTTCATTGGTTTTTTCATCTATATATACGACATCATCTAAATGTAATCCATCATTATAAACATTTTGACTTCTTAAAAACATAACTCCAGTTTGGGCATACACTTCTGATCCACCTTTGGGAGTTTTTCCACTTCCAATTTGAGAAGTTAAATATTTTACTTTAACAACTTCCCAATCACTCGGTATTTCTCCTATCCAGTCTATTCCACTTTCTTTCATCTTTCTCATATTTCAAACAGCCCCCCTAAGATTGACTGAAGTTCAGTTTCCATATCCATTATTTCAGTCATAACCTCATCTGATTGTCTTGGTACTGTATACTGATAGAAATATCTTGTGAAAGGTATCTCATAACCTATCTTTGTTTTATTTTCATCTATCCAAGAATCTTTTGCATAAGGCTTTACTTCTCTTTCAAAATATTCTTGTATATCTTCTTTAAGTGGAATACTTTCTGTATCTCTTAGCTTTGCATCTGGTTTTGGATTACCCTTTTTATCCGTAACTATGTTTCCCTCTTCATCAATTAATGGTCTTTCAACCACAATTTTATAATATCCAAACTCATTATTATTAAATATTTTTGAAATTTCATTTTTTCTAAAATCACCAAAAATACGAGTAATCTCTTCAATAGCTTCATCAGGAATCTCTTGACGTTTCTCTCCTAAAGACTTTCTCATTTTTTCATACATGCTAACTGCATTAATAAGCTGTATCTTGCCCTTACGATATGGCCTTTTCTTATTAGATAACACCCAAATATACGTTGCTATTCCTGTGTTATAGAATAAATTTGTAGGTAAAGCTATAATAGCCTCTAGCCAATCATTTTCTATAATCCATTTTCTAATATTACTTTCACCGCTTCCTGCATCTCCTGTGAATAGTGGTGAACCATTTAATACTATTGCTATTCTTGAACCTTCTGGTTTCATCTTTGAAAGTAATGTTTGTAAAAACAATAATGCTCCATCCGAAACTCTTGGAAGTCCTGCTCCAAATCTTCCTTCAAACCCAAGTTTCTCATATTCTTTCGTTACTTCCTTTTGTTGCTTTTTCCATTCAACCCCAAAAGGTGGATTTGAAAGCATATAATCAAACTTAACATTAACATACATATCATTTTTAAGAGTATCACCATGCTTTATATTATTAGCATTAGCTCCTTTAATCAGCATATCTGAACCACAAACAGCATAGGTTTCTCCATTTAGCTCCTGACCAAAAGGAATAAGTTTTGCTTCACTATTTAGTTCTTTTAAGTATTCATCTGCTGCTGTGAGCATTCCACCAGTACCGCAGGCTGGATCATAAATTGTCCTTGGTGTATCTGAACCTGTCAAAATTTCAGTATCCTCAATAAATAATAGATTTACCATTAATCTTATTACTTCTCTTGGAGTATAATGTTCTCCAGCAGTTTCATTAGAAATTTCTGAAAACTTACGTACTAATTCTTCAAAAATATATCCCATCTCTATATTTGACACTTTATCTGGATGCAAGTCTGCTTCTGGTTTTACAAATTCACTTAAAACTATATAAAGCAAGTCACTACTCGCAAGCTTTGCAATTTGAGCATCCAATTCAAATTTCTCAATGATTTCATAAGCATTTTTTGAAAATCCATTAATATAATCTTTCAAATTAGCTTCAATGTTATCTGCATCATCAAGTAATGTCTTAAAAGTATACTTACTTGTATTGTAAAAGTTATACCCACTCTCATCTCTTAAAAATGGATCTAATACTTCTTCATCCATAATTGACTTTAACTCATTATATTTTGCTAATACCTTTTGCTTTGTATCTTCAAGTACACAATCAAGTCTACGGAGTACTGTTAATGGTAAAATGACTTTTCCGTATTCTGACTGTTTGAAATCTCCTCTTAGCTTATCTGCTACTGACCATATCAGATTAGCTTTTTCATTTATGTTTATATTACTCATAGTAACGCTCCTCAAAAATCAATAATTGATTATATTTTATTATTCACTGCTCTAATTTATATATAATATCATTCCAAAGATGTATTATCCTTTTTCCTTGCATCAGAAGGCTTTTCAGCATCTTTAGGAATTGCCCAAGAGTTTCCTAATTTAAAAACTCCCTTAATTCTACCTTCTCCACATAAAACTTGAACACGCCTTTCGGATATTCCCCATTTTTCTGCTGCTTGCTTTACTGAAATATAATCCATAGTAAATCCTCCGACACTTTTAAATTTACTCTACAAGATTTATAACTTAATCATAAACTCATCACTTATATTATATTCGTACTTACGAATAATTACAATAACACTATATATAAGCTATATTATATATAAAATATATTACTTATCTTTCAATAACCCTATATCTCTTAGACTATATAGTTCATGGAGGATACAAATTGTCGCCCTCCCCATGACATTGCATATTATCTATCAGATTTTTACAACTCACATTTTTAATAGCTCTATCCAATTTCATAAAAATAGAGTGACATTCTATCGGTATTGCAGAAATGTCACCCTTATAATTTAATCCTGGTATATCATTAATTACTTTATTTTTTTCCTCTAACAATTTATCATTAATAGTTTCACTTATGCTATCATCACTTGTTTTATAATCAAAAAAACTTACTGTTTCTATTTCTTCGCAATTATCTGATTTTTGCTTTTCTTCAGTCTTTACTTCTTCTTCCTTAAACTCTTTTTCACACTTATCCTCATTATTTTGAGAAGGGTACGCCAATGTATAAAGATTTGAAGTCTGTCCTCCTTTTTCTCTGAATCGGCTGTCTTTCTTTACAAAACCTGCTTCTAAAAGAATTACCATTGTTCTTTGAATTGTTCTTGTAGATACTCCACAATCACTAGCTATAGTTTTAATAGAAGGAAAACAAGTTCCTTCTCCATTAGCTCTGTTGATAAGATAAAACATCACCTGCTTTGCTCTACTTGGTAAATTTGATTTATATACTTGCTCTAGTAATTCATGCTTTTTCATTGAAAAACAGCCTCCTCTTTCTTAAATTTCAATAATATAATCCTTCAGTATGTCTTTAAATATCTTTTCGTTTACTTTTCCATCAAATAAATTTGGTGAATAGTCTGTAAAATAAGCCTTAATATTTTCATTTTCTATTAGCTTTTTCAAATTTGTTCTTCCTATTTCTGGACAAAAGTTTAATATAGTGCTTATATTTATTTTTGATATAGGTTCTAAAGCTTTTTTATATTCTACTATTTCATAAGGCTTGCTTCCACCACATAGTATCCTAACATTACAAGCCTTATAAATAGGTAAAGCATTACCATTTAAAACACCTATATCAAAAACATTAAAATTATACTCATTAGGAAATTGCTTAACTGGATAATATTCTACTCCTCTATATTTAAAACTCTCTCCACCATCTTTTATGAACTCATAGAAGTCTGTAATATCTTTTAAATGATTATTATCATTAGCTTCTGTATAGCTAACTTTAGCTCCTAATCCATATAAACAATTGGTTAAATTAAAAGCAGTTGTAGTTGTACCACATCTTCTTGATACACCTGCAACTGCTATTTTAATATCCTTTTGCTTAAATATATATTGTGAAACATTACCTGAAAGTTTGTTATTGTCCCTTGTAAAATAATCTTCATATGCCATTCCTTCTTCGCTTACACATTTTAAAATTTCCTCTTTAATTTCTGCTACAGTATTAGCTGTGATAATGTTATAAATCTTCTCATTAACTAAACTCTTTATTAAATCTTCTTCTTTGTTTTTTCCTTCATCAAATATAATAATTCTGGAATCATACATAACTTTAAAAGCTTTTAAAGCTTCAATTATTTCTTGTTCTGTATCTTTTATAGCTTTTACATCAATGGCTACATATCTATAATGACTTAAATTTCTCATATCATGGATAACAAACTTATTTAAAAAAAATTCTCCTGATAGTTTTTTTATAATAATCCCTTTTTCTTTCGTAAGAAAATCAAATATTCCTATATTTTGATTACTTGATATATACAAAAGCACTACTATCACCTCTTGCTACAATTTTAAAATCTGATGGTATTTCAATTGGTTTCTTTTCTGGTTTGAAAGTAAACAGTAATATAATTCCTACCACAACAATTATGATATAGATAAACAGTTCTATTAATGATTTCTTTTTCATTCATTTTGCTCCTTCACTAATTATTTTTCTATTATCCAGAATGGTCCCCCCGCACCCGCTCCTTGTCTTGCTTCATTTAAAACAATTGATAAGTCCCATTCTTTTTCACTTCTATTTCTACTTACAGGGTCTGCAACAAGGATTTTTCTATTTGCTGTTACTCCTCTAAGAACTATAAAATGCCCTGAACTTGTAAAATGTCCTTTAGCCATAATTACTATAACTAACTTTCCACTTGAAAGTGCATTTACTAATTTTTGTGGTTCATCTACTGTACAACCTTCTACTTTTAATCCAAAATGCTTTGCACCTTCTGGAATTAAAGTATGATAAGAACCTGCACCTTCACAACAATATCCATTATCATAAGACCACTGGCTCATTTGAACTGGATCGACTTTTCTATTCGTTAAGCTTGAAACTACCATTGATAATGCTGTTGGTCCACAACCACTATTTCCTATTGTGCCTGTTTTACCATAAGACTTGTCTTTCCATCTTGAATCAGCTTGATTATAGTAAACTACTTCTGTAGCTCCATCTTTAAAAGATATACCTGAAAACTCTAGTCCACTACTTTCTAAATAGCTTTTATCATTTGGATTTATTAACTGTTCATAGCTATATTGATTTACAATACTTTCGACTTTCGTTAACTCAGCACCTTTGAAATGGAACTTTATAGCTTCAAAAGGATTGGTAAGTATATATACCATAAAAGTCATAATTAAAAGCACCGTTATTAACGGTGCCATCACAATAAGTATTGTTTTATGCCTTGCTTCTTCATCTTTTACAGCTTGTATTGCTATTTTAGCTAACGTAGCTGCTGTCTTTGGATCTATTACCATCAAATCACCTCGCTTTTATCTTCCTCCAGCCTTACCCATATACTCAAATTTATATTCAGGTATTTCAAAAACTACATGTAATCTCTTTGAACCAATCATAACTAAAGCATTTCCTCTTTTTTTACTTGCAAGTAGCTCTTCCTCCGCATCTGTGAGATTATAAAGTTCCTTTGTTTCATGAAGATTTCTACCATCAGTACCCATTATTATTTTAAAGCATGGTATATCTAATAAAGCTTGACCATACATTTTAATTTGTGGGTCAAGAAAATCTACAACTGAATGGCTTATAATAGCAACTCCTGCTTCATACTTTCTTGCTCTTTTCTCTACATTTCTAAGGAATACTAAGCTTTGAGGTACACTAGGGTCAATCATTAAATAAGCTTCATCACATATAAGTAAAACTCTCTCATTTCTATCCTTGCTCATTTCCTGCCAACACCATGTAAGAATATTAAAGTATTGAGTTCTCTTTATATTATCACTGGTGTTTTGTAGATCATGGGTATCAAGGCATACACATCTTGTATTTGTTTTGATAGAACTATGTCCGTTCCATAAAAAAGAATCACTACCTAAAGCTATATCTTTAAGTAATAAAGCAAGGTCAGCGAATATATTTTGTTCACTTTCCTTGCGTGTTTTCTCTTTTGCCTTTGCTTTCTTGTTTACTAATTCATATAGGTCAGAAAATATAGGGAACTCTTCATTTCTTAATTTTGTAATATCAGTATCCCAAGTTATATTAAAGTTGTTATATAGCTCAATAATGCAATCTTTTAATATAGCTCTTTCTCTATCAGTAAGTGAAGGTAGATACAAATTAAAGAATATTTCTAAGTTTTTAATGTATATTGCCATATCTCCCATACCAAAGCCTTCATCCTTATAAACCTCGTCATCATCATCTATTGGTGTAGGTCTTATTTGTAATGGATTTATTCTTCCGTTACTTCCACCACCTGCATTAATCCAATTGCCCTCAAGAGCTTCACACAATTCTTTATACTCTCTTTCTGGATCTACGAAAATTATTTTTGTACCTTTCATATATTCAGAAAGTGCTATATGCTTTACTGCTGTACTTTTACCAACGCCTGCAACTCCCATAATAACCATATTTGTATTTGTTCTATCATTACCACGTTTCCAAGTATCAAGAACAATTAATCCCCCACTAGTATCTCTTCCAAAATAATAACCTGTCCCATCATTATATCCGCTTGATGAAAAAGGAAATCCACCTACAAAGGTGGATAATGGTATAATTCTTGATACTATTTGTTCTATATTTTCATCACTTGTATAAAACGGTGAGAGTGTTTTAAAAGCTTGTTCTTGTAAATTGGCAAGAGTTCTTGGTTTGCATTTACTCATTGCACAAGTACTTTCTGTCTTCCTGCAAACTTTATTAAAAGCCTCTTCATCTTTAGATATTGGCATAATAGTTATTCCTAGTAAACCAACAGTTTCACCATTCTGGTCTATCTGAACCATAATTTTTTCACCATCTAATGCTGCCCTTTCTGCTCTTTTCTGTGCTAAAGGGTCTTTTGCACTTTCAGCAGCTCCACGATTCTGAATGATACTTCGTGATAAGCTCTCAATAAAAGCACCATTGTCAATAGGTGTAAATGAGACACTGACAATGGTGCTTGGTATATTAGTTATTTTAGAAAGCCAACCATAATCAACTTTCTGAGGATATTTTACTATGCCATAAACTTTACCTGTATTTTCTCCAACAACAAGACTATTTCTCTTAAATTCTAGTCCCATTGGAGTTATTATATTTAAAAGTGCATTGTTTAATAAATTTTCTGTGTTAGTATTCTTTTTAACCATTATTACCACTCCAATTCTTCCTCATAATCACTATCTAAATATTTATACCCTGATAATACTTCAGGTTTAATTGGTCTCCATATCTCATAACTTTCTTGTATTTCTCTATCAAATTCATCTTTGTTATCATAATACAGTGTTTCCATGACCACACCTTTCATAGAATAAAAATCAATTTTTCCATAAAAGCTATTGTCTATATATGGCATGCTAATTCCTCCTAACTTTTTTAGGTTTGTTATTTAAACTAAGTCATATAAAAATATTGTTCTTTCTATAACAACGGAATAGTAGCCTTAAACTCGCTATCTTCAATGTTAGAATAGGCAGGATTATTAACAAGATTACAAAGTCTTACTATATCTTGCTCTTTTAATATTTCACAACATATACTTCCACTTTCAAATTTTGATACAAATTCATAACACCTTTTAGATAAATCTCTTTCTACTCCATCTTCATATTTCTCCCAAAGCATGATATAGAATTGTCTTTCTACTACATCCCCTGATAAAGCATAGTTACTCATTACAAGCATTTCATTTCTTAACAAATCCTTTTGTTTTTGTTCTGATGTACTTGAAATTATTTGTGTATATTCATTAATAAGTGGTGAAATATCTACTGGTCTTGAAACAGCAAGAAATTTAAAAGGCTTCTGCTCACTAGAAAGCTCCGCTGTAAGTGTTTTGTTTAATTGTTTCTTTTCTCTTTCTGAAAACAAATCAATACTTATAGGATTAATTTTTATATACATAATAATTTGACCGTCCCTTGTATAAAGGAAACGGTCTTTAATATCTTTTACATTTACAAACTCATTAGCTGTATGCTCATCTTTGTTTAAGATTTCTTTAGATTTTCTCTTATGCTTTTTTAGAAAAATTAAAGCTCCTCCTAAAGTTAAACAAACTATAATCATAATAATTGGTATAATAGGTTTCATGTTGCACCTCCTAAAGTTCAAATTCTTCTTCATCCCAAGGCATGACTTCTATTGTTTCTACTTCTTTTACATCATAAAATCCATATTGTTCTGGTTCTTTAAATCTTTCTGAATATTTTTTTATCTGCTCGTTATTTAAGGATGTAAATTCTCCCTCCTCATTAAAACCACAAAGAAAAAACGTGCCAGCAATTATATCTCTGCCAACACGTCTATTACCTTCTAATCCCATTAATTTTCCTTCTTCATTACATACAAGACTTGTATTTTGATCTAAATCAACAGCTTGAATTAATCCTCCAACTATCTTTTGCATTGAAGCTAAATCTTTAATAATTTCTGCTTCATAAGGTACTTTTTGTGGCTCAATTATTAATATTCTCATGTTCTTCTATCTCCTTTAATTTTTAGGAGCTATATGCCAATCATCATATAAGCTGCCTTTAATATTTACATAATCATTTAAGTTTATAGATAGCATTCCATCTGGTGTCCAAGTGTCAATAACCTGTGAATACACATTATATGTTCCATCTGGATACCATATCGGTGTAAAGTGTACTCTTTGATTATAAGTTGAGTATTTATTACTTTTTAGCTTAAAGCTTGCAGAATACCCTGCTGACATTTTTTCTAAAATTCTATTGTAATTTTGATAATTAAATTCTGGATAATATGATATTACATTTTGAGCACATGTTATTGCTGAACTTGGAGCATTAGAGCTTAAATTTGTTGATACATTTACATTTACTCCATAGCCAGATTTTATTGTTTTTAATAAAGTTGTAGGAACTTTGCTGTCAGGCTGAACATTTATATTAGCTGAAAGATTTGCATTATAGCTTATCCACCCATATTTCCAATCTCCTCTATCTACCCAGTGCCCATTATCAACCCAATGTCCTCCACCACTACCATTACTAACCCAACTCCAATCTGCCTCCCATTCCCACTTAGGTTCCCAATAACAATCCCATTCTCCCCATGTTGCAGAAGTCTTTTGAGCTTTACTTGGAATGCTTGGAATTTTAAAATTATTATTTTTATCATAAGCTGTTGGATTAGGTGGTGTGTTTTCTTTTAAATCAACAATTTTTGCTGTAATAGATGCTCTGCCTGCTGATGCTCCACTTACACTTACATCTATATTAAGTGTTTGTGGTGTTAATGGAGTATGCCATTTAAACCAAACTTTCTGTGATTCATCTTCTGGAATACAAATGTTATTAACTGTGTAATTTTGTCCATTCACTCTAAAAGTTACAGACACAGGACTATCTGGGGTTCGCCTTTTTTGTGTACTTACTGTTATTGAAGAAATAACATCAGTATCACATCTGTATTCATAGTAATTAGTATCTATAACAACTCCTTTATCAGCTTCACCAAAACGTATAACCCCAAGCCCTAAATATGCTTTTATCTGTGCATTAGATACTTTTTGGTTATTTGCACCTGTCCATGCAGGAAAACCTAAATCAGAAGTTTGCAAAAATAAAGCAAGAGGTAAATTTTTATGAGATAAACTTACCATCTTGCTTCTTAAGCCTCCACCTAATTTTTCATCATATAAAGCTGCTTCGTGTGCAGTCATAGCTATATAAACACCCTGAAACGTCATATATGCTATAGGTTCTATTAGTAATTTATAATCACCGTTTATAAGATTATCATATTTCATACCTGTTATATCCGCAATTAGCCTTATTGCATACTCTGAACAAAAATACTTTTTAGTAGCTTCAATATTTATACTGTAACTACTTGAACCTATTATCCTTGGCATTGGCTGTGAAGGTTTATAGTACACATATCCATTCATCTTTGGATATAATGTAGCACCATTCACATATTGAATTTTGCTCTTTTTACCAAAGTGACCAATGTTAGATGGCTGATTATTATTTGATAAATCAATGGGCGTAGTAACAGGCATTTTATCACTATTTCTAATAACTGTTACTCTAACACCATCATTACCTGGATTCCAAAAGTTTTGATTTGTACCATTTCCCATTCCGCCTCCTCCACCATCAAAGTTCCCATCTCCTGTGGCAAAAGCATTTTTCGGAATAGCAATAACTATTAACATTATACAAAGTAAAAATGCTGTTATTCTCTTCATAAAAACCTCCCAAAAAATTAAGAGTACAGCTTTTGCCATACTCTTAAAATATATTTTAATAAGCCTTAATCCATTTTTCCAACCTGTTTATTTATATCTCCACTAGAATTTACGTTTTCTCCTTTATTTGCTCCTCCGTCTTCAACTGTTCCGAATCCTGGGAAGTTTCCTTGTCCTTTATTGTTAGCTTCTCCACCCTTTGTAGGTTGAAATTGAGGTTTCACTTCTTTTTCTGGATATGTTGGAACTTTATTTTTGTTTGTTACATCATCACTAGTTCTTGGCTTTTCTTTTGGTGGTTCAGGTTTAATAACCTTATCGCCTTTCTTTGGTGTTTCACTATTTGAATCTAACTGTTTATCCTCAGTAGGCTTTTTCGTTTTTTCATCACTTGCTATTACAGGAACTATTGCCTTTGATGAATTATTATCTTTTGTACTATCGTTTTTTACATCTATTATTTTATTGTCTTTTACCAAAGCTTCAGCATCTTTAGCCTTATGCTCTTTCGTAATAGAAGATACTAATACCATTCCTAAGCCTATAACTAACACTCCAAGAACTGATACCAAAATATTTTTCCTTACCTTTAAATTAAATTTGTTCACGTAAACTACCTCCCTTATTTTTTTATAACATAACGTGTTTTTCTACGCTTGTTAAAAAATAAACATACTTTCATCAAAATGTCTAGTTCTTTTTATAAAAATTTATATTTTTATTTATTCACATTTTATCCACAATCTTTGCTGTGGATATGTTATTAATTTAAAACTTAGGTGTATACCCAGCCTTAACTTTTAAATTAATTTTAAGTGGCGGTAACATTCCCCATCCAAAAGATAGCGGTACTTCAAGATTAATATATGCTTCAGATTCAAATTTCTGTAGAGCATTAGGATTTGTTGGTGCTAAAGGAGTATTTATAATATTTACTTTAAGTGCTGAAAGTTTGTATTCTGCTTCTTTTCCTGTAATTTTAATATGATATGCTCCATCTTTTTCTAATCCTAGAAGCTTATCAAGATAAGTATATACATCGCCTGTATCAAGTTTACTTTCCCATTTGTCTGAAGATGATAATGTATATCCTCCACTGTACCCTTCTCTAAGCCCATTATATACATCATCATAATTTTGAGTTGCAACAGATATAACAGAAGTTTGAAGTGCATCCCTTACTCCCTTTGCAATTATTTGAAGCCTCATGTATTCTGATACTGCACTAAATATTAGTATTAGTGACATAACTATGGCACAAGCAAGTGGCAAAGCATTTCCTTTTTTCTCTTTCAATATCCTTCTAAAATCTTTTATTTCCAATATACTTCGCTCCTTCCTGTTGCCTTTGCTTTAAGTTCAATAGGGAAAGAACCAAAACTGAAAAAACCTATATCTACTGTACTTGATACTGTTACTGTCATTTCATCATTAAGCTGTACCTTATTTGTTCCACTTATATAATTTGCTTTCCATAAACTAATAGGCTTTATGCCTGTCTGCTCATTTAATTCATTTGCCTTTGTAGTTACTTCTGTTCCTACTCTCCCTGAAATTTCGGCAGTTCTAATAATTTCATTAGCATAATTATTAAGCTGATTTTTAGCAATAAATACTGGAAATACCTTTACTGCAAAAGCAATGACAAGCATTGTAGCTATAATAATAACAACAGTATCAATATACCCTTCTCCACGTTTGCATTTAAGAAGTTTCTTCACCTTGCCACCCCCTAAAACATATTTCCAAGTGTTTTAACAATTTCAACTGCCATTACTCCAAGATACATTAAGACAAAACATATAAGCATTGCAAAGGAATATTTACGGATTTTAGAAGGCTGTTTTGCTGCTATTCCCTTTAGTCTTTGAAGCTCTAATTGTTTTAAATCATGGGACAACATTTGAAAATACACTACCCCATCATCACCTCGAAGTACACTAATTAACCCCCTTACAACTTCTGATAATGCTGAACTTCCAAGCCTTGTTTCAAATCTTGTAAGTGCTGCTTCATAGCTTCCTGACTTCATATCTGCAACAGTTATTTCTAACTCTCTTTTCATACTTTTTCCTGCATTTTGCTTGTAGGTTTCTACTATTGAAAGAACATCTCTACTTGCCTTTAACTCCTGAGTAAGAGTAGAAGCAAACCTCGGAAGCTCATACTCAATTTCTTCTCTTTGCTTTTTTACTGCTTCATCAGCACTTTTTACTTCTTTAAAATAAACTGCAATGGCTAAAAATAAAATAACTGGACTTATCATAGGCAAAATAATTAAAGCAGGGATAATACTTAAAAGTACCATTCCTGCTTTAACATAAGCTCTTGCTATATAAGTTTCTGGTGATAAATTAATTTCTGCTGACTTTAAACTTGCTATCAGCTTTTTCTTTTTATAATCATTTATTTTGATGTACTTAGAAATCTTAGTTGAAATCTCTAAAATGAATACATCTATATTTTTTGTCTTTTTCTTTTGTCTTTTATTGATGCTTAAAACAACTTTAGAAGCCTTATAACTTGGTAATTTAAAATAATCTGCCAAAATCATATAGGCTCCAAAGGAGAATAAGCATATAAAAATAAGTACTATTAATAACATAAAACGCTCCTTCCTTTTTTACAAAAATAAAAAAGCACTTAAGAATTCTATTTCAAAAGTGCTTTACATTAACTTTTTATTAATGATTCGTTACAATTTAATTTTCTTGTTCAGTCTTTTATTAAGTTCCCTAAGTGCTACTTTATTTCCATCCCATTTTAAATATGAAATAGCATCAGCATAACTCATCCACTTATATTCTGTATGTTCATGTGAAATCTTTATTTGTTTATCTGTAATTTCAACTCCATAACAATTTTCTGGTATAACATAAACATCTTCTCCCCAATATATACTGTCTGAAAACTCTTCAGCCGGAATTGAATTAACTGTATCTAACTTAATGTAAAGAGAATCCATAGAAATTCCTGCTTCTTCCCATGCTTCTCTTTTAGCAGATTCAATTATAGTTTCTCCATCTTCTCCTCCACCCGAAATAGCCTGCCAACATTCATCATCACTTCTATGGAATATAGCATATTCTATACCTTTATCATTAATATGATAAGGAAATACTAAAACTTGATACGGTGCTCTCATAAACTCCCCCTACTTTCGTACATTAATCATTACTTGCGCAAAATAATGTAATTATTTCCAATCTAAAAATAATCTCACAGTCAAATTAGAATTTGTTACATTATTATTTATTTCTTTTTTGTATAAGTAAAATAGCATTTCTTAAATATTCGTAAATTTCATCAGCTTTCATTTCTGAAATAAATTTTGGTTTATCTTCGATAACAAACCAATTAATCTTATCTTTACACATATGACCATTCACAAATACTGAGCTAAGATCTTGCTTATCTATCCAATCTTTTAACTCATTTTCATTCCTGAAAAATTTGGCTAGTGCTCCCTTTTCAAAACACTCATGAAGCGTTAAATCTATTCTATCCTCTGTAACACTGTATCTTTGATTGTTCATTTGACGTTCTGGGAGTAACATATAATTTCCTTTTGTGTAACATATTTTAGCAAATTCTTCAATATTGCCATTAACTCGCCTTATTTTTTCAGTATAGTCATTCTTTCTATTAGTTTTAATCTGATTAATTAAACTCTCAAGACTTTTTGATGTCTTATATGCTGTCCAATCAGCTTCTACTTTAAGCAATCTACTATAAGGAGTCCAAAAAGATATAATCGTATCTGCATAAAGAGCTTTTTCTTTGGTTAATCCTATTATTTTGTAATAATACTTTGCATCATTATCATTCTCTAATCTAAGTTCATCTTTTCCCTTCTGAGAAAGCCTATTATAATTTTTTAGCTGTTTTAATTTCTCCCATGCTAAGTAATCTTCCAATATTTTCAGAACATAACTTTCCATATTACACCTCCACAAATTACTATTTATCGCTCTGACATATATTTTTCAATTTCTTTAGAAGTCATTTTCCTCACTTCCGTATTTGGATATTCTTTGTATTTTTCGACTGTAAAAATAGGAGCCATTTTCTTGCAAATTTTATCTTTATTCTTTTTCAAGAACAATTCTAAATCTTCAATACCCACAAAAATCTTATATGATACTCGTCCTTTGCTATTACTAATTTCATAAATACCACACGATTTTTTCATCGTATAATCAGCGGTTCTTAAATACAATTTTGCAATCTCCAATGATTTAAATGGGAAATTCCATCTTTGCAGTCCTCGCTTTTCATCATGCTCTATACAGATACAACGCCCACAAGTCCCACAAATGTACTGTGTATGTTTCTGTAAGCAGTCCAATGGATTAAGTAATGGCGTTATTCTATTTTTATCACTATAACATTCTTCACACATATTCCTACTGTCCCCTCTTTCAAATTCCTGTTTATCGGTAAGATTATATAAATAATCGTTAATTATTAGTAAAATACTATTCCAAATCAAACATGAAATTATTATATCATTTTCATTTTACCATTTCACCAATATTCAAAATTTATTACTTACAACAATTTCAAGTTATTATCTCTTATATTCAACTGGCTTAGTTAATTTAATTACCGCTGCCAATGATATAAATATAACCAAAATACATATTGCAAGTATTGCCTTACCTATAGTTGTAAACATCAATGTTTGATACCATGACTTATTTAAAAAGTACATTAGTGGCACATTTCCTATAAGAAGTATTGTCATAGTTATAAACTCCTTCATTGGTTCATATAAAAGGTAATCAAGCTCTGCACTTACAATTCTCATATCAGAAAGCTTTGCAACTATTGGTATTAATGTACTTTTTAAATTTTTATCATCTTGGCAAGCTATAACCGCATCAACCCATTCCCTAAATACATCATTATCAATCTTAGTTTTTAAAGTTTCTAAAGCCATTTTAATATTAGAATTTATTAACTTAGTTTGTGTAAGAAAGCTTTTAAAAACATCTGCTACAGGTGGATTAATATATGTGCTATTTTCATCTACTGCTGTAATTATACTTTCACTTCTTAAATAAGATGTTGTTATCACCGATAAGGCTGTTTCAAGTTCTGAATTTAACTGTTTCTTATAGAAAGTAGATGTAAACTTAATATACCAAAATGGTAGTAGTGCAAACCCTCCTGCAAGTATTGGTATTAAGAAATAGTTATTCATTGAAATAGCTACCATCATTCCTAAAATTAATAGTGCAAAAGATAGCACACAAAGTATTGAGAATTTACCACTCTTATTGGTAGCTTCTAAAATATCTTTTGTTTCTTCTATTAAAAGCTTTAATCCTTTTGTTTTTTTCTTTTTAGTAACTTCTATAACTTTTTCTTTTAGTGTTTTTTCTTTACTCTTAAATATTTTTGAAATAGATTCTGCAAATTCTAATGGGTTAATGGAAAGAAGTATAAAACTTCCTGCCAATAATCCTAAAAATGCTATTACATTAAGTAATGTCACTGCTATCACCTTCTTTCAACAAACTATCAAGGATATTAAGAGGCATACCATTTTCAAGCAGTCTTTTTTGCAAGCTCTTTGAAATGTTATTTACCCTTTCATAATTACCTATTATTTTTAACTTCCCATCTACAACTTTATTTTCTTTGATGTTATAACGAAAAAGAGTGTGAATTTGCCTTTTACCATCTGGCAATATTTCACACTCTGTAATCTCCATAATCTTTCTCGAGTTATCCTCTAATTTCTTTGAAAAGAATACTATGGGAAACGCTTCAGTTACTAAAGAATATAATGTGTCATCATTAATATCATATTTCATCTTACATAAAGTAACCATACGAAAATAAGTAGCTTCACATGAATTTGCATGAGTTGTTGTAATAACTGCATGTCCTGTTCTTGCTGCTTCCTGAGCTGAAAAAGATTCATCACCTTTCATTTCTGCTACACATATATAATCTGGATTAGAGGTTAAAGCACTTTCAAGTAATTTTTCTTGGTCTATATTTTGTTTTTTATCCTCGCTATACTTTGTAACAGTATGAACTACACTATTTATAATATTTCCTTCTTCATCTTCCTTTACAAGATCAAATTCTCTTGTTCCATTTTCTATAGTAAAAATACGCTTATCATTAGGAATAGTTGAAAGTAACCAGCTCATCAACGTTGTTTTTCCTGATGATGTAGCACCTGTAACGCACATACTTAACCCATATCTTAGGCAGATACTTAAAAAATCAAGCATCTCTGCTGTGGCTGTTCCATTACTTATAAAATCCTCTCTTGCAAGCTTTTGAGGATTAACAATACGAATAGATACTGCAAGCCCTTTATCATGATCTATTACTCCACTACCAAACACAGTAATTCTTATCTTATTAGATAAATGTCCTCTTACTACAGGCTGTGAATTGTCGAGTATCATACCTGATTTATGAAGTAATCTTCTAATAACATCAATAGCATGTTCTGGTGAATTGAATTTTTCTTTTGTAGGTAATATTTGACCATTTGTATAAGTAATTTTAATGTCTCTCCACTGATTTATATTTATTTCTTCTACATCTTTTCTAAACAGATATTTAGTAATAAAAGAGAACTCCGCCATTTCTGAATACAATTTTTCTACAAGTTCATCAAAAGATAAATCTCTAACCCCTAATGAATAATCCATAATATATTTAGATATATAGGACTTAATCTGTTCCCTTTGTTCTTCTGGATTATCTGATATCAATGTTGAGTATTTATTTGAAATATACTCTTGTACCTCTTGTAATATATCAGCAAATTCCTTAATGCATTGTCCTGAATTAAAAAACAAAGCAGCATTATTCATTACTTTTTCCCTCCCTTGAACCATTGTAAAACTCGCCCTGAACTCTTTTTCACCTCAAAGCTTTCATCAAAAACCAAGGTGATTAACTCTCTAATTGTTGTATTATATTCTTCCTTTTCCTTTGATTTTAAACTTTGAAAAAGCTCACCACATAAAAATTGTTCTGATATTTCTTCAAGATGTGGTAACTCATACTTTATACCATGATATTTTTCTTTTATCTGCTCCTTTGGCTCATTGTACTTCACATCTGATAAGACTTTAATATGGCTATCTACGTTAAATCTTCTATCAGCTAATAAAGGTAAATAGGAATCAAAATAGGACACAGCTTTTAAATTTGCACCTGTAAGCCTTATAACCTTATCAGCAATTTCAAGTGCAACCGTTGATAAAATATCAGAAGTAAAAACACTAGAACAGTCTACTATTACATAGTCTGCTAAATGCCTAAGTAATATAAATAAATCATTAGCTCTTTCTTTTGAATACTGTGCATAGGTAAATATGTTTTCACCCTGCTCATATCCTAGAATACTTATATACTGATTTTTATCTAAAGTAATGCACTTAGATAAAATATCTTCCTGACTAATAGTAGGTGCTGACAATAAACTTCCTAGTGATTTTTTCTCTACCTTAACATTAGGCAAAACTATCATAGATTCAGGGCACAGTGTGTCACACATTACAATAATTACATTTTTCTTTTTTAATGCTAACTCTCTTGCAATCTTTATACTTGTTATTGTCTTCCCAGAATTGGGATTTCCCCATATCGCAAGAATTTGATTACTCTTCATTTACATTCCTCCCTGAGCTTGTCTTACAGTATTAGTTTCAGCATTGCCACTGGAATCTTTTATAACCTTTTCTTGCTCATCTATAAACTTTTGTGCTGTTTCTTCATTACCACGATAAATAAGCGAGACATGCATTTTACCCTTTTCCTCTAATTCTGCTAATAGTTTTGCTTGAGCTTTATTTACTAAAAGAGTTACTGTTGATGGAAGCTCCTGCTCTTTGTTATCTTTTTTACTTTCTGTAAACTCTTTATCTGAACCATTATTAGTTGTAACTGCTAAAACCCTTACATATTGAAGTTCTTTTGGTGTAATTGTTTCTCTGAACTCACCATAGTTAGATGCAATAATTGAAATAATATCCCCTGTTTGAAGCTTTCCTGATAATCCTGCTGCAAAGCTTTTAATAGAAATTGAAATAGCTTGTTTGTTTCCATCTAGCTCATAAAGATATTTATTCTCTGATAATGGACTATTGGATACTTTAGTATTTAAAACATAATCACCTTTGAATAAATCTGCTGTGGCATATTTTTCTACTACATTTTCTTTATTTTTCAGAACTGTATTTGGTAAATTATACCCACCTATTTCTATAACTTGAATCTTATCTGCTGTGATTTGCTCACCTGCTTTAACATCCTTAATAATTCTTATAACTGATACTTTAGACTGTAATGCATTATTAAAAAGTGGTGTCACTCCAAAGCAAATTAAAAGTGATAATACAATTGCTGTAAGCCCTACTACTGTTCTATTTCTAAATAAATTTCTCATCTTAACATCCTCCTGTAATTAAAAATGATAAAAAACACCCTATAGATAAATAAGGTGCTAATGGAAATGATATGTTTTTATCCTTATTTTTGATTTTGTAATAAATAAAATTTGTGACTACTGCTAAAGTAAGTCCTATAATACTTGCAATAAAACCTCCCTTTACACCTAATAAAAATCCACTAGCTGCCATAAATTTTATATCGCCACCACCTATTCCATCTCCTTTTAATAATGTTGTTATAAAAAATGGAAATGGAACAATGATGAATCCAATAATAGCAACTATAAGATTTATTTTTATTAAGCTAATAACAATAATCATTAGATGTACTTTATCTGGAATAATCTTTTCTTTTGTGTCTTTATAGCTTGCATAAATCGAAATTAAGGCGTAAAAAAAGCCCTTGACGATTAAATTAATATCATCAAAGGCTTTAAATAACCCTATTAAACTTATTATTGTAAGTATTGCTCCAACAATCATTAGTGCTTTTGACTTTTTCATTCATCCCTTAATTCTCCTTTACTTGATAATATAAATATTAGCTGCTCTTCCACCATCATCATGATAAATCTTCCTAATATCTATATACCCCTTTTCCTCAAGCCTATGAAGATTCCTCCTAACTGTATTCTCACCTATACTTAATGTATAACTAATTTTCTTTATAGGTACTTGAACCTTTCCATCAGAATCTGCAATTTCACACAATAAACCATATATAAGTTTACCTGCAATAGTTGTCTTTAAAGTACCTGCTAGCTTATACTTTACCAACTCATCATTCATCTATATTCATCTCCATTCATCAAGATATTTATATTGGTATTTCTTCTGTGATTTAGCAAACTTAATCATAAATTTTAACTGATCAACAACAGAAATATTAGTTTTGTCCTTTGTAAGCATCATTACAGAACCTGCAATTGAAGATAAAATAAACACCACACAAAATGCGGTGCTCTTAGTCAACATATATACAATTACATCAATTACTCCTGCCACTAATGTAGCAAGGATAGCTTGAAATAACTCTTCTTTCCCAAAACCATCAAATATTTCTGTTTTTGTTTTTAAACCTAATGGGATATATAAAGTTTCCTTTTCGTGGTTATTCATTGAAACACCTCCAAAAGTTAAATAAAAAACACCCGACATTCAAGTGTTTTTACAAATGTAATATTTACTTCTTGTATACTTTCCTAATTTCTTTTGTTATTTTTTCTTTTATCTTTTTTCTCTGTTCATAACTTTCAATTACCATTAAGAAAAATTTCTCATAGTAATTATTATAAAAACCAATATTATCACTTTCATATGTGAAATTTCCCAAAGAATCAAATTCTTTTATCAACTCTGAAATTTCATTATTCATATCTAATTCTATTTTTGAAAATTCAATCATTAAGCTATTTCTATATTCATTAAGATTTATAATATTTCTAAGACTAGACTCATGAAGTTGAAAATGAGTATTTAAAGAATTCATAGCTTCCAAATGATTTCTGAAATGAGAGAAGTTATTTTTATAGTACATATAAAAATATTCATACATATCATCTATATTATTTATACATGTATTTATTATTTTAATAGAGTTTTGAAACTCTAACTCACTTTTGAAATTTACTTTTTTATCTCTTAAATTTTGTAATTGAAACATTTTCATTTCAGCTGCTTGTTTCCACTCTAATAATAACGAAACTGGATACATAACTTCGTCTACATCTATTAATCCAGCACAATATTCACATAGCCATATTCCATTATCAATAGACTTTCTTTGCTCTGATGTCAAATTTGGATTATACCTTGCTCCTCCTGGAGCTGCTGCTGTAATATGTGCTGCTATTCCAGTTGATAAACTTTTATTTGGATCACTATGTGGACCAATAGTCTCTTGATTACAATTAGGATTAGAACATATATATCCTACTCTTTTAGCTAGCGTATCTTTTACTTTTGGAGAAAAATCGTCACGTTTTGCCATATAACTCACCTCAATATAAATTTTGATATCATTATATCATATTATATTGATTTTAAACATTATCCATAATACCCTAAAACCAACTCCTTAATCTGCCATATACTTTCTGCAAGTATATAGAATATCAATGTATTCTTTGCTCTTTTTTTATACATAGAACCTTCATCCTCTGAAGCTCCCATTCTTATAAAACAATAAACTACCCTTAATACTGCACCTACTCTAATGAGCATTACAAAAGCATCTGCCATTTCTTTTACTAATTCCATTACTTTTTAAACGCTCCTTTCGCCATTTGTACTAACCTTACTGATTGATAAACATTGCCCATAACTCCTGCTCCATGTCCACCTGATACAATTATGAATTCCTGTAAAAACTTCGGTGTTTTTATTGCAAGCATTAAGGCTGCTACTCCCCAAAACACATGAGTATTAAGCATTAATGCTACTCCAACTTTTGCTAAAACTATTTGTACTAATACTGCTAAAGTTGACTGAAAAAATTTCTGAATATATGTCCTAAATACTCCATTATCTGCATCTAATAATCCAACACAAGCTACTGGAAGACCTACACGAAGTATTAATATTTCCATTCCTCTCATTAAAAATTGAAGATATAAAAGGAAGAAGCATATAAAAAATATCAGTGAAATAATGGCTGTGAAAAGCCCTGCACTTGATATTCCATTAATTATGGCTGTAAAATCTGTTACCATTCCTTTACTTACTGCCTGTATCAATTTATCTGTCAAATCTTCAATGATTTTACCTAACCAACCATATAAAGTTGGAAAGCTTACCGCTATTGCTAATGCTTTAAAAAATCCTGTAAGCATTAATATAGGGTCTGCATCAGCATCGCCCTCTGTCCAAAGAATATATTGGTCGAAGCCTTTCTTTAAAAATTTCAGTACTATTAGTGAAACACCAAAGCCAAAGAAAATATTAAATACTTCTGTTAAACCATTCGTTCCAAGCATTGTATCCATATATCTTTCTGCATGTAAAGCAATAGGTACTAAATCATTTAATAATGAATTTACATAGGCAAGGCAACCACTTAATATTCCTGCAATTAAAAGCACTAATAAATATTCCACATCATCACCTCCAATTTTTAAGGAGCTTACGTTTTATATCATAAGCTCCTTAAATGGATTTATCTTAACCTTTGAAGTTAAACATATCTTTAATTTTTTGAGTTAGTGTTGGAAGAACTGTGTCTTTAAATAATAAATATAATCCTCCAAGTACTAATGCTCCTATTACTACAGACATTAAAATTTTTACTGCTGTATCAACAAAGCCCTCACCGCTTTTGCTTGTGAGAGCTTCTTTTGCCTTTCCTACCATATTCATAGCCTTTATTTGTGTTCTTAATACTAAATTTTTCATATTGTTATACCTCCATAAATTTGATTATTATAATTTTTTATTAATTATTTGTAGTAACCTACAATAAGATTTAATGTTGCCGAACCTAGAACTGCTCCAATACATGAAACAATTGCTACCACAATTCTGTTATTCCATTTCTTCTGATCCATCTCATCTGCTGCACTTCTTCTAATACAAAAATATATAATTAAAAGTCCTGCTAATACAGGAGCAAGTACCATTAACCAAGTTGTAGTGTCATTAATTAACTTTTCTGTACCTTTTACAATTTGGCTATTACTAACACCTTCTGCTGCATAAACTGGTGTTGAAATCATACTAACTGTATAAATTGATACTAAAGTCAGTAATATTTTTTCTTTTATCTTTTCTAAAAAATTTCTAATCTTCTTCAAAATAATCTTCTCCTTTCTCGTTTCCTGTTACATAGCTAATTCTTTGAGCTTTAACAACCTTTTCTTGTAATCCTGTTGTTGAATTTTTTGTAATACCTAATTGCTCATTAGCTGTGTAATAAAGCCATACTCCCCACAACTCCATCTCTTCCATGCTTGCACTTCTTACTTTCCTTCTGTTTTCTCTTACTTCTCTTACCCTTCGATTATACTCCTTATCTCCTAGCCCAAAGATTTTATTAAATTCCAATTTTGACAAATCTGGTGAATTCATAATTGCAGGATTATTTCTTGACGTAATTAAACTGTAAGGTCTTGAAATCAGTCTAATTTCATCAACTGTAAGTAAAGCTCTATGAGTTAGATTAATACTATGTGAACTTGATGGAGTACTGTATTTTCCATGGGAAGCACTTAATGAATAAGTAGCTACTGTGTAATTGCCTAACTTCTTAGATATTTCTTCTAAGGTTTCAATGTCATCTGCCTGAAGATAAATCCAATTTTCACAGTTGCCTTTTATTGTCTTAGCCACCTCCTTTCCGTATTTTTCATCTAGTTGTGCAAAACTCTGTAAAAATAAATTAAACCTAATTCCTCTGCCCCCTCCAACGGTAAGCTTATTTGAGAAATCAGGTATTTGAGCAAAGTTTCCAAATTCATCGAGCAAGAAGTTTACTCTATTTTTTAATCTACCACCTCTTTCATCTGCACTTTTTACAAGTTCTATATAATGCTGTGATACAAATAAACTTGCCAAAGAATAATAAGTTGTTTTTTCATCAGGAAGAATAATAAAAATAGCTCTTTTCTTATCTCCTGTTTCCTTTGGATTATAATCACTTACATTAGTCATAGAATTTATAAGAGGATTAGTAAACAGCCTTAAAGTAGTGAGGGCTGCTGTATAAAAGCTTCCTCTTGTTTTACTTGGTGCAACTTCTGATATAGCAATCAAAGCCTTAGCAGGATGTGTAGGACTAAGTTTCTTTACATACTCAACAATAGGCATTGAGTTTCCTACAACTTTACACATTTCACTAATAAAATAATAGACATTAGTCATATTTTGATACTTTCGATTTTTCCCTTCTCTATTGTCATAAACAACACTCATAATGGCACTGGCAATAATACTTGCTTCACCATCTGTCCATATTCTTTCACCTTTAGGTTCACCTACAAGTTGAGAAGTTAAATCCCATGTAGCATCAATAGCTTTTGCTATATCATTGTTATCAACTGCTTCAATTACAGGCTCTAAGAAATTATATCTATCACTCTTTAAGGGATTTTTAAAATCTATAGCAATAACTTCATATCCTAACCTTTCTAAAAAAGGATAGGTATATTGATATAACTCTCCCTTAGGATCACTTAGAATCATACTTTCACCTGCAAGTGCTATAGTTCCTATACTTTGAAGTACCACTGTTCTTGTTTTTCCTGAACGTGTTGCACCAATGCATAAACTGTGAACATCTTCACCGATAAAAAATATTTTTTCTTTACCACCTTCCTTTCTACAACCAAGTACTACACCACCCTGCGGTAAAAGAGCTTCGGAACACTTACAAATACTTTTGGTGTTTTCATTTGAGTTTTCATCATTTCCTTCTTGTTTTCCCAATGTTGATTTTTCTTGAACTTCTTCTTGTTTTTCTTTACCTTCTTCTCTTTCATTTTTACATTCACTTCCCTTCGTAATTTCACGCAAGTCATCATAGCCTTGCTTGATTAATGCTTTAACTGTGCTGTCATTGGTATTTAGAATAAAGCTTTCAAAAGCTGAATCCTTCTCTTTTTCACTTAGCCATTCTGCTGAACCAAACTGCTTTTGCCCTGCTGATACTGGTGTAGAAATTTTAGGAGTTATTTGTTTTAATTCACTTTGATAAGGCTTGTTATTTGCTACAAAGAAAAATATTGAAAATAAAACTGCAAATCCATTTAGGCATAAAAAAAGCATCAAGTGTTCTTTACTTGACGCCATGCTTGCTAAACAATATTTTAAATTTGGTATTGCTAAAGTTGTTATTTTCTTTGTAAGTAACAAATGTACGGTTGTTGAAAAATAAGCATTAAATAATAGACCTCCAACTATTATCAGTAAAGAAATAAGTAATTTTTTCTTTTTGGATTTCAAGGTATCACTCCTATCAATTTATATTTAAAAATACGTATAAAAAAACTAGAAGCATTTCTAAATTTATGCCTCTAGCTTTCAATTATTATTGATAATATTTAACTACATCCTGTATAGATTTATAAATAAAATGTTCCCATACAGTCACAAATCCCTCTGTATCATTCAAAGTACTTATAATCGCCTCTTTATATTTAACTCTACGATAAGATGTAACTGTTTGATAATAATCTAGTTGTGATGGATACAAGGCTTCATTAAACATTTTATTATTAAAGCCAAATATTACTGTTACAACAGATTCTACTAAATTATTTTTTAAAGTATTTAACACCGCATTACTAATGTAGCTATAACATTTTTGATCTGATATTTCAGTATTATGTTCTAGCGTATAATTTTCTTTTACAAATCTATTCATATCAACATGTAATGCATCTATAAATTTTGGATTTTGTGTAAACAATATATCTAAAATACATTCTTTGGGGTTTATAGGAACTGATACTCCAACAAAATCATCTTTTTTTCTGTATGCTCTATCGCATCCTGCTTCTATTGTATTCCATCTAGCAATATCAATGTCTTGCTTTAATCTTGTTATTAAATTTGAATTTCTTATTGAATTTAATATAGTCTCAATCATAGGTCGAATTAGTGGATTAAAATAATTATTATCCGCATTGTGTGGTTTTAAAATGATGTTTTTAGATCTATAAACTGGCATCCTTTTATATAAAACATTTAATGCTTTCGAAATACAATCATATTTACTTATTAATTCAACATCTGTACAAGTAAAACTACTAACTTTATCAGATTCAAGCAAGTTAATGAAGAATGATGATTCACATAATATTTTTTTTGCTTCCTCAAAATCTACATTATAAGAAGTTATTTCTTTTAATTTAGGTTCTACACTCTGGATTTCATCATTTATATATAAAGTATCAATAATATATCTTACATCATCTATAGAATACCCATCATCATCAGCAATGCTTTGAAGTTTTACATCTGAACATGTATAAAGAAATATCATTTTCTTTTGTATTTGGAGTTGGAACGCTGTTTTCATCATACTCATAGTTTCAGTAGTTATTATCGAACCACTATCTGTTAACTTTGTGAAAAATACATAATAGTCTGAATCTAAATTATTATATAACATATTCTTCTGTGCTTCAGATGAATGTCCTACCGAATCTTGTATCCATAAACATGTATCTTTATAAAAACTCAAATTACAAAGCACTTCTTTTCTCATTGGCGATACTATAAGCATTTCAGTAATTAAAGGTGATATTGCAGGTGCTTCTTCTTTTTTTAGAATCTCTCTTGATGCCAACGCAGAATCAAGAAATTCTCTAAACCCTTCATTATCTATATTTTTATCTAACTCAATTGATATTATTTTCCCCATAACCTCTTCAATAGAATCTTTACTGATAATAGGAGATTCTATACTACATTTTATTAGTAACTTACCTAAAGTATCCTTTACTATTTTTATAGCAAGTTCTTCTACTTTTTTATATACCTCAAAATGATTATTTACCACCTTAGTTCTATACATAACAACGCATTTTTCTATTTCTTCTTTCTCTGTAGGTACTTCTCCTAGTTGTGAAATAAAATCAGAAACAATTTCAAACAATCCTTCTAAAGCCTCTTCTTGCCTTATAAATAATAGTATAATTCTAAATTGATCATTTATATCTACACTTTTATAGCTACTTTTTAAGATTTCAAATTTCTCCTTAAAAGACAGTTTTGAAATATCAATATTATTTTCGATAATATATCTAGCTATTTGTGCAATCGTATTTAGTAATTGTTCTGCTAGTGATTCCATAGATTTTAGTCTAACATGTAGTTTTGCAGTTTCCTGGTTCAACATTAATGAAATAGGAAATGATGTTTTATTACCAAATTTAGAAGCTATTTTAGTGAATACTTTTGAGTATTTTTCATACATTATCATTGTTAAAAATGTAGATTTACCTTTACCTGAAGAACCTAACGATGTAATTTGTATACTATTACTAGGTTTAAATATCTGTTTTAACGTTCTAACTATTTTTCTATCTGAAATATAGTAGTACTTCATAAATTCATTTAAACCCCAGTAAATTTCTTGTGACATAAGAGTCTTATTGTTACTAAGTTTAATTAATGCAATCTCAAAACTCTCACTATCTTTTGCCTCTTGTGTTCCTAAAAAATTATCTATATAAGTTAAATACAATTGTAATTTTGCATTAGATTCATCTAGACACCCAAACTCCTCAACTATATCAACTTTATATTTCTTATCTGTATCTGAAATAAGACTCCTATATCTTATTATCAAACTACCGTCCTGTTCTTGAACATTAATATTGTTTAAAGATTCTTTAAATAACCTACTCATCAAACTCCCCCTTATTCCAATTTTCAAAATCAATTTCTGGAATTTATATTTTAATTATATGTTTAAATCCATTCTTTGTCAATCAAAAATTCCAATATTTAATTTTATTTTTTGGAATTTTAATTTTTAATGTGTATTTACTATTTTTCCGTTATTCTAATAATTTTAATATCCATTTCCTTTATCCCAATCAAATCCCCTTCCCTTAGCTTCCTCAATAGCCCTTTCCTTTCTAGCCTGACCTTCAAGAGCTGTTAAAGGATAATGTCCTTGATTATAGTGTGTATTATCATTAGCTAACATTTGAATAGCAGATAACAAAAGTTCCATTTTTGCTTGAAGCTGTTTTTTAGTTGCTTGCTGCTCATTTAATTCAAAAGCTTTATTAAGTGCTTCTTTAGTAAATTGTTCTGGTGGATACAGCTTTCTATTTCTACATTTCTTACCGTTAGGAGTAGTAAAAGTAATATATTTTCTTTCATCACTCCAATCCACTTTATAACCTAACTTCTCCATATTAACAATAAATTCTTCTTTACTTCTGCTACACCATTTACATTGCCTTACTGCTAAGAAGAGTTCATACTTCCAACTTTGTTCTTTATCTTTAGCCCTATATTCTCCTCTGTCTTTATGGTTTTCTTTAGCTCCATCAACAATGATAAGTCCATAATCTCTACATAACTCATCAGAATATTCCTTTAAGCTTTCTAATTGCTCTTTTGATAGCTGCCATTTTCGTCCTGTAGTAAATCTTACAGAATTAATAATAAAATGATTATGCAAATGTTCTTTATCTGTATGGGTAGCATATACAACTTGAAATTCTTTAAAGGCTTCATGTTCTAAAATTCTTTTCCCAATTTCATTTATTACTTCTGGAATAGCTTTATCATGTGGTGAAAAAGATTGTACAAAATGTATAAATTGCCTTCCAGTTTCCTTTTTAAAGTTTTGCTTAGTCATTACAAACTCATTAAACGCAGTATCTGGACTACAATCTTTTCCACCAACTAAATGCGGTTCAGTTTTAATAGGATTCTTTATATAATTAATGGCTCTTTTCATTCCTTTATAGGTGTTATTTGAAGCATTAATAAACTCTATTACAGCCATTTTATCACCTTACTTTTTACGTTTCCTTATAGAAACTAAATACCCCCATAAATCACTTAACACTTTGTTTACTGATGTTATATCTGCACAATTTATTTTCCCCTGATGACAAAGTATTGTAAGTTGGTTAAGATTTGTACCTACCTTTGAAAGCTGGTGAGTAAAATCTTTTATTCCATCAATAACTATAATTTCATTATTTAGTGCTGAAGTTATAACATAATTACTAAAAGTCATATTTGCACTTTTAGCCTTTCTCTTTATCTGTTCCATTTCTTTTTCTGACATCCTAATATTGGTCTGTAAGTTTCTTTTTCTCATCCATTCCCTCCTTGCTGCATAGAATTTTCTAAAAAGGGGCGTGGGGATTCCCCACTATTTACAAGCTATTGGCTATACCAATAGGAAGCTTGCCTTCACCTCAAGCCTATGGCTTTCGCTCAGTCCTCTTGGATATTGAAAAAAGAGCTAAACTTCCAATTCCTCATCATTTTCCTGTTCCATGTCACAAATTTTTTCACTTTCAACACCCCTTCCAAACCTTATAGCTATTGAATTCATTGCCAGATTATAATTTTTATCATCCAAACTATAAAAAATATCAATAGGCGTTGTATATTTATCTTCATAGCTGTTGTACAAATTAAAAGCTAATCTTATAAGAGCTTTTGCACTGCTAGAAAGATCAACAGTACCATCATCAAGACAGTTAGCTTTAATACCATTACTTTCAAAATCGTATATAAAGTTTCTCTTTCTATATAAATCTTCATTGCCTGCAATAATATAAAATAAAGAGTATCTTTCAGTATCCCTCGGATGTGTATTGTCTTTCTGTATCAGCTCATTAAAATTTACTGCATGTTCCTTACTTAAAAATTGCATTTTAACTCCTCCTTTACCTTTCTAAATACTCATATCGTCAAACTCATTTGAGTAATCACTACTTCCATACATAGCTTCATTTTCACTTATTTTTGTCACCTTTGACTCCTTAATTAAAGCTATTAAATCCTCATTAAAATCCTTTCCTTTAGATTTATGCCTTAAAACTTCATATCTATCTTTATATTTATTGAAAATCTGATTACAGGCAAAATGCCCTGCCTCATCATTATCAAGGCAGAGCATTATTTTATTTATATCAGGATTTTCTTTTAAATAGTATTCAAGAGCTTTATCTGCAACTCCTCCAAGAGAAATGCAGTGGTTATCAAAGTTTCGTATATTATGTTTTTTTATCAATGTAAGATAGCTCATTAAATCTATAGGGGCTTCAAATATACATACTGTATTATTCTTTCCTTCCTTACAAAATGGATAGGTTTTATCTGAGTTTTTTACATCACATCTAAAGGACTTGCCAGTAGTATTAGTACTTCTTACACTTGCATATTTAGGGTTGTTTTCCTTATCAAAGCCTACAAATACGCAGCTTCTATGTGTATTTTCATATAGCTTATGTTCTTTAACAAAATCTCTTACAATTTCACTATCAATGCCCCTTGAATTTATAAGATATGCAAAGATATGTTTAAAAGTAATATTTTTTTCTGGAAGAATAAATTCTCCTCTTGCTTCTTCAATAACTTCTAAAGGTTTATATCGTACAATTTCATCTGTTTTTCCTATTAGAGTTTTTACTGCATCTACCCAAGACTTATTCTCCATTTCCATTACAAACTGAATAGCTCCACCACCTTTGTTCTGAGAAAACCAATTCCATTTACGACCATCACTATGAATATATAAGCCTCCATAACCATATATTTTAAAGGAGCGAGAAGTAACTTGCTCTACCGGATATCCTGCACTTAATGCATAGTTTATTATATTTACACTATCAGCTTTAGATATTTCCTCATCAGTAAATCTTAGCTTTTCCATTGCCATGGACTATTCCTCCCATAAATAAAGTTAAAGCTCCAATTCCTCATCTAATTGAGAATTGAAGCTTTGTTTTTCTTCTATAATACTTTTGTCATCTACCTTTATAGGTTCATATGTTGCCATTCCATTTACTGAAGCTGGAACATAACCTTTTTCAGCCATTGAACAATAATTTACCCCTGCAACTATAATATGATCATGTATTTTAATATCTAATGGATGAAATATATTTACAAGCTTTTGTGTTAATGCTTTATCCTCATTGGATGGAGAATTAGAACCTCCTGGATGATTATGTGCTAATATCATTGCTTTGCAGTCACAAGCTAGAGCTTCTTTTAAAATGTCTCTTGGATAAATTACTGCCTGAGCAATATTCCCTTCTGACATTATTTTTGTCTGAATTATGTTGTTTCCATTATCTAAAAATGCCACCATAAATTTTTCTTTATCCTTTATACCGCTTAATAATGGAACAAAGTAATCTGCTGCTTCTTTGGGAGATGAAAACTTAATTTTATTTTCACTTTCATGTACTTTAAGTAAGTTGTAAGAAGATATAAACTCATTAAGCAGTCCTATTTTTTGAAGCTGCTTTTCATTTGGTTCTATAACTTTTGGATGCTCTAATATATTAAAAGGATTATTTTCTTTTGCATATTCTTGAATTTTCTTTATAGGAATACCTGTCAAACTAGTTAACCCTTTTAAAAAGTTATTAGTATATGGCATATTCTTATCCATTTACACTGCACCTCCCATATTTTCTATAATAATTCCTAAGCTTTCTAATTTTTCATAAGTCTCATAGGGAAGCTCCATTTTATCATAGTCTTTTAGAAAATTATCTACTCCATAGTTTTCAATATAACCTGTTATTTTTTCTTCGGTGTCTATATCAAGTTCTAAAAGTTGTGCTATTAAAGAACTTATATATTTATAATTATCTCTGTTTATTCCTTTATTTTTGTTCACTTACCTCACCTCATCTTTTTAGAAATCTTTTTTACATTGCCATTTCATCATATACCTGTTCTTTAAAGCCTTCATTTTCCTCACATTCCTTATTTAATGCATCTTCATCTAATATAACTTCATTGTCTTTTTTATTAAGATCCAGTACTGAGTTTAGCTCAAATTGTCGTGATAACTTTTCTTTTAAAGCTTCTTCATAAGGAAATGGTTTTTCATATTCTATCTTTGACTGTTCTAGGTTTCTTTTGTACTCTTCAATTTTTGTTTCTATATTTTCCATTTTACTTTCAAGGTTATTTAGCAAATTTTCAATTCTTAACATATTCCCATGAGCACTATCTCCAAGGTCTACCGTGTATTTTAAATTACCATGAATTAAGAGTTCATGCTTTTCATAAAAGAGATTTTTTCTAAGTTTTAGTTCAAAACCTTTATAACTTCCTACATGGAGCTCCTCACCTTTAGGTATCTTGTTATAAAGACTTTGAAGCATTGTTCCTGCCTTTTCTCTTTCATCAAATAACTTGCCGTTTATAGTAATTGAAAAATCCTTACCATCTTCCATATTTCTTTTATCAATATCCTTAATAACACATTCAAGCTGGCCATTAGCTTCACTAATAAGTTTTGGATACTTAAAGGTGAAATTATCCTGCAGGGTATATTTTTGATTATCATAAGCAGCTTTTAAAACTCTAAGTCTTGATACCTCATTATCAACATCCATCTTTTCTTTTATTAATGGATTCCCTGTAGCTAAAGCTTTAACTTCTGCATAGGATAGTACTGTTTCATCTACATCTTCACAGTTTCTTGCAACAGATTTGGAAGTCATTATCTGCGATATGAATTTTTGTTTTTGCTCTACAATCTGCCAAAGGTATGAATCAAAGGTATCTTTAGTTACATACCTATAGATATTTACCTCTGGGTTTATATTCCCCTGCCTTAAAATTCTTCCTTCACGCTGCTCAATATCACTTGGTCTATAGGGACAATCTAAATGATGAAGTGCTATTAATTTATCTTGAATATTAGTTCCAGTTCCCATTTTAGGTGTACTTCCTATGATTATTCTTTTATTTCCGGATCTCATATCAGAAAATATTTCTTCACGTTGTATTTCATTTTTAGCATCGTGGATAAAGCATATTTCATTTTCAGGAATTCCTTTATTTATTAGTTCTGCTTTAATTGAATCATAAACAGAAAAACGCCCATCTGAGTTAGGCGTTCCCACATCACAAAATACTATTTGAGTTCCTTTTATAATTTCTGATTTTTTATATTCTTCATAAATATTTTCAATACATCTATTAACCTTTGAATCTGGCTCATTTATTGCTTCCTTATTGATAAGCCTTGGATCTGTACCTAAAAGTCTTGCTTCATTGGTTATCTTAAGCATATTATCTACAGAAGGATCAACCATGCCATTTCTAATTCTTTCAGCTCTCTCAACATAGTTTTCCATTTCATGTTTTATAAACTCACTTGGCTCTGAAGATACTAAAATATATTTATCATCTTTAAGTTTTGGCACTGGCAGCTTTAACATATCTGAGGTTTGAACATCTGCTATATTTTTAAATAAGGTCATAAGCTCTGGAAGGTTTGTAAACTTTGAAAACCTGCTTCTAAACCTATAGCCTGTTCCTTCTGGAGCTAATTCAAGTGAAGAGACTACTTCACCGAAGCTTGCAGCCCAAGCGTCAAAATGCTGTATTCCTCGCCTTTCAAGTTCATGGTTTTGAAGATACCTTTGCATTACATACATTTCTGTCATAGAATTTGAAATAGGAGTTCCTGTAGCAAATATTACTCCCCTGCCTTCATTAATTTCATGGATATATTGGCATTTCATAAGCATATCAGAAGCTTTTTTAGCTCTTGTATTTGATATTCCAGCCACATTTCTCATTTTAGAAAATACTGCACAGTTTTTATAATAATGTGCTTCATCTACAAACATAGTGTCAATACCAAGCTCTTCAAAGTTTATAACATCATCTTTTCTTGATTCATCAAGAAGCCTTTTAAGTTCACTTTCCAAGTTCTTTTTAAATTTCTCCATCTGTTTTATGGACCAGTTTTCTCCTCTTTCCCTTTTGGTAGCATCAATAGCATAGGTCATTTGGTCAATTTGATAGTTTAACATTCTTTCTTGTCTTTCCTTTGAAATTGGTATTTTTTCAAACTGAGTATGACCTATAATTATTGCATCATAAGCCCCTGTAGCAATTCTGCTTACGAACCTTCTTCTATTTTGTTTTTCAAAATCTTTCTTTGTAGTAACTAAAATATTAGCTGAAGGATATAATCTTAAAAACTCTGCTCCCATCTGCTCTGTTAAATGATTAGGCACTACAAATATGCTTTTCTTAGAAAGTCCTAATCTTTTAAGCTCCATAGCACTTGCTATCATTTCAAAGCTCTTTCCAGCACCAACACAATGAGCAAGAAGTGTACTTCCACCATATAAAATTCTAGCTATAGCATTTACTTGATGCTGCCTAAGCCTAATATCTGGATTCATTCCAGGGAAGGTTAAATGTCTCCCATCATATTCCCTAAGCCTTATGTTATTAAAGTTTTCATTATAAAATTCAACATACTTCTTTCTTCTGTCAGGATCTCTAAATATCCAATTTTTAAATTCTTCTTTAAGTTGATTTTGCTTTTCTCTTGCCAGCATGGTTTCCTTTTGATTAAGTACATATCTTACAGTATCTCCATCTTCTATTCTGTCTTTTACAGTAACAGTTCTAAGGTTTAAAGTTTCTTCAACAATATAATAGGCATTAAGCCTTTTAGTTCCAAAGGTTTCTGTTGCTGCAACGGAATAACCATCTATACCTTTGTTTTCAATAACCCAAGATGCATTAAAATTATTATAATGAGCTTTTACTTCGTTGCTGCTATAACGAGAGCCTGAGTTTTGAGCATACTTTGGAGTTCCTAAGGTTTCATAAATAAATTTTTCTATATCTCCTTCTTCAATCCATGTTGTTCCAAGCCTTATATCAATTTCACTTGCTTCTAAATTTACTGGCTGTACTTTTTCTAAGGCTTCTACATTTTGAATAAAAAGCTCTGGATTAGTTTCAGCATAAAGCCTTGCTAATTTTAATTTCTGTCTCACATTACCGCTTAAATATTCATCTTGAGTTTCCCATCCTTGAAGTAAATCATCTTTATTATATTTTTCAGGATTTAAAAATATTAAACCCTGAAGTTCATTTATAATGTTTTCTCTTGTGCTATCATAAATTTCTAACATTAGAGACAAATCTACTATACCTTTTTCATTTAGACTTACTGTAAGAGCTTCAATGGCAGTATCTACTTCTGTTATCTTTTCAAGAGGCCGTATAGTTTGTTTAGTGAACATATCAGCTTTAGTAACATTTTTGTTTTCATCTACCACCTCAAGAGAACATAAGAGAGGATAATCATTATCATCTCTAAAAGCTGTATTATTGGTTCTTGCTGTTATATATCCATAACTTTTAACAAAAGCATCATATCTTTTATTCAATATTTCCTGCTTTTCTTTTAACTCTTCATGGGTACAGCCATTTGTTTGGATATCTATTATTTCTCTAGTGATTTCCCTTATAGCATGAAGCCCTTTTATCCTTTCTAAAGTCTTCCCTGTAACTTCAATCTTTCTCATTACAGCATTTTCTCTATAAAAAAGCTTATTATCTATAAAGGTGTAAGTGTAGTTTCTCACATTAGGATCAGCAGGAATAAAATCTTCCGCAGCAGATTCTTCTCTTTCAAAACTTGTTATGTTAGCATTTAGATTTTCAACTGCTTTAGCTAAAGCTTCACTTAAATCAAAATTCTCATCATCATTAACTAATGCTGTGTATTTACTGCCTTCACCAAACATTCTCTGTTCAAAAACCATCTTTCCAAGAAGCATTTCTGGATTATCAAGAAAGTATTCATTTATGGGCACTCCATCTTCTGTTTTTGCTACATGAAGCCAATTTTCTTCTGCAACCTGTACCCTTTCTCTCTTTTGAAGAAATATAATATCCGCAGTAACATCTGTATTAGCATTTGATTTAAAGGCAGTATTAGGAAGTCTTATTGCTCCTATTAATTCTGCACGCTCTGCAATATACTTTCTTACACTGTTATTTTCTTTATCCATAGTACCTTTAGAAGTTATAAAAGCTATAATTCCACCTGGTCTTACTTTATCTAAAGCCTTAGCAAAAAAGTAATCATGTATTAAAAAATTATGTTTATCATATTTAGGATCATGGAGCTTATAATCTCCAAAAGGAACATTACCTATAGCAACATCAAAGAAATTATCTGAATAGTTATTCTCTTCAAAGCCTTGTATTTTAATATCTGCCTTTTGATAGAGCTGTTTTGCTATTCTTCCTGAAATATCATCAAGTTCTACTCCATATAACTTAGAATCTTTCATACTGTATGGAAGCATAGAAAAGAAATTTCCAACTCCCATGGAAGGTTCTAATATATTACCTGTTTTAAATCCAAAGCTCTCAAATGCTTTATATATTCCTTCAATTACTGTAGGTGAAGTGTAATGAGCATTAGGTGTTGACGCCCTAGAAGATACATATTCTTCAGGAGTAAGTAGTGCCTTTAATTCTGTATATTCGCTATTCCATCCTGTACTATTAATATCAAAGGCTTGAGCCATACCTCCCCAGCCTACATATTTAGCAAGTATTTTTTGTTCTTCTGATGTTGCCAATCTATTTTCTTCTTCAATAACCTTTAAAATTTTAATAGCTTCTATATTGTTTCTGAATTTAGTTTTAAGTCCTCCAACTCCAATTTCATCTTCTGGACTATAGCTGTAGTTTATTTTCTCATCTTTTTCTTTTGCATTTGTTTTTTCTTTAGTTTGAGATTTTTTATTAACTTCGTTATTATTTAGCCACCCTAAAATATTAGTTTCATAATTTTCTATAGCTTTATTTTTATAATCTTCCCAAGTTGAATTTTTATTTTCAGACATTAAAAAAGAGCCACTTTGTTGTGACTCAAAAATATCTATTTGCTTTATCTCATTTTGTATACCATTTCGTGAAGAACTATCTCCTCTGCTGTTTCCTTTATTCTCACCCTGTGCTTGAAGCTCTCCATTGTATTCTCTGGATTCATTATTGGATCTGTTTTCAGCATTTGCTCCATTAATACTTCCAGCCTCTGATATGCTTCCTCGTTCACCTGATGCATTTTCTCCATTAGCTCCCCTTGTGCTAAAAGTAAGCTGTATCTGCTCTGATGATTGTTCTTTAGATAATTTAATGCCATCTGACCGTACTTTCCTAAAGGTTTCTGATCTACTTCCTTGTTCCTGGATATTTGTATCTCTGGATAAAATATTCCGTCTATCTCTTTGTAACTTAAGTTTAAGTTCTCTTTCATAATTTTTTTCGCTCCTTTGCTCTTTTATTATTTTTACTATTTCGCTTTCAAATTCCCTAAGAATTTTCTGAGATATATTGCACACAGAATTTCCAAGTCTAAAGGTTAATGGCAGCGTATTAAAATGACTTATTACTCTAAAGCTATTTTCATTATAAAAGTTTGAAGCTTCTATTCCACATCTTTTTGCCACCATGTAACTTATACTTTCAAGAACAGTTTGAGTAAAATAACTTATAAACCCTTCTTCTGGTAAACTTTCAAGCCATGTTTCTTTAATATCCTGTTCATAGCCTTCTAAAATATTATCAAAGTTTTCATTAATCTTAATATCTGTAAGCTGTAATATCAATTCTTCAATAGAACTACAATTTAACCCATATTTTTCATTTATACTTTCTAAAAGTTTTTCACTAATAGCATCACTTAACTTCCATAGCTTAGGAATGGTATGAGGTTCTCCGTTAGTGTCTTTAACATCAAATAAATATGTTAATCTAAGAGTTGGCATAGAAGTATCAAAAACCGCTATGCTTCTTGTTCCCCTGTTTACATACCTTCCTATTTTTTTATTCCATATTTCCATAGTAGCAACCATTGTTGCATCAGGCCTTTGAGCATAGATTAAAACCGAATTATCAAAGTTATATTTATAAATTTTCGCTGCAAAGTCTAAGAATTCTTTCCATTCCTTTTTATTGCTTGTAACTATTCCTGTTACTTTTTCGTAGATTTCTCTTACCTCTGTTAATCTACTCATCAAGTACCTCCTTCCCCTGTGTTTCAAAATATAGTTTTAAAGCCTTATCAATAATATCTTCAATCTCTGGCTGTTTAACTTCTGGTGCAAAATATTTGCTTATTAGTTTTGGCTTTAATTTTATAGATGCAGGTTTATTTGATTTTGTTTTTTTGTTAAGTTCTCCTGAAAGAATTGAATAAGCTGTATCTTCGTTTAGTTTTTCTTTCTCTGAGTAATCCCTTAAGGCTTGTGATTTCTTCAAGTCAATCTTAAATTTATTTTCTGAAACTATAGATTCGATAATATTTTGTTCATTTTCCTTCAAATATGAAAGTTCTACTGCTGCAAAGAATGGTATTTCTTCTATATCAAGCCTATCCTTTAATTCTTTTATAAGATGGCAAATTCTTAAATACCTTGATACTGTTCTTCCTGACAAATTAAAACTTCTTCCAGTTTCATCTGCACTTGTTAACTTCTCGCCTAATAGTCGAGAAGTTTCTTCAACCTTCATTTCATCAGCTTTTAGCATAGTTTCAATCTCTTTTAAAAGGTCTGTTCTTTTGCCTTGAGATGTTAATGCTTTATGATGTTCTGATAAAGCAGCAGCTCTTTCTGAAAATAACATATCACTAAAAGATCTTTGCATAAGATTGGTTTCAGTTACTATAAGAATAGCTTCTTCATCATCAATATTTTCTTTTATAGCTACAGGAACTTTGTTAAGTCCCGCAACCTTTGCAGCATTAACCCTATTATGTCCAGACAATATCTCATAATTGTCTCCCTTTTGTCTTACTATAACAGGCACAATTATTCCTAATTCTTTGATGCTTCTAACCATATTATCAAATCTTTCGCCCTCATATAATTTAAAAGGATGATTTGAAAAAGGTATAAGCCTATCTATTTCAACTTCTATAACTCCAGAATTAGTATCACCTTTAACTTCATTATCTCCAAACATATCATCTAAGCTCATTAACTTTCTCTCACTCATAGTGCAGCCACCTCCTTAGCAAATTCTCTATAAGCAATGGATACTTTATTTTTAGAATCATATTCTATGGTACTCTTACTTCTCATATTAGCTTCTCCAACCTTAACAGAAGTTGGAATTTTATTTTCAAATATGTTGATTTTACTACCATAGGCATCCTGAATAATTGCTAATACCTCTTTTGAAAGCTTCATCCTGTCGGCATACATAGTAAGAAGTATCCCATCAACCTCAATATTAGGATTTATTCTCTTTTTAACTCTTATAATATTCCTAAGAAGCAACTCCAATCCTTTAGCTGAAAGATATTGAGGAGTAACAGGAATAATAACACTATCACAAGCCGCAAGTGCATTTATAGTAAGCATCCCTAGTGATGGAGAGCAATCAATAATTACATAGTCATAATCATCTTTTATTTCATCAACAATAGATTTTAAAACAAGTTCTCTGCTCATAACATTAACAAGTGCTATTTCAATTGCTGATAGCTCTAAGCTGCATGGAATAATATCAATGTTTCCTGATGTAATAATATACTCTTCCTTCTTAGGTAAGCTTTTTTCCTCAATACCCAGCGACATCAAATTATATATTGTTGTTTTTATACTGTCTGTATTATCATATCCAAAGCATACTGTTAAGCTGCTCTGAGGATCAAAGTCTATAAGTAATACCTTCTTTCCCATTTCTGCTAATGCATATCCTAAATTTAAAGTTGTTACGGTTTTAGCAACGCCCCCTTTCTGATTCACGATAGAAATTACTTTACTTTTACACATTTTTACCCTCCACCTTTATAAATTTATTTTTCCTGTTTTTCTGTTTCACACTATTTAATTTAATATTACACTATTAAATGTACTTATTCAAGAAGAATCTTTTGTTTTTATCAATTATTTTTCTTATTATTGAAAATTCACATTAAAAAGTGTATATTTAAATTCAAGGATGGTGAATCACATGCAATTAACTATGGGTGAAAAAATTCGTATTTTAATAAAAAGAAAAAATATTACTATATCGGAGCTTGCAAGGTTAATAGGCACTACTAATCAAAATTTATCAAATAAACTTTCTCGTGATAATTTCTCAGAAAAAGAACTCCAGCAAATTGCTGAAGCTCTTGGATGCAGGTTTGAAGGATATTTTGTTTTTCAGGATGGGGATAAAATTTAATATTTTTGTATTTATAAAACATAAAAAGACTATGAAGTTTTAAGCTTGCATAGCTTTTTTCATAGTCTTTTTATGTTTTATACTAAATTAACACTACCATATCTACTTACTCCACCTCAAATTCCCACTCTAACCTTAACACCCTGAATAACCTCTTTATTTCTAAAATCATCACCATTTGTGTTAAAGTTATAAAAGCTTGCAAAGTGAGTAAATTCAATGATTATAAGGAATCCTTGCGACGTATTCCCACTACGCACTCCACGTGCCACGTCTGCGGGAACATATCCATTATCTTCACTTTCTCTATCTCATACCCTCTTCCTGTAAGCACCTTAAGATCATTCATCAAGGTCTTAGGGTTGCAGGATACATATATTATGGTAGGAGCATCAAATTTAGTTACGTATTCCATTGCCTTTGGATGTACTCCGCTTCTTGGAGGATCTAATATTATTATGTCTGGTTTATCAGTAACCTCCTGTATGGTTTTGGCTACATCTCCAGCTATGAAGCTGCAATTTTCAAGGCCGTTTAGCTTGGAGTTTTCTCTAGCGCTTTCTACTGCCTCTTCTATAAGCTCTAGACCTACAACTTTTTTTGCCTTGCCTGCAGCTATCTGTCCTATGGTGCCTGTGCCGCAGTATAGATCAAATACTACCTGGTCATCAGCCTTGCCCATGAAGTCTCTTACCATGGAGTAAAGCTTCTCAGCTCCTAAAGAATTTGTTTGGAAGAAAGAAAAAGGTGATATTTTAAAGCTTAGCCCTAGAAGTTTCTCTGTTATAAAGTCTTTGCCATATAAAATATTAACTTTATCTGCTGCCACTACCTCTGACCAGGAATCGTTGAAGGTATGAAGTATGCCGCTTAATTTGCCTTCAAATTCCATACTCATTATCAAGTCTTTGAATTCTTCCATGTTGAAATCTATCTGGGTGGTTGTTATTATATTTATAATTATCTCTTCAGTATTCTTTGTTTTTCTTACCACTAGATTTCTTAAATATCCTTCATGCCTCATAACTCTATAATAAGGAAGCTTTTTTTCTCTGAAGAATTTAACAGCAGCCTCTACTAGCTTTCTTACATCTTCATCTACTAGCTGGCACCTATCTACATTAACTATTCCAAAGCTCTTTCCGCTCATGTGCATACCTAGGGTAAGCTCACCATCTTTTTCGTAGTCACCAAAGGTAAACTCCATTTTATTTCTGTATTCATATTCCAGCGGGCTTCCTTCTATGCCTTCATAATTGATATCTTCAAGCCCTGCCTGCTTAAATAGCTTAAGCACCTGTGCTTCCTTTAGTTGCAGCTGCTTTTCATAGGGCACAAATTCCTGTGTGCAGCCTCCGCATTCACTAAAATGTGGACAAGGAGCTTCTATTTCATAGGGAGCTTTTTCTAGCACTTCTACTACCTTCCCCTCCACATTGTCTCCTCTTTTTTTAGATATTCTAGCTAATACCTTTTGTCCTGGCACCGCATTTTTCACATTTATCTTATAGCCTTCTAGAGAAGCTATGCCGTAGCCTCCAAATTTCATATCTTCTATATTAAGCGCATAGGAATTTCCTTTTTTCATATATATCAACCACTTTCGCATGAAATTATTTTTCGACTTAGCTCTGTTTTAAATCAGTGTTGATTTTTATACTGATTTAAAACATTCCTTTAGTACGGTGTAGGCTATGTTTTAAAATGTTGATATCATCTTTGGAGTTCTAGAAACTCTTAGGAAGTGTCAATTATAACAAAGCATAGCCTTCGACTTATATAATATACTATATAAGAGCCTTCAAGTAAATACGAATTTGATTATGCTAGGCTTAACTTCCTTTCGGCCTTACCTATATATCTCAGCATAAAGCCTTAATAGTTCTAGCTATCCTTTGATATTTCTTAAGCCATATAGATAAGAAGATATCGGGATAACTAGTTATATAGTTATATAATTATTGGGAAGTTCCTGCGAAGCTTTAAAAGCTAGTCTCCATGAGCTTTACAGCATATTTTAATATCAAAGCCTCTGTTTTTAATTGTTAATGAGTAAAAATTCATCCTCACTGAATTCTTTACAAATTTTTATTATTATTTTCCTTGCAGAAAACTACTGCAAGAAGAAAAAAAGAAATCGGCTCACAAAAAGAGACGATTTCCTCAATAACTATTAATTTTAACCTCTTGCTTCTTAATTAAAATTTATGACTTACTAATCTTATTTTAAGGTCTAATATAACTAATCTCTTTGCACCAGACCCTTTATATAAGTAGCTCTATATTTTTTTAGTTTTCTCCACCAGTTCCTTTGAAGAGCTGGTTATTTCATCTAAAATAGCGGTTATTTCTTCTGTAGCTGCTGCATGACCTTCTGATACAGAGTTTACTTCATTCATCTGCTTTATTATAATCTCAATGGATTCCTTCATTTCATTTAAAACACTTAGAACTTTTTTAACGGAGTCTTCGCTGTTTTGAGACAATTTTCTCATTTCTTGAGCTACCACAGAGAAGCCTCTTCCTGCCTCTCCTGCTCTAGCCGCTTCAATAGCCGCATTTAATGCTAATAAATTTGACTGAGAGGCAACTCCTTGTATAGCTCCTATTATTAAATCTGTCTCTGCGATTTTTTTGCTGGTACCATTTACAGCTGTCATGGCATCAGCTATGGAATTGGCCATCTTCTGAGAACCATCTGCTATGGAATTTATAGCAGAGCTTGTCTCATTTAATGAGGAAAATAAATCTTCTGCTATTGTTTCAATATTGGATTGAGTTTCCATGCTCTTAGCTATTCCAACTGCTCCTATAATCTCACCGCTGCTGTTTTTGACAGGGTATGCTATAGCTTTAAAAGCGATACTAAAGGCTTCTTTTGGAACAACTGCCGACACAGTTTCTCCTTTTTCCATGGCTATAGCTAGTGGATTATCCTTCGGCACTATATCTCCTTCTTTGAATTCAATAGGAAGTTTATTATTTTCATATAATGCAATGCACTTTTCTCTATCAGTTATACATACAGCTATATCTTCCTGAAGCATTTCAGGTAATAGAGGCAATACCTGATTAAAGGAATCAAAAATACTATTTTCCATCTTTTTATCTCCTTCATAAGTAAATATATTCTAAAAAGTCTTAATATATCCTCTATTATACCACTTTTCTCAAGGTTTTTAAATATATTTTTAATTTAATTTTAATTTTTATATTATTTTTAACTTTTGCATCAATAATATAGAATTTAAGACATTTTTCTTACTCCAGATACATATTCAAGCTCTCTGATTTCATTTATAATAATATGTTCATTGGAATCTCTTGGCACTAATATAGTAAAATAGCATAAACTATAATTTTCTTCACCTTCAGATATGAATTCGATATTTTTAATCTTAATTACTCTGTCCGCAAAATATTTTTCCACTCTCATTAAAGATATGTTTCCTTTTGAAAAACTTATTTCTAATTTAAGTGTTTGGCTTCTCTCTATGAATTTGTCTTCAAATTTCTTTAAAATAACTAAAACCACATATACGCATAGAGTAGATAATATGGTTATGCTGTAATATCCAAAGCCAGCAGCTATGCCTATGCAGGCTACTGTCCAAAGACTTGCTGCAGTGGTAAGCCCTTTTACAGAGCCTTTTTCGTGCAGTATGGTACCAGCACCTAAAAAGCCCACTCCTGAAATTACCTGAGCGGCTAATCTTCCATAATCAGCGCTGAACACAGATTTGCCCGTACCTGCTCCGGCCAAATGCTGTATATCGCTAACTATCTGAAGCTGTATCATGGAAGTCACTGCTGCTCCTACACATACCAATATATGTGTCCTAAAGCCAGCAGTTCTATTATTTCTCTCCCTTTCATACCCTATTATTCCGCCTACAACAGCAGCTAATAATAATCTTAATGCAATTTCTAATTGTCCCATATAGACCCTCCTGTCATTATCCCAATAAAATAATATTAATATATGTTTTTGTTTTAAATAAGTGCTTAAAATCAACACTGATTTAAAACAGGACGTAAAACTTCTATTCTCATTCTTTTCAAGCACAGTGATAATGCTGATTCAAAAGTTCTTAGAAATATTTATATCATATGAATAATTTGGGAACATAGAATAATTATAATATAAATTTCTAAATAAAAAAAATTTCATTTAATAATTCATAAAATTTCATAAAATTTTCACTTAATAATATTGCATTAATGGTAAATAAATGATATATTTTAAGTGTAGTCTTAATTATTTGATGCAAAAGTATTTCATATATTAATATATGAAATATATTTTTTAAGTTTTTGTGCAATCGGTTGCATTTGATATAAGACTTCGCATTAATTTAACTTATATTGAAAATTTTTCCTTCATAATAAAAGTAGGAGGTTTTTACCGTGGTAAGCTATGTTAAAACAGATGAATGGAATGTTATACAAGACTCACTAAATCTAGAAAACAACTTAATTCTGGAAAGTATAATGAGTGTTGGCAACGGTTATATGGGCATGCGTGGAAATTTCGAAGAAGATTTCTCTGGGACTACCCTAAGCGGCACCTATATTGCTGGCGTATATTATCCTGATAAAACTAGAGTGGGCTGGTGGAAAAACGGTTATCCAGAGTACTTTGCAAAGGTTATAAACTCCGCAAATTTTATTGGTATTTCTGTAAAGGTTAACGATGAAATTGTAGATCTTGCAAAGTGCGAAATAAAGGATTTTAAAAGGACTTTAAACCTGCAGCAGGGATATCTATTAAGAGAATTTACTCTTCTCAATAAAGGTAATGAGTTTAAATTCTCCGTAAAAAGATTCTTAAGCATGACTTTCAAAGAAATTGCCGCTATCTCTTACAGTATAACTCCTTTAAAGGCAGATGCTAAATTAGAATTTACTCCTTATATAGACGGAGATGTTTCTAATGAAGATTCTAATTACGATGAAAAATTTTGGGAGGAAGTTTCGATAGATGCTTCTGTGGGAAAATTCCACATTCTTCAGAAAACTAAAAGACTTGATTTCCATGCTGCAGCTGCCTGCACCTATGATTTATTCCAAAATGGTGAGCAAATTGATATTACCCCTCAGGTTATATCAGAGCATAAATATGCAGCAAATCGTATTGTAGTACAAGCTAAGGCTAAGGAAGCTACTACATTAGTAAAATATGTGGCTGTTACAAATAATCGTTATTATGACGCTGATACCTTAGTAGAAAAAGCTTATGGTCTAGTTAATTTGGCTCACAGTAAAGGTTTTGAAGAATTATTTATAGAACATGCTGAAAAATGGAAGCACATATGGCAGGAAGGTGATATATGCATATCCGGTGATAAAAAAGCACAGCAAGCTATTAGGTTTAATATCTTCCAGCTAAATTGCACCTATACAGGAGAAGATTCCAGACTTAATATAGGGCCTAAAGGCTTCACTGGCGAAAAATATGGCGGCAGCACTTACTGGGATACAGAAGCTTATTGCCTTCCCTTTTATTTAAGTACCAGAGAACCCTCCATATCTAAAAATCTTCTGATTTATAGGTATAAGCACTTAGAGAAAGCTAAGGAAAATGCAAAAAAACTAGGACTTAAAGGAGCTCTTTATCCTATGGTTACCATGAACGGAGAAGAATGTCACAATGAATGGGAAATCACCTTTGAAGAGCTTCATAGGAACGCTGCCATCACTTATGCTATTTTCAACTATGTAAGGTATACTGAAGATGAACAGTACTTAGCAGATTACGGTTTCGAAGTTATTGCTGAGACTGCTAGATTTTGGGCATCCAGAGTTAATTACAATCCTAGAAAAGACGTATATATGATGCTTGGAGTTACTGGTCCAAATGAATATGAGAACAATGTAAATAATAATTGGTATACAAACACTATGGCCGCTTGGAATATTGAATATGCCCTCAGCACTTTAGAACTGCTAAAAGAAAAGTACAGCAGCAGATGTACTGAGCTTATAGAAAAATTAAATTTAAAGCAGGAAGAACTCTACAAATGGCAGGACATCGTAAATAAAATGTATTATCCAAAGGATGACTCCTTAGGTATATTCCTTCAGCAGGATGGATATTTAGATAAAGAGCTCGTAAATGTTAAAGATCTAGCTCCTGAAAATCTTCCTTTAAATCAAAAATGGTCTTGGGATAGAATTCTTCGTTCCTGTTTCATTAAGCAGGCAGATGTGCTTCAAGGTTTATTTTTCCTGCATGACAGATTTGATACTGCAGTTATTAAACAAAACTTTGATTTTTACGAGCCTAAGACTGTTCACGAGTCTTCCCTCTCCCCTTGCATACACTCTATCCTTGCAGGAGAGCTTGGCTACTACGAAAGAGCCTATGAGTTATATCTTAGAACCTCAAGACTGGATCTTGATAATTATAATAATGACACCTGCGACGGCCTTCATATTACTAGCATGGCAGGAACTTGGATGTCCATTGTATATGGTTTTGGTGGGCTTAGAATCTGTGATAATAAATTATCCTTGAGCCCATTCATACCTAAGGCTTGGGAAGAATATTCATTTAATATAGTATTTAGAAATAGAATTATTAAAGTTTCTGTAAATAGAGAGCTCATTACTCTAAATTTAGAAGAAGGTGAGCCTTTAGAAATAAAGCTTTACCAAAAAAACATTTTGCTAAAAAAGGATTCCACTGCAATTTCAGAAAATATTAATTCTTAGAAAGGTAGGTAAATATAATGCCAATAAAAAAAGATTTGCCAAAAGTAGCTTATTTTTGTATGGAGTATGCCCTGGATACTGAGCTGAGGACCTATGCTGGAGGTCTTGGAATACTTGCTGGAGACTATCTCAAAGGAGCTAAAGATTTTGATTATCCTATGATAGGAATAGGCATAAAGTGGAAACAAGGATATTCAGATCAGATGCTTGATAAGGATGGTAAGCCTTTTGATGCTTATCATAATTATGACTATGATTTTTTAAAGGATACAGGAGTTAAAGTTAAGGTTAAAATAAGACAAAGAGATGTTACCTGCAAGGTGTGGCTCTGTGATAAATACAATAATGCTCCAATTTACCTTCTAGATACGGATCTTCCTGAAAATGAAGATGCTTGGATAACAGGTCAGCTTTACGGATGGTTCGGCGAGGAAAGAATAGCTCAGGAAATGGTGCTTGGCATAGGTGGTATAAGAGCGTTAAGAGCCCTTAACATTCCTGTGGATGTATATCATTTTAATGAGGGTCATGCTCTATTTGCTGGTTTTGAGCTTATAAAAGAAAAGATGGATAAAGGCTTTTTCTTTGAAGATGCTTTAAAGGCTTCCAGAGAAGAAATAGTTTTTACTACTCACACTCCTATAATTCAAGGCAATGAATATCACACTTTAGACAGATTAATATATATGGGAGCTAATTCTGGTCTTACCTTAGAGCAGCTGATAGAAATAGGAGGATCTCCTTTCAATATGACTGTGGCAGCTCTTAGAATTTCTAGAATTTCAAACGCAGTAGCTCAGCTTCATAAGGAAACTGCCAATAAAATGTGGTCTGAAGTAAACGGGCGTTCAGAAATAATCGGCATAACAAATGCTATTCATTTGCCTACTTGGGTAGATGAAAATATGATTTCCTATGCTGAAAGCTATGACAGAAGCAGTGAAAGCAAAGATAGACTTTGGAATCAGCATATGAAAAATAAAAAAGAACTTATAGATTTTGTATATGAACGCAATGGTGTTAAGCTTGACAGCGATGCCCTATTAATAGGCTTTTCCAGAAGAGCAGCTCCTTATAAAAGAAGCAATTTAATATTTACAAAGCCTGAAGTTATAGAACCCTACTTAAAAGAGGGAAAAATTCAGATCGTATTTTCAGGAAAAGCTCATCCACTAGATGACACAGGTAAGAAAATTGTTGAAAATATAGTTGATATATCTAAGCGTTATCCTAATGCAGTAGTTTTCCTTGAAAATTATGATATGACTATAGGAAGAATGCTTACCCATGGATCAGATATATGGCTTAACAATCCTAGACGTCCGCTAGAAGCCAGCGGTACCTCTGGAATGAAGGCTGCTATGAATGGAGTTCTTAACTTAAGCATACTTGACGGTTGGTGGCCAGAAGCTTGTAAGCATGGAGTTAACGGATGGCAGTTTGGAGATGGCTTTGAAAGTGAGGACTTCGAAGTTTTAGACGCCCATGATCTTGGATGTCTCTATAAAGTTTTATTGAAGGAAGTTTTACCTACCTACTACTCCGATAGAGATAAATGGGTTGAAATGATGAAAAACAGTATACTTTCTACTAAAGATTATTTTTCAGTAGAAAGAATGCTTAAAGAATACTATGAAGAAATGTACATTAAATAACAGTTTAAAATTCATGCTTTATTGTCCCCCCAATTGAGGTCAATTTAAAGTATGTTAGAAAAAATCAGCTTGAATAGTGATTTATTCAAGCTGATTTTTTTATGTAATTCTGCTATAAATTTGAGGACTCGCGTTCAATAAGAGTGGTTTTTACAATAAAATGATTATACTTAGAATAATTTTCTTCCTTTAGCCTGTCTAAAAGAAGCTTAGAAGCATTATACCCAAGGTCATAAGTATTTATTTCCACAGAGGAGAGAGGCGGATTTTGATACACCGCTATTGGTATATTATTGAAGCCTACCACAGCAATTTTATCCTCTATATTTTTCTCCTTTATGGCTTTCATAGCTCCAATAGCGATAAGATCATCTGCAGTGATTACTGCATCCGGAATGTCCTTGTCCAAAATTTTCATCATAGCTTCATATCCCGCTTTTTCTTCAAACTCTTCTGAGCTTACTACTAACTCTTTTTTTATTTCCATGCAATGAGCTTTCATAGATCTAGTAAAGCCGTCCATTCTATCTATAGAAACGTTAAGACCTTCAGGTCCCCCGATAAAAGCGATATTCTTAAATCCTTTTTCAATAAAAGTGCTTGTCACGCTGTACATAGCTTCAAAATTATCATTATCTACCCAAATTACATCTTTAACCTCTTCTGGTCTTCCAACTACCACAAAAGGATAATCTATGCTCTTAAGATACTTTATACATTTATCGTTACTTCTTGAAGTAAGAAGTATCACTCCGTCTACTAATTTGCTATTAGTAAATTTTTTAATGCAGCTAAGCTCATCCTTTTCATTTCTTCCGAAGGAATACATTATATTATATTCTCTTTCCTTTGCTGCCACACCTATTCCAGTCATAAGCTCTATAAAAAAAAGATTTTTGTGAAAATCCTCTGCCGCACTAGGAAGTATTAGCCCTAATATTTTAGTAGAATTATGAGCTAGGCTTCTTGCCATAGCATTAGGATAATATTTTAACTTTTCTACTGCTTTATATACCCTTTCCTTGGTTTCATCACTTATCTTAGGATTGTTGGTAAGGACCCTAGAAACCGTAGAAGGAGAAACATTAGCTTCTTTAGCTACATCTTTTATAGTAGCAGCCATTTTACACCACTCCTGTTCTTTAAAACCACTCTAATTCGTAATTAAATATTACCCTTGCAAAGTGACATTAGTCAAGCTTTCATCAAGTTTGTGCAACCATTTGCATAAGGTCTCAATTTGTATTATAATATAAATATAAGTAATAATGCAAATAATTTATAATTTATTGTTAAGGAGATGTAATATATGATTAAAGGTTGTATTTTCGATTTAGATGGCGTTATTGTAGATACTGCCAAATACCATTATAAGGCTTGGAAAAGGTTAGCCGAAGAGCTTGGCTTCGAATTTACTGAAAAAGATAATGAAAGGCTTAAAGGAGTAAGCAGGATGAAGTCCTTAGATATACTGCTTAGTGTAGGAAATCTTTCTTTTAGTGATAAAGAAAAGCTTTTCATGGCAGAAAAGAAGAATTCTTGGTATGTAGAATATATATCAAAGATGGACAAGAGCGAGCTACTCCCTGGCGTTGAGGACTTTCTAAAGGAACTCCATTCAAAGAATATAAAAGTTGCTTTAGGCTCTGCCAGCAAAAACTCAATGCTTATTATGAGAAATCTAGAGCTTGAAAAATACTTTGATGCTATAGTAGATGGCAATATGGTAAGTAAGGCAAAACCTGATCCTGAGGTATTTCTAATCGCTGCGGAAAAAATCAATTTGACCCCTTGGGAATGTGCTGTATTTGAAGATTCTCAGGCAGGTATCGAAGCCGCCAAATTGGCAGGTATGAAGGCAGTGGCTGTAGGTTCCTCTAATAACTTAAAGGATTTTGATAGAATAATAAGTTCCTTTGAAAAATTAAATATAGATTTTTTAAACTTTTAAAAAAATTTTTTGTTTTGTGCAACCGTTTGAATACATTGTAATGGAGTGATACTGTGTGTAAAGCATTAAAAAATATTATTTCTTTTTTAATTTCATTCTCAGTGTTTTTCTCTTTATTTCTTCCTATTAATAGCTACGCTAAAAGTAAATCAACTAAAATAACCAAGGATGATTTAATATATTTTATTGTTACTGACAGATTCTTTGACGGTGATAAAAGCAATGATATTGGTGCAGATATAAACAATCCCTCTTCCTATGAAGGCGGTGACTTCCAAGGCATTATAGACAAGCTTGATTATATAAAAAGCTTAGGTTTTACAGCTATATGGATTACTCCCGTGGTGCAAAACCAAGAAGGCGGTTATCATGGTTATTGGGCCACTGACTTTTATAAGACTAATGAGCATTTTGGAACAATGGATAAGCTAAAAGAACTAGTAAATACAGCTCATAAAAAAGGTATAAAGGTTTTATTTGATCTTGTAGTAAATCACACTGGTACCGACAATCCTTGGGTTTCCGATCCTTCAAAAGCTTCCTGGTTCCATGCTGATAAACCTATAGATTATTCCAATCAAGATTCTATAGAAAATGGATGGCTAGCTGGTCTTCCTGATTTAAATCAAGATAATCCTGAAGTTAAAAAATATTTAATTGATATGGCCAAATGGTGGATAAAAGAGACTGCTATTGATGGATATAGACTTGATACGGTAAAGCACGTTCCTAAAAGTTTTTGGACAGACTTTACTAAAGAAATAAAAAAAGATTATCCTGACTTTTATTTTGTGGGAGAGGTATTAAACAACAGTGCTCCCTATGTGGCTTCTTATCAAGATACAGGCATAGATGGTTTATTAGATTATCCAGCCTATTACGCCATAGACAGCGCCTTCAACGGTACAGGCAATGCCTACAATCTACAAAATATTATTCAGCAAAGCGATACTTATTCTAACAAATCCCTTATGGCTACTTTTATTGACAATCATGATGTGAAAAGATTTGTAAGCACCACATCTGATTATACCGAAGAAAGACTTAAGGCCTCTTTAACCTTTATGATGACTTATACGGGTATTCCTACCATGTACTACGGCACTGAAATAGGAATGGGGGGCGGCGATGATCCTGATAACAGAAGGTTTATGGATTGGAGCAAAACTTCTCCTATAACAGATTACGTAAAAAAACTTACCTCTATAAGAAAAAGTAATGAAGCTTTAACAGGCGGAGATATAAATATTCTGTACTGTGACGATGAGGCACTATGCTTTAGCAGGCAATCAGGCAATAAACAAATATTTACTGTATTTAATACTTCAGCTAAAGATAAGCATGTAGAAATTCCTATGGATAATACTGCTGCTAAAAAGCTTATAAATCTAATTGATAATAAAAAATATAGTGTAAGTAACGGAAAATTAACTGTTGAGCTTGCTCCTCTGGGCTCACTAATATTAGCTCCAGAAAGCTCAAATTTATTAATATATGTACTAGCATCCATTGCTGTCCTGTTTGTATTGGCTGCCTTAATAGTTGGAATTATAGTGTTAAAAAGAAGAAAGCATAAATAATAAAGCTATGTTTTAAGTCAGTGTAAAAATCAACACTGACTTAAAACATAGCCAAAAAAATGTTGATAAAAAAATAGCTGCCGAAAAATTAATATGAACTAATTTTTCAGCAGCTATCTTTATCTTATATTTTTAAATATCTTTACCTCATTAGGCAGTAATAGCACTTGTTTGTCTATGTTTTCTTCTTTATTTTTCATAAGTTCTAGATATATTCCGCTAAGTCTATCTATTTGAACTATCTTGTTTTCGTCGCTATTATTTAGAACAACTATTATCTCTTCTCCATTAAAACTTCTTAAATAAGAATACACTTGATTTTCACTAAATAAAGTTTTAAAGTCTCCATAGGTTAATGTTTTTTCTTCTTTTCTAATAGCTGTTAACTTCTTGAAAAATTCTAGCAGTTCTCTATTCTGTTTATCTTCTTCCCATATCATGCATTTTCTGCATTGGGGATCATGTCCACCTGTAAGTCCTATTTCATCTCCATAATATATATATGGAACACCTATATAAGTAAATTGAAAAGCAGCTGCCAGCTTTAATCTTTCAACCTGCTCTCCAGCCTCCGTTAAAAACCTTGAAGTATCATGGCTTCCCACAAGATTAAATAAACTTCTGTTTATGCTGTCCATATAAAGATTTCTATTAACAGCAAGTCCATTATCAAATTCCTCTAAGGATATGATTCTTTTAGCGAAGAAGTCCACACATAAATTTTTTACTGGATAATTCATTATGCTGTCAAGCTGATCTCCCTTTAACCAAGCTAAGGACTCATGCATTATCTCTCCTACAGCTACAGCGTCACTTTTCACACTCTTTATAGCTTTTCTAAAATCTCTCCAAAATACATGGTCTACTTCATCGCATACATCCAGTCTCCATCCATCTATTCCCACATCTTTAATCCAATACTTGGCTACTTCTAAAAGATATGACTTTACTTCAATATTGGCAGAATTAAGCTTTGGCATAGTTACTACATCATTAGCAAAAGTGGCATAGTTTACCTTCTTCTTGTCCACAGGGAAACTTTCTACAAAGAACCAATCCTTATATTTTGATTTTTCACCCTTCTGAACTACATCTTCAAAGGCGAAGAAATCATCACCTGAGTGATTGAACACAGCATCAAATAGTATTTTCATGCCCTTTTCGTGACATTTTTCAACTAATTCCTTTGCCTTATTTACATCTCCAAAAGTCTTATCTATAGCATAATAATCCTTAGTATTATATTTGTGATTAGTAGAAGATTCAAAGACAGGAGTAAGATATATTATATTCACTCCTAATTCTTTTAGGTAATCCAGCTTATCTATTATGCCCTGCAAATCTCCTCCAAACATGGATTTCTGAGTTACTTCTGCTCCCCAGGGCATAACATCCTTGGGATCATTGCTTTTATCTCCGTTACAAAATCTATCCGGCATAATTTGATAAACTATGCCTTCTTTCATCCAGGTTGGGCTTTCATATAAATCTGCAGAATTAAGATACGGAAATTGAAATCCATTTTGCTCTACAGGTTCTGCAAGTTCCTTAACCAGGCCTCTTTCATTTAAGAAAAGTGTGTCTCCTAAATTATCTTCAAGCTCAAATATATATCTGAATCTTTTTTCTTTTATTGTTATTTTAGCTTCATAGTAGTCAAATAAATCGCTGGTATCAGCTATATTCATAGCTTTTACATCATAGGGCTTTTCCCAATCATATCTATCCTTATAATATATCCTGCAGCGTCTTAAATCTCCTTTAGCTGTTCTTAGTCTTATTACCAAAGTGTCTTCATCTATCCCATAAACATATGGTGCTTCTAGTTGATGATATATAGCATATTTGTTCATTGTTCTCCTCCTTAGCCTTTAACAGCTCCTGCTACTAAACCTTTTGCAATAAACTTCTGTGATAGTGAAAATACTATTACAATTGGCAAGGTTGCCATAACAGAAGCTGCTGCAAATTGAGTCCAATTTGTAGAATATTTATCCTTAACGAATTGGTATAAACCTGTAGCAATGGTCTGATTTTCTGGGTCTTTCATAAGTGCGCTAGTGTACATAAATTCACTGTAGGTTCCTATAAATACAAATATGAATATAACTACCATCATGGATTTGCACATAGGAACTATAATCTTTATAAAAGCTTGAAAAGTATTGGCTCCATCCACATAAGCTGCCTCATCCAGCTCCCTTGGAATACCATCCATGTAGCCTTTCATAAGCCATATATTATATGCGCTTCCTCCGCACATAAGAATAACAAGACCAGCTATATTGTCCATAAAACCAATTTTAAAAGCAATAGCAAGTATAGCTGATATGGCCATTGTTCCTGGGAACATCTGAAGCAGAAGAAGTGACATTAACCCGTTTCTTCTTCCCCAGAACTTTAATCTGGAAAATGCAAATGCAGCTGGAACTGTAAGACACAATTGAATAAAAGAAACAGATAAACATATTATCATAGAATTTTTAACCCAAACAGTTAAAAAATCAGTTTGCTGTATAACATTAATATAATTATCAAAGGTTATTTTGCTTGGGAACATCTTGCCTGATTGCGAAAATGTATCTCCAGGCGCTAGCGATGCTCCTACTATGAAGAATATAGGAATTAACACAACAGCTATGAAAATCCATATGAATATTCTAGAAAGCCATAGATCCCTCAGCTCCCCAAATCTGAGCCTCTTTTTTTTATACATAACCGCATTAGCTTCAGCCGGTTTGTTATTTCTTTTTGATATTGAAATATCCATATTAGTTAACCTCCTTAAACTGACCAGATGCTTTCATTTGAATAAAGGATATAGTTCCTACTACAAAGAATATAAGAATACTTAAAGCTGCAGCAATAGCATACTGGTTGTTTGTAGTTGTTAAATTATATGCAGTAGATGTAAGTATATCTGTATATCCTGCATATTGATTATTAGGATTTGCTGGTCCTCCTCCCGTTAAAAGGTAGGCAGAATTAAAGTTATTAAAGTTAAATGCAAAGCTTGATATTAATAGTGGATAGGCAGTCTGAGTTAGTGTTGGCAAAGTTATGCTCTTAAATTTTACCCATCTGTTAGCTCCATCTAATTCAGCAGATTCATAGTAATCTTCAGGTATAGCAGAGATTGCACCTATGCAGACATTCATCATATAAGGAAATCCTAGCCAAATATTTACTATTATTACAGCAGCTCTGGCAAAGTCTTTGTTAGCCAGCCACATTATAGGCTCTTTTATCATATGAAACTTTAGCAAAAATAAATTTATAGCTCCATAGTTTGTATTGAAGAGTCCTCTCCAGGATACTATTGCTATTACTGCTGGAAGTGCCCAAGGAATTATAAGTATAGCTTTATATATAAAAGCTTCCTTCATGTTTTTATTTGATAATACAATTGCTAATATAAGACCTGTAAAAAAGCATCCGGCAGTGGATAATACAGCAAATACCATTGTCCACAAAAATATTGGTAAGAAACTGTTCGTAAATGGTCCATGTATTATATTCTTAAAGTTTTGCAGACCTATGAGCTTAAAACTATCCATATTTTTTAAGCTGTAGTCCGTAAAGGAAATGTATATTGTATATAATATAGGAAGCAGTACAAATATAAATATTGTTATAAGTGCTGGTGCTAAAAACAAGTATGGACTAACACCCTTCAAAAACTTTTTTCTTCTTATACGTTCCATAAATAGACCTCCTTAATTAATATAAACCAAGGGGGATTAAATTTTTCTCCCCCTTGTATATATATTTTATTTTTGCTGAGCTATACCTTCTTTAACCTGTTTTGCAATATTATCAGCTGTTTGCTGTGGAGTCTGTTTTCCTTGAGTTAAAAGCTGAAGATTGTTTCCTACAGGTGTCCAAATTGCTGCCATAGCAGATATATTAGGCATGATTTCAGCATCCTTAGTCTGAGCAGAAAATGCGCTTACAGTCACATCATTCTTAGCAGCATCACTATTTAGTGCATCTGTTAAAACTGGAATTCTATGTCCTGTTTTTATTAATGGTTCTGCTGAATTTTCAATTAAATATTTAACAAGATCCCAAGCCTCTGTCTTTGACTTGGACTTAGCATTTACAAATCCTGCCTGAACCCCCATGAAAGGTTTAGCTGTATTCCCATCTATAGTTGGTAAATTAGCTACTCCAAAGTTTATTCCTGCTTTCTGTATAGCTTCAACATCCCAAGCTCCAGAAATATAGAAGGCTGTCTTTTTATTTATGAAGGATGCCTTTGCATCATCGCCCTTTATATCTCCATTCATAAATTTATCTTTTTGAGTTAATGACTGTATGAAATCATAAGCTTTTACAGCTGATGCACTGCCAAGGCCTGTATCATTTTTATCATAGCTTCCGTTAGTCTTTTTAAATACGTATCCGCCTTCACCTGATATCCATGCATAGGAGTAGTAAAAATTATTTATATCATACTGGAAGCCGCCGTTTTGTTTTGCCATGTCTATAAGTTCGTCCGTTGTTTTTGGTGCTTCTTTTACTTTATCTTTATTATAGAATAAAGCATAAGTTTCCATAGCTATAGGAAATCCGTATTTCTTTCCGTCCCAAGTTAATGCATCCAAAACCTGTTTATTAGCGTATTTTGATTCATCTAGCACTCCTGAAGGAACTTCATCTAAAAGTCCTGCCTGCTGAAATGTGGCTAAATTATCATGAGCAATACCAAACATTACATCTGGTCCCTTTGAGCTTTGTGCTGCAGTCTTAAAAGCTTGGAAATCACTGTTATCTACTAGAACCTTAACCTTGTTTCCAGTTTTCTTTGCCCATTCCTGAGCTAGCTTGTCTATTTCGGTAACTTCAGACTGATTAAAATGTGACCATACAGTTAATGTTTTTCCGGTTTTTCCGCTTGTACCATTACTCTTAGAACAACCTACAACAGTAAAAGTCATAACTGCAGTAGTCAAAACACATAGAAAAGTTTTAATATGCTTATTCATTCTTATTCCCCCTATAATTTAAATACATGCAATCGGTTGCATTGATTAATTATATTGTAATCCTTTACTGCAATTTAGTCAATACCTTTTATGTAAAAATTAACACATTTTTATTTGCTGCATTGGTACTTTATACAAAGCAATAAACAAAAAAATAGCTGCTTTCCTTCAAAATATTTAAAGGAAAGCAGCTAAAAATTTTATTCTATTTTTTATTTTCACTCTGTTTCAAATCAGTGTTTATCCTTACTCTGATTTGAAGCAGATTCTTTATTTCTTAGCAAAAGTGTAGCAATAAGTCCTATAAGAGCTATTACTGCTGCTGCTACATACATGTGGCAATATCCTGTATTAATAGTAGTTTGAAAAGTATCTACAAGCTTTGAGCTGAAAGAATCTATAGCTTTTGAAATCATTGGCTCTACATTCTTTGGGACAACTTCTCCCAAGGCTTTTTTAAGCATAGGTACTATTGTAGTTACATCTGCATTTTGCAAGCTTTTAAAGGAAGCTGCTGCATTGGAATTGCCTGAGGCGGAGGTCATTACTCCCTGCCTCATTATTGGTGCAAGCACTTCCATAAGCTTTCCTTGAAGATTTTTAGAGGAATTAATTACAAAGCCTATTAATATGCTTGGTGATATGGCAAGACCAATAGATCTAAGTAAAGACATAGTAGCAAGACCTGCTGCGCTCTCTTCTTTAGGCACTGTCTGAAGTACCAGATAATTAAGTGGTGCCCCCATGGTAAAACCTACGCCTATACCCATAAGAGCTAATCCTACCATCACGCTGAAGAAGGAAAGCAGCTTTGTGGTAACAAAAGCTAAGAACAGGCTGCCTGAAATATTAAATAAGAAACCAAGTATAAGAACAAACTTAGCTCCTTTCTTATCTATCAATTTTCCGCTCACAGGTGCTGCAATTCCAGAAAACAAAGCTAATAGTGTTATTAGATATCCTCCGCTGCCAGCCTTTAGCTTAAGCACATTCTCAGAAAATTGAGGTACAAATACCATACCCATCATCCCTATACCTACTATAAAAGCTGTTATAAGTATCATGAGTATTTGAAAATCCTTAAAATACTTTAGGTTTAATATAGGATCCTTCGCTTTTCCTTCTATATATATAACTATAGGTAACATTACTATGAATATTATTAAAAATGGATAAACATCCTTAGATTTAATGCTGGTAAGTAAATTAAAAAAATCCGTGTTTGTAAGAGCATACATGAGGCTTCCAATTAAGATGGCAAGAGTAAATGCACCTATCAAATCTATTGGTTTACTCATTTTTGCATTGGATTCTTCCATCTTTCTGCTTAAAAATAATATTATTATGCTTATAGGCACATTTATGAAGAATATCCAACCCCAATGGCTTGAGCCTGCAATATCGATAATGCTGCTGCCTAAGGTAGGCCCCAGAATATTTCCTACTCCATATATCATACCTACAAGTCCTAAAGCAGTTCCTCTCTTTTCTTCAGGAAAACTATTTCCTATTACTGCATTAGCTATAGGCATTATTCCGCCTGCCCCCAAAGCTTGAATTCCCCTTGCAATAAGCATAAAGGTAAAGTTTCCATAAAAATTTGAGATTCCGCACAAAAATGAGCCTAATCCAAAGGTAGCTATTCCAAATACATATCCTTTTTTATGCCCATATCTATCACTCATTTTACTTACTATAGGCATTGATATGGCATAAACAAGAGTATAAAGAGTTATTATCCAAGTTCCAGAGCTTTTATCCACACCAAAGCTGTTTTGAATAATTTCTCTAGCAGGAGAAACTATTCCTGTATCTATTGCTCCCATAAAAATTCCAAGTAGAAATAGCACTAATATTAATGCAGATTTTTTATTTTTCATCATAACCCTCCTATCTTTTAAATGAACATTGTTCATTTAAGTTCATAAAATATCTTCTGCATCACTGCAGAAGTTTTTTTACCACTTTCTCAAAATCATTATAATCAAAGTCGTTCATCTGTGACATCATTATAAAATTTTGAATTATAAATTTAGAAATCAAGTAAGGCTCCATAAAAAGATTTATATTTTCCTTTTCCTTAGCTTTCACAAGTATCTCTTCTAATTTGCTATTAAATCTTTCTGTGACACTCTTTTTTCTAATCATTTGATCCGTAGTATATCCTTCAGTATAGTTTTTCAGCCAAACCTCCTTGAAGGTTTTTACAAATAAACAGAGTTCTTCATAAATTTCTCTAAGTTTTTCATATATGCTTGTATCTTCTAATTGAACCCGTTCTAGAACATTAAGGAACCCAAGCCAATAATCCTCTAAAAGCTGAATGGTTATGTCCCTTTTATCAGGGAAATAATTATATAGGGTACCTACAGCTATCCCTGACTTTTGAGATATAGCCCTCATGTTAAGTCCTTTATAGCCCTGGTTAAGAAGTATTTCTTTTGCACAGCTTAATATAATTTGTCGTGGATTATCTAATATCTTTGGCATATTGCTTTCTCCTTTATGAACTATGTTCATTATAATTCAAATGATAACCACTGTCAATATATCTCAATATAAATTTTTACGCTGCTTTAAAGCATTCCTTTAGTTGGAAAGGCTACGTTTTAAAATGTTGATATTATCTTTGGAGTTCTAAAAACTCTTAGGATCATAAATCTATATCAACATTCTTTTAAAACATAGCCTGATTCCTCAAAGTACTTCTTTTATTTCCCAGGCAAATTCTCCTACTTTATTTAAAATATCTTCACCAGTATTCTCTGATATTATTTTTATTATGGCACTTCCTATTATTACTCCATCACAATAAGTCTTATATTTTTCAGCCATTTCCTTATTGGATATGCCAAAGCCTATGGCCTTAGGGGTTTTTGTGGATCTTTCCACTTCTTTCATGTAATTTTCTATATCTGTGCTAATATTGTTTCTAACTCCTGTGACTCCTGATACCGACACGCAGTAAACAAAGCCTCTAGCGTTTTTGGCAATCTCTTCTATTCTGCTTTGAGAGGTAGGGGCCACAAGCGGAATTAAATGAATTCCCTTTAAGTTTGAAAGTCTTTCTAAGCCTTCCCTTTCTTCTAGTGGCAAATCAGGCACTATAAGTCCATCAATTTGAGCTTCACTGCAATCTTTAATGAATTTCTCCATACCATATTTATATATGTTATTGTAATATAGCATATACACTATGGCTGCCTGAGAATTTTTTCTTATGTTTTTTACGGTATTCATTACGTCTTTAATTTTAAGTCCATTTTTTAAGGCTTGCTGAGAAGACATTTGTATAAGTGGTCCATCAGCCATAGGATCCGAATAGGGAATACCAATTTCAATTATATCCGCACCATTTTTCTCTAAAGTATAAACAAGCCTTTCCGTATAATCCAAGGATGGATACCCTGCTGTAATAAAGGTTATAAGCGCTTTTTTATTTTCTTCTCTTAATCTTTCAAAAGCTTTATCAATTCTATTCATTAAACTTCTACCCCCATTCTTGCTGCCACAGTATTTATGTCCTTATCCCCTCTTCCTGAAATATTAACTATAACAATTTTATCTTTGCTCATAGCAGGTACCAGCTTTAAAGCATAAGCTACTGCATGAGAGCTTTCCAAGGCTGGAATTATGCCTTCCTCCTTGGTAAGTATATTGAAAGCTTCCAAGGCTTCAGAATCTTTCACTGAAGTATATTCCGCTCTTTTTATATCATGAAGATAAGCGTGTTCAGGTCCTATTCCTGGATAATCTAAGCCTGCTGATATGGAGTAGGCTGGCAGTACTTGTCCATCTTCATCCTGAAGCACATAGGTCATCATTCCATGTATTACACCTTGAGAGCCTCCATTTAAGCTGGCCGCATGCATACCAGTTTCAATTCCTAAGCCTGCAGCTTCCACCCCTATAAGCTTAACCTCTTTATCTTCAATAAATGGATAGAAAATTCCCATGGCATTGCTGCCTCCTCCAATGCAGGCTATAACCGCATCTGGAAGTCTTCCTTCCTTCTCAAGTATCTGCCTTCTTGCTTCCTGCCCAATTATTTTCTGAAATTCTCTTACCATAGTTGGATATGGATGAGGTCCCATTACTGTACCAATCACATAAAAAGTATCTTCTATATTCGTAACCCAATTTCTCATAGCTTCATTAACAGCATCCTTAAGTACCGCACTGCCGCTTTTCACAGAGTTTACTTTAGCTCCTAAAAGCTTCATTTTGAAAACATTAAGCTTTTGCCTCTGCACATCTTCTTCTCCCATATATATATCGCAGTCCAGGTTAAACATAGCAGCTACTGTAGCTGTAGCTACTCCATGCTGCCCTGCTCCAGTCTCTGCAATAACCTTTTTTTTACCCATTCTCTTAGCAAGAAGTATTTGTCCAATTACATTATTTATCTTATGGGCTCCTGTATGATTTAAATCTTCACGCTTTAGATAAATCTTAGCTCCTCCTAATTTTTCGGTAAGATTTTCTGCAAAGTAAAGCGGGGTCTCTCTTCCGCAGTAATCCTTAAGATAATATCTATACTCCTTAATAAAGCTTTCATCCTCCATTGCTTTATAAAACTCTTTTTCCAGTTCATTTATAGCATTCATAACAGTTTCAGGCACATATTGCCCTCCAAATTTTCCAAAGCTACCCTTCATGCTTCCTTCACCTTCCTTATAAAACTTTTACATTTCTCGTAATCCTTAAAACCATTCACTTCCACTCCGCTGGACACATCCACTGCATAGGGTTTTACTATTCTAATTCCTTCTTTTACATTGCTTTCATTTAACCCCCCAGCTAGTATAATTTTTTGACTTTTGCCTATATCCTCAGCCACCTTCCATTCAAAGCTTTTTCCGCTGCCTCCGTAGCTTCCTTCTATTTTGCTGTCTAAAAGTATACCTGCTGCAGCTTCCCGTTTTATGTTTTCAATATCTTCAACGCTTGAAATTCTAACTGCTCTCCATACTTCCCCAAAATCTATACTTTTGCAATAAACTTCCTGGTTTTCACCATGAAGCTGGATTATGTCAAGCCTAGCTTTTTCAAAGGCGGCTTTTATAAAATTTAAGTCTTGCTCTAGGAACACTCCTACCTTTTTTATATCTTTATCAAGTTCCCTAGACAATCGTTCCGCCTCTTCAATAGAAACTTTTCTTTTGCTTTCTGCAAATACGAAGCCCACATAATCCGGTTTTAATTCATTCATCATATAAACATCTTCAATTCTTCTAATACCGCAGATTTTAACTTTAACCATATTGTCCACCTATGAATTTTTTATTGCTTCTAAAAATTCTTTCATTTTCTCATAGTCATATAATCTTCTCATGAAACCTTCTCCGATAAGAAGTCCCTTTACTCCCATAGCCTTTAGATATCCTATACCAGCGGCATCCATGACTCCGCTTTCGGATATTACAAGCTTTTCCTTTGGCATTTTCAGCATGATTTTTTCTGTTATGCTCATATCAACCTTAAAGGTCTTTAAATCTCTATTATTTATGCCAATTATTTCTCCTTGGCAGTTTAAAGCTTCGTAAAGCTCTTCTTCATTGTGTACCTCTATAAGAGAATTAAGTCCAAGATTTTTTGCTTCTTCGAAATAATTTTTCAAATCCTTTTTCAGTACTGCTGCTATTAAAAGTACCGCATCCGCACCATAATACCTAGTTTCATAAAGCTGAAATTTATCCACTATAAAATCTTTTCTCAATATGGGCTTTGAGGTGTTCTTATTAGCAATTTTTATATTTTCTAGGCTTCCCATGAAAAAGCTTTCTTCTGTCAGCACTGATATGGCATCAATATTTATTTTCTCGTAGAGTTTTGATATCTCTTCTACATTAAAGTCCTCCACAATTACTCCCTTAGAAGGTGATGCCTTTTTTATCTCTCCTATGACTCCTATATTTCCTTTTGCGAAGGCCGCTTTAAAGTTCCTTACTTCCTTTTTAAAGTCTCCTTTCATAATATTTTTGTAATATTCTGTATTTTTTATATTTTTTAATTTCAGTAATCTATTTTCAACTATAGTATCTAGAATCAATGCACTGCACTCCTTTCAAAGCCGCATAGCTGGTTGAGCTTATCTAACGCAATACCTGAATCTATAAGTGTCCTTGCATATTCAATTCCATCACTTAAATTCTCTACTTTTTTCCCTACATATAAAGCCGCTGCTGCATTAATAAGTACCACATCTCTCTTAGGTCCCTTTTTTCCCTTTAATATATCAACTATTATTGCTGCATTTTCCTCAGAATTTCCCCCGGCCATTTCCTCCACGCTTGCCATAATCAAACCAAATTCTCTCGGATCTATGTAGTAGTTTAATATCTTGCCATTTTTAAGTTCACTGACCTTAGTTTTCCCTGCTATAGTTATCTCATCAAGACCATCTCCATTTACCACAAGAGCTCTCTCTCTTCCAAGCTTCAATAAAACCTTAGCCATACTTTCTGTAAGCTTTTCTGAATATACTCCCATTACTTGTCCTTTTATAGGTGCTGGGTTTGTGAGAGGCCCTAGTATGTTAAATATAGTCCGCATACCTAGTTCTCCTCTGACTGGAGCCGCATATTTCATAGCCTTATGGTAGTCTGGAGCAAATAAAAAGGTCATATTATTTTCTTTTAGGCAGAGTTTTGAAGCTTCTGTATCTAAGCTTATTGGAACTCCAAGCTTTGAAAGCACATCACTGCTGCCGCTTTTGCTGGATACTGCTCTATTTCCATGCTTGGCTATCTTCACTCCGCCTGAAGCAGCTATAATTGAAGCGCAAGTGGATATATTAAAGGTTTTTCCTCCGTCCCCGCCAGTTCCGCAGGTGTCAATGTAATAATCACCATCCAGTTCAAATTCCTCAGCTTTATTTTTCATAGCTCTTGCACATCCAGTGATTTCTTCTATAGTTTCTCCCTTAATTTTAAGAGCCACTAAGAATGCAGAGATTTGGCTCTGAGTGCAATTTCCGCTCATAATTTCATTCATGCACTCCTCTGCTCCCTCCTCAGAAATGTTTTCTAAAGCTACAAGTTTATTTAAATAATCCTTAAACATTGCAAACACTCCTTACAAAATTTTTTATTATTGCTTTTCCATTGCTGGTTTTAATGGACTCAGGATGAAATTGAAGTCCATAAATATCATAATTTCTGTGCTTTACTCCCATTACTATGCCATCCGTATCTGCTATTATTTGAAGTTCTCCAGGAAGCTCTTGCCTGTCTATTATCAATGAGTGATATCTCATAACCTCAAGCTTATTAGGTATTCCTTCAAAAACTTTGCTGCCATATACATTTATTACTGAGGTTTTTCCATGAAATATCTTGCTGCAGCTTACTATATTACCTCCAAAGGCACAGCCTATAGCTTGATGTCCTAAGCATATACCAAGAATGGGCACTTCTCCTTTAAAGCTATTTATCACATCAATGCATATTCCAGCTCTTTCTGGTCTTCCTGGTCCTGGTGAAAGTACTATTCCCCTTGGTTTAAGCTTTTTAAGCTCTTCCACTGTTATCTCATCATTTCTAAACACCTCTATTTCTTCCGTAAACTCCCCAAAATATTGGTAGAGATTATATACGAAAGAATCATAATTGTCTATTATAGCAATCATTTATATTACCTCCTTTAAGGCCCTCAGCTTATTTAAACTTTCTTCATATTCAAAGCTTCCCTCTGAATCGTAAACTACTCCGCCTCCAGCTTGTATATACGCTTTGTTATCCTTAAACACTATAGTTCTTATAGCTATGCAATTATCCATATCTCCATTGAAGGAAAAGAAGCCTACTGAACCCGCATATATTCCTCGCCTTACATTTTCAAGCTCCTCGATGATTTCCATAGCTCTTATCTTAGGTGCTCCTGATACCGTACCGGCAGGAAAGCAGGCAGATAAGGCATCAAAGCAGTCTTTATCTTCTTTTAAGCTTCCAGATACGGTAGATACCATGTGCATCACATGGGAGTAAAAATCTATTTCCATAAACCTTTTTACCTCCACCGTGCCAAATTTGCTTATTCTACCAATATCATTTCTTCCTAGATCCACCAGCATTAGATGCTCTGCTCTTTCTTTTTCATCAGTCAAAAGTTCTTCTTTCAGCCTTTTATCTTCTTCTTCTGTCTCTCCTCGTCTTCTAGTACCTGCTATAGGATTAGTTTCTACTATACCTCTGCTGCACTTTACAAGACTTTCTGGGGAAGCTCCTACCACAGTAAAACCATCGAATTCTATATAAAATAGATAAGGAGAAGGATTCACTATTCTTAATCTTCTGTAAACTTCAAAGGGAGCCTCATCAGTTTCTGCAGTAAATCTTTGGGAAGGTACCACTTGAAATATATCTCCCGCCTTTATATATTCCTTCGCCTTTTCTACCATGCTCTCGTAATGTTCCTTGGTGACACTAGCCTTAAATTCTTTTTTAACATGTTTTTCATCTATTGAGTGAAGGCTTTTAATTTCCTTTATCTTATCCTTTAAACTATTAAGCTCTTCTGCTATACTCTCATAGCTTTTTTCCTCTTCAGGAAATACATTGTACAAAATTTTGATGCTATGCTTTAAATGATCATAAACTATGATGGTCTTATATAAGTTGAAAAAGCTATCTGGTACATTGAGTTCATCTTCGTTATTGTCTGGAATTTTTTCAAATAGCCTTACAGCATCATATCCTAGGTATCCAATTGCCCCTCCTGCAAATGCATCTAATTCTCCATCATAAGGAAGTTTTATGTTACTTTTAAGCTCTTTCATCACATTTCCATTGAAAGAAAACCTATTTTCTGTTTCATCTATGGTAGTTACTTCATCTCTCCTGCTAAATATCTTCTTATATGGATTAGATCCCATATAGGAAAACCTTCCTTTGTTTTCATTAAAAAATGCACTTTCCAAAAGAAATTTATTTTTTCCTTCCAGATTGTAAAAAATGCTTATAGGTGTTATCTCATCTCCATAAAACTGCAAATATAGATTAAAAACCTTTCCCTCCTTTACTTTCTTATTAAAATTCTCTTTTGACATATTTATCATAATTTAAAGTCCTCCTTTAAATAAATTTCTAAAACATTAATCAAAACAAAAAAGCCACTTCATCCCGCTAATGGGACGAAGTGACTCGTTGTGCCACCCATGTTAATCTTTAACAAAGCCGCATAAAATAAAAAACACCTCACCATAGGACGAAGTGTGTATGCCACCTAAAGATTTTCTTTGTCAGGTACAGAAAAATCGATACCCTGTCTTTTTAACGGTAGACTACCGGAAAATGCTACTCTCAAAAGATTTCACAACTCATCTAACAGAACCATTCGCTAAAGACTACAGTATCTGGCTCACACCACCCCAGATTCGCTTAAACTAAATTTCTCTAGTTACTCTTTCTGATCACCGACTTTAAAATTATAATATATTAATTTTTATGAATTGTCAAATAAATTTTTATGCTCTTTTATAACTAAATTTATGAAAATTTTTATGCTTCTCAAAATATAGTTCTACAATTCGTTCTAAAGCTTTACATTTATATTTTTATAATACATTTGTTTTAAATTTATTATAATATTTTTAAATTTATTATTGAAAGTAAATCCACAATATGGTATGATTTTATGGTATTTTATTTTAATGGGGGTAAAAAAATGAAAAAAAATTTTAAAAAAGTAACTTATATTCTTTTATTCGTTTTGCTTTTAATTCCTGCAGCAGGTTGTAGTAAAAGTAACGATAAAACGACTAGCAGCAAGCCAGCTGCTACTGAGACAATAAAAACAAAAGATTTTAAAAGTGATGACGGAAAACTTCAAGTATCAGCTCCTACTTCATGGAAAGAAGTAAGTCAAATCAAAAGTATGAATCCTTTATATAAGATTGGTATAGGAGACTTAAGTAAGGAAAAGTACTTAGGTGTCATATCTGAATCTAAAGATAATTTTGATGGAATGACTCTAGACAAATACTACGATGCTATAACTTCTCAACTAAAAACTCAAATTACCGATGCAGAAATTTCTAACGTTACCGATATCACTATCAGTGGTAGTAAGGCTAAAATTTTCCAGTTAAAAGGTACAGTAAATAATGTTAAAATAACTTACATTAATGCTATAATAGATTCACCAAAGGCTTTTAATCAAGTTAATTCTTGGACTCTTACTTCAAGTTTTGACAAAAATAAATCAGAACTTGAAAATGCAGTAAAATCCTTTAAAGAACTTTCATAATTATTTTGTAAAGTATTAAAAAACATCTATTTTATAAGCTAATAATGTTAAAAATAAAAGGATTTTATAAGCTATATGCTTTTAAAATCCTTTTATTCAATATACTATTTTTTTATTGAATATCCATATGCATATCACCAGATTTTATGATTCCGGATTTCTTAAAGGCAAAATAAATTGGTAATATTATGGCAGATGGAATTATTATTCCTGTAAGAATAAATATTAAGATTCCTTTTAGTCCTTGATTAGCAATAATATTTAAAGGTGCTATCAAAGAATTAAGTCCAAGTCCTGCTAATTCATAGCTAGACCTAAATTTAAACAAAGCTGTAGCTATAGGAGCTGATACGAAAGCCGCAATAAAAGTAGGTATAACTATTCTCGGATTCTTTATTATATTTGGGAATTGAACCTTTGGAGTTACTAATCCCTGAGCAATATTAGCCCCAGCATCATTTTCTTTAAAGGACATAATGGTAAAGCCAACAAATTGAACTGTACACCCTATAAGCGCTGCAGCACTGGATACCGGATCCAGCTTAAGAGCTATGGCAATAGCTGCAGAGGATGCTGGAGTCATTAACAAAATGCTCCATGCAAGAGATATAAGTGCAGATCCAATAAAAGGAGATATATTTATTGAGTAGGCTATCTGAGCACTAAGCCAATTGAGCAATGGTGTGGTTACCGCAGCTAAGCCTAAACCAGCTATTCCACCCACTACTACTGCTGCAAAAGGTATAGCCATCATATCTAGTTTTGTCTTTCCAGCAACAGCCTTTCCTACTACTACAGCTATTAATGCAGCCAATACCGCACTAATTGGTTGTCCAGATACAAATATAAGTCCTGCATTAGTGATATGTACTGCATTAGCTCCAACCGCGGCTGTTATCATAGCACTAAATATGATAAGAGTATTTCCACCCAATTGATATGCGATTCCAGCCCCTATTGCAGGTGACAGCATAGATTTTGCTATAGTTCCTATACCTATGAATGCCTGCCAATGAACAAACTTTCCAATAGTTTCACATAAAAGTCCTATTCCAAGCATTACAAGCACCGCATTAGCAATACCCGCCGCCGCCTTATAAGCTAGTTCCAATATAGATTGTTTTTCATTTTTTTCATCATAGTTTTCTGCTGCATCAGCTGCAGTCTTTACATTTTCCACGTAAATACACCCCCATATATTATAAATATCTGAAATTGATAACATAATAAAAATCAGCCCCATATTATCAATTATCATTTTTATTTTCCTTATTATAAAAGGAATTTATTAATTTTTCCACATAAATATTAATACTTTGTGAATTCTGCTTTGATTATAAATTATACACACATTGGCTTAGCTTGTAAAGTATGAAAACTTAAAAAGCTAAGCCTCTAAACCTTTACATTTGTTTTCATTAAAATAAACAGCATTATTATTTTAAATTCAGCCTAAAATAAAAAGCCGTACCTGATATTAAAAATCAGAATATGGCATAAAACTTTATTTGCTATATAATACCTTTTTCCTTTAAAAACTCTTCCGCCACCTTGCTTGGCTGCATACCCAATTTATCTACTTTATAATTCAACCCTCTCATAACTTCATCATTTATAATACCCGTTAATTTATTTATTATAGGCTCTAATTCAGGATATTTTTTTAATGTATCATTTTTTATAAGCGACACGACGTAATATGGAGGAAAAAAGTTTTTATCATCCTTAAGCACTTTTAAATCAAAGGCTTCTAATAGTCCATCCGTGGAAAAAGCGTCTATCACATCAGAGATTCCATTTTTTAACGCAGTATATCTTAAACCTCCGTCTACAGCCTTCATGTCTTTAAAATCCATTTTGTATACATCCTTAAGTCCCAAATACCCATCTTGACGATTACTAAACTCTATAGTGCAGCCAAGTGTAAGCTGATTGCTAAGTTTAGCTAAATCCGAAAATGTTTCCAGCTTGTATTTGCCAGCTAATTCTTTTGTGACAGCTAGTGTATAGGTATTGTTAAAGCCAAGTGGTTTCAGCCAGGTTAAACCATAATTTTTATTAAAATATTCTTTTACTGTATCATAGGTTTTATCCGGATCGCTTATACTTTTTTGCTTCATTATATCCACTAGTCCTGTACCTGTGTATTCTACATACATATCTATCTGTCCAGCCTTCAAAGCATTAAAAGCAATGCTTGTACAACCAAGATTTAATTTTCTCTCTACCTTTATATCTGTATTTTTTTGAATTAATGTAGCTAGCATATTGCCAAGTATCAATTGTTCATTAAAGTTCTTAGAACCTATTGTAATAACCTTCTGATCCTTCTTATTAAATACACCAAAGCTTGCTAATACCAATATCACGCATAGTGCTAATATTATAGACTTCTGCCATACTTTAAGCTTATTCCTTTGGCTTTTTTTCCTTTTGCCATTTGATCTATTTTTCCTATTACAAAGTCTATGGCTAATGCTAATATGAAGGCTGGTATAGCCCCAGCTAAAATCATGTTATTATCCACGGTCTGTACTCCAGAGAAGACCATATATCCTAGGCCTCCAGCTCCTACAAAAGCCGCTATTGTGGTAAGTCCTACGGCAGTCACCGCTGAGATTCTAATGCCTGCCATAATAACAGGCATGTCTAAAGGAATCTGAACCATGGTTAGTATCTGAGTTTTAGTCATTCCTATACCTTCAGCTGCTTCTATGGTATCTTTGTTGATATTAGAAAGTCCCGTATAGGTGTTTTTTATTATTGGCAGCAAGGAGTAAAGCAATGTCATTATAATGGCTGGCTTACTTCCTATGCCCACCACCGGAATTAAAAAACCAAGTAAGGCTAAGCTCGGAATAGCCTGCACAACATTGGCAATCCCTATAATCGGAGAAGAGAGCTTCCTTGACTTAGATACAATTATTCCAAGAGGTACTCCAATAATAGCTATACATACTGCCACTAGGGTTAACTGTATGTGCTGAAAAAACAATTTAATTATATCTGTTTTTCTATCTACAATAAAATTGTAAAAGCTTTGAATACCATCCATTATACCGTTGCCAAAACCTTATAGAACTCTATAAAGCTTGTTTAATTCCCTGTTCAATGTGTCCGATTTTGTAATTCTAAAAGATTATACTACTTTCGTTTGATATAACACTCCAAGGGCTTAACTTCAGATACAACGAATCCTACACCTCAAACATAACTGTTCATGTAGTTATGCTGAATATCTGCTTAAATTAATTGAAGCATTAAAATCTCTATCTATTACTGCTCCACATTCTTCGCAGATATAAGTTCTTTCTGATAGTGATAATTTAGTTTTTACATGACCACACTCACTACAGGTTTTTGATGATGGATACCATTTATCAGCTTCAACAAATTCAACAATATTATACAAACTTCTATAAGATTTCAATGACTGTTATTTAACCTCCATTTTAACTATATAAATATGCTATTTATTCCAGGTTTGTTTTCGTGATAATACTATCACAATTATTTAAGTAATGTAATTTTTATTAACATCATATATACTAAAAAAATAGGGGTTTTTTTCCCCTATTTAATAAATTTATTATCACCAAAAGCCTCCGAAGCCTCCGATTCCTCGCCCAATACCCCAGCCACCTAGTCCAGGTCCCCAACCAAAACCTAGGCCAGGTCCCCAGCCGAAGCCTCCGCCCCAGCCACCAAATGCCAAGCCTAACAATAGTCCTGCTGCTAGAAGTCCTCCCCAGGAACTATCTACACGACCTAGGTTTTTTCCTGTATTATCGTGTACATGCCATCCATTAAAATATCCTATAGGTCTGCCATCCATGCCATATACTCCTGTCCCTGATACGTAAGCAACAGGATTTCCATTAATATCCAATAGATACGGATCACTAATATATCCCATTACATTATAATTCCTATCATAAACAGCTCTTTCATCTGTGTATCCAACTAATCTTTCGTTGCCATCATATATCTTTTTCATAGAGTTCACTCCTTTCTCATCCGTAATCTATTTATGAAACCGGCTGACAATTTAATTCAGCTATAAGATATTAATATATGCCGAATCCTCCGCCGCATCCGCAGCCTGATCCCCCATAATATCCTGTATTATTTCCGCATCCAGAACAGCTTAAGAAAAATAACGCTATTATAAATAATATTCCTGATCCAATAATGTCATTAGATCCTCTATAACTACTCATCTTTAATCCCTCCGTTTACACTGTTTTTTACATAAAGCTATAAATTTTAATTTTTAATTAATCATCATAATGTTTATGACAGCATCCATGCCCCTTAGAGAATTGTAATATAATAAGAATCAATATGATAAGAGTAGGCAAACTGCATATACAATTTGAACTTTGTCCTACACATCCTGGATAGTAGCCTCCACCATAACCTAAATTGTTAACCACATTAAAACCTCCTCGCAGTTTATAAAAATAACTTCATATATTTTTAATCTAAAGTTTTACACATACAGCAGTTAGATTAAAATCTAAACGCAAGCATTTTTAGGTAGCATTATATATAGGCTGTCCCATCTAACCACATATTACATAGTATGTACTACATGAGTGGTGCGTTACATTGACGAATCAGTAATTGCAAAATTTTCTAATAAAAATATTAAGTTTTCTATTTTGTTCTTTTAGAAAAGTAAAGCTTTTTATCATTATCTATACCTGCATAGAATATCTCTGATATAGATTTAATTCCAATACTATTTAGCTGATGCATAAGCCATTCTTTATCTAGTCCACCACTATAAAGATTTTCTTCCATTATCTCACTATCCATAATTATATCTTTCATAAGTCCAGAAGATGCTTTATTCATTCTAAGCTCTGAAGATGGGACAGGGCTTTTATTGAATTTTGATAGAACTGATAATTGCCCATCAGTTTCCATAACGGCCAATTCTACCTCGATAAAATTAAATATATTTTTTTCTCTCAGCTTCATATTTAATTCATCTATTGAAAGCCTTATGCTTCTCATATTATTTTCTATAAAAACTCCTTTATCTATTACCGTAACAGGATGAGACTGAACAAATTTTCTAAACCTCATACTTTTAATGCTTATAAAATCCGTTAATAAGGCTAATATTACCAAAACAGCCATAGCAACCCCAGAAGACATAGATTCATCCCATCCATTTATAGCTAAATCTGCTCCTAAAGATCCCATAGTTATGCCTACTATAAAATTAAAAAAAGTCATCTGAGAAATTAATTTTCTTCCTAAAATTCTTGAAAGAAACATCAAATACAAATATGCGAAAAGTGATTTTATCACTGTACTAACGATTATATGCCACATTCATACCCTCCAAACTCTAAAAAATAACAGCTTAATGCTTATCATAGTTTTTGTTAATAACTAATAAGTATGTATCCTTCTATACTAAAAACTGGTGGAGAAAAATGTAACAAATTATAGCTTTTTATCATATAGTGTACTATAACTAAAGATAAAAATAATAGATGAAAAAATCTAACATGAAAGGATTAAAAAAATGAGCAGATGCTGTTGTAAAAAACAAATAGAATACAAACCTGTACCCGTACCTGTACCACCAAAAGGAAATAACTGCATTTGCAGTCTTCCAACACTAATAATATTGATTCTTATAGTTCTTCAATTCTCAAGAGGCTCTCATGGATGCCATGAAGATGATGATGAGAGCAGATGCTGCACAAAAGATGCTCCAATAGGTAATGGCATTCTCTTCATAATAGCATTATTCTTCTTATCCTGCTCTGGCTGCGGAAGAGGAGCATACTAAGCATAATTATTTACAAAATAAGCTTTTATAAATTTAGTAAAAATACTATAGAAAAGTAAGGAGGAAAAATATATGGCAGCTGTTGTAACTCCCGGAATAGGCACTGGATTTAATCCCGGATTAACTGGTCTCGGAGCTGGTTATGGACAAAGCGGAAACTGCATATGCAGTTTACCAACACTAGTAATATTGATTCTTATAGTTCTCCAATTTTCAAGAAGATCTCATGGATGTCATGACGATGATGACGAAAGCAGATGCTGCACAAAAGATGCTCCAGTAGGTAACGGTATACTCTTCATAATCGCATTGTTCTTCTTATCCTGCTCTGGCTGTGGAAGAGGAGCATACTAAAACAAGTTCATACTTGAACTTCCAAAATTTCATGAAGAATATTATTATCAACATCTATTTCATGATTAATTTGAATAACCTCTCCGAATTTAATTTAAATTGTAAGACTGTTGAAGAAATTTTTTTCTTTAACAGTCTTACATTTTAGGTCATGCTTTAAAAGACCGCTTACATAATTCTTTGGCAGAAGTCAATAAAAAAAAGTACAAAGAAGTTTTTATTTTCTCTAACTTCTTTATACTTTTTTATTTTATATTAATAAAATCCATAACTAGAACCGCATCCGCATCCAGTTCCTAATCCACCGCAACCACCTGTTCCGCATCCAGCACAAGCTAGGAAAAACAATGCAATAATAAATAATATTCCATTACCAATTTGCTGATTTCCACCTCTACAGCAACTGCTCATTTTTCTGCCTCCTTTCTTTAGTTATATTTATCTATTATAAAGATGAATCTATTCTATTCATCACAATCTTCATGTCTATGATGGCAGCAAGGCTTGCTAAATTGAAGAATAATAAGAATTAGTATTACCAAAGTAGGTAAACTGCATATGCAGTTATTAGCAGGCTGAGGTACCATAACTGGCTGATATACTACTTGTTTCCTACAACAGCAGCAACATCCCATATAAACTAACCTCCTTTCTTTAAAAAGTAGGATAATCTTAGGTTACTCTATTCTTTATCGAATAAACTTCATTAATTTCTGTATAACATTATTTTTTATTACAATATAGAATATGACAAGTTTATTCATATTGATACATTTTTGGAAAGCTTCAATGCATACTAATTCTTATCTTCATTTTTTAACCTGCTTTATATCTAACAGCAGGTTAAAAAGTACAAGGCTATTATAAAAAGTATACCGTTATCTATAGTCCCTTCGCCGCAGCATCTATTTTTATCCCTATATTTTTTATGATGGTTAGAAAACTGTAAGATTATAAGAATTAAGATAGTTAAATACCTAAGATTACAAAGGCAGTCATTCTGCTGTATAGGCACATATACTGTTTGATATTCCACTTTTTTATTAGAAGAATGTTTGCTCATCATTAGTATCCTTTCTATCATTGCTTTATATCTTATATCAATAAGATTATTTTTCATTCATACTATATAATATTTTTATGTTATTGATTTAGTTACAGTATTTAATTTTTAAAACATAACCTAAAGAAGAAGACCATGTTTATAAAACACAGCCTTCTTCTTTACAAATCTATATTTACTTATATTTTTTAGATAGTTCATCTAATATGGTCAAATAAGTTTTCGATATATTATTGGCATCTGCTTGCTTTTCAAATTCTTCCACTCTAACATCCACATCCTTTAAAATATCCTGTGAAAGATTTTTTTCAGCATAGGTATAAACTAATTTATTTTCCTTATCTATATGCCTTTCCAAAAGCTTGGTATAACCAACAGCATTAGTCACAATATCAAGCTTGCTGTCTAAACTTTTGCTTTTACTATATTCATTAACAGCCGCTTCCAATTCAGAGGTGTAGAGTCTTCCCAAATCATGCTCCACCAGCATGCCATGTGTGATTAAATTAGTACCAATATTGCCAAGATGCTGCTGCATTTCTTTAAACAATATATGCTCCTCTTTACCATGATGATGCTTATCTGCGTAATTTCTAATGAAGCTTATCATCTTATGGAAATCCTCAGGACAAGGTTCCATGCCCTGAAGTATTTCAAGGCATGCATTTCTAACCGCCTTATTAAATTTCATTATATTATCATGCTCTGATACCATAATGTTAATGCTGTACATAAAATTACCTCCTTGCTATCTTATTTGTAACTTCATCTACTCTTTCGTAATACAAATTAGAATTATGAAGCATTCCTTTTATTAATGCTTCTCTTAAAGTATAATATACATTTATATCTCCGCCTACTGCATCCCAATAGGATTTATGTAAGCAAACATTTCTTTTCCATATCACTTCATTTTCCTCTTGTGAAACAATCGCATTAGCCCTATCGCAAGGCATACCATCTAAAAGCTTATCATTTAAATATTTAAATGCATAAGAAGGCTCTTCCTCTCCTATTTCCGCATTATTTTTACTATAGTTAAAAAATATTGTTTTTATTTCTTCTATATGACTTTTGTCTTTATTTAAAATACTCGTAACTGCATAAGCAAATCTGTATTCCACCACAGAAACTTGCTTTTGAAGCCATCCGTGTATATTGCTTTCATCAATTATATCTTCTAAAGGCTTATCACTTAAGCTTCCAAACTTCTCTTCAATATCCTGTTTTAAATCAGACACTATCTGATTTTCTTCTGAAAACTCTATAACCTGGTTAACTACAGCATTCTGAAACTTTATTTTATTATATAACCTATAATGAATAGGTCCTAAGTATTTACTCATAAAATTCTCCTCATTTTCTATTTTGTCTCTGCTTTAATCTTTTCTTTAGTATTAAAGGGTATGCACAAACACATACCCTTTATTATTATTTCCCTGCTAAATAGACATTTATCTTTTCAACCAACGGATCTGTATTATTTGCCGAAGAATAATTCAATATCATCCTCTACTGTTCCGATTCCTGCTATACCGAAATTTTCCACCAAAACTTTTGCTACATTTTGTGATAGGAAGGCTGGAAGTGTAGGTCCTAAGTGAATATTTTTAACTCCAAGATATAATAGGGATAAAAGTACTATTACAGCTTTCTGCTCATACCATGCTATATTGAATACTATTGGAAGTTCATTTATGTCTTCAAGACCGAATACTTCTTTAAGTTTTAGAGCTATTAATGCTAAGGAATAAGAGTCGTTACACTGACCTGCATCAAGAACTCTTGGAATTCCTCCTATATCTCCTAATTCCAGCTTATTGTATTTGTATTTTGCGCATCCTGCTGTTAAAATAACCGCATCCTTTGGAAGTGCTTTTGCAAAATCTGTATAGTAATTTCTTGACTTAGCTCTTCCATCACAGCCTGCCATAACCACAAATTTCTTTATAGCTCCTGATTTTACTGCATCTACTATCTTGTCTGCTAATGCTAGAACCTGATTATGAGCAAAGCCTCCGATAATTTCTCCTCTTTCAATTTCTGTAGGTGCTGCACATTTCTTAGCATGTTCAATTATTTCACTGAAATCTTTCTCTACTCCTACCGTGCCCGGAATATGCTTGCAGCCTGGGAAGCCTGCAGCTCCTGTAGTATAAACTCTATCTTTATAGCTGTCTTTAGGAGGTACTATACAGTTAGTAGTCATGAGAATTGGTCCGTTAAAGCTTTCAAATTCTTCTTTTTGCTTCCACCATGCGTTTCCGTAGTTTCCTATGAAATGCTTATATTTCTTAAAAGCTGGATAGTAGTGAGCTGGAAGCATTTCTGAGTGAGTATATACGTCAACTCCAGTTCCTTCTGTCTGCTTAAGCAGCATTTCTAAATCTTTTAAATCATGTCCAGATATAAGTATTCCCGGTTTATTTCCAACACCAATATTAACCTTTGTAATTTCAGGATTGCCATAAGTTCCTGTGTTAGCACCATCAAGAAGTGCCATTCCATCAACACCACTCTTACCAGTAGCCATAGTAAGCTCTATAAGCTCATTAACAGTTAGCGTATCATCTAAAGTTTTTGCTAGTGCTTCCTGAAGGAAAGCATCCACTTCTTCGTTATCAAAGCCAAGAGCATTTGCATGCTTTGAATAAGCAGATAAACCTTTTAATCCATATATAATAAGTTCACGTAAGCTTCTTATATCTTCATTTTCAGTAGCTAGTACACCTACGGTCTTTGCCTTTTTAGCCATTTCATCCTTATCAAAGTTTTCCCATAAAGCAGCCTTAGAAAGGTTGTCCTTATTTGTTAATTCTTCTAATAAAGCTTTTTTAGCATTTAAGGTCATTACTATTCTTTCATAGAATATCTCTTCATCAAAGTTTGCATTTGTTATAGTTGTGAATAAATTTAATGTAATCATATGATTTAAATCTTTGCTGATTACTTTTCCTTCTTTTCTAAGTCTTGTAGTTATTTCTGAAATTCCCTTTGTTACATATATTAATAAATCCTGCATATTAGCTACTTCTGGTTTCTTCCCGCATACACCTACTTTAGTGCAGCCGCTGCAGCTTGCTGTTTCCTGACATTGATAACAAAACATCATATTTTCCATATGTATATCCTCCTGAAATCTTTAAGATTTATTTTTTATTTTCTTCATGAGTTAATAATACTATGGATTACTATATGTTTCGGTAACATTTGTTACAGGAATAAAAAAAAGCTATGTTTTTACATAGCCAAATAAATTTAAATTTTAACCCTTTATAACGCTGTGAACGGTGTCTTTGATTACACTTAAGGCTTTTAAATCCACATTTGCATCAGGTGAAAAAATAGTTTCAGGCACATAGGTATTTTCTAAAATATTTTTTCCTAGTATGACTTCATACCAAGTAGCAGCCGTTAGATATCTGCCATATATGTAGTGCATATGGAAACCATCTCTGCAAAGAGAAATACCGCCTTTTTCATATATGAAAGGTTCTTTTTTTCTTGCTTCTTGAATCACATCACCGCAGGGGATAATTCTAATTTCTAATTTATCTGCAGCTTTAGCATAAGCCTTCTTTAGCATCTCATACATTTCCTGCTGATTCTTATGGTATCGTCCAAAACAATCATGAGTGCTGTCTATTTCATAGGCCCAGGTTTGGTGAATCAAAATCTCCGCATGGGAAGTGTTCTCTTTTATATATTGAAATAATTGCTCAATATAAGGATAATAGGTTTCCTCTAAGCCGCTGTCATGGCTTGCCTGCTGAATTATAACAAAATCCCATTCCTCTTCTTGAAGCGCATCCTTAATGGACACATAATTGTCTGTAGCCGTTCCATTTATTTGATACATATATAACCTGGCATTTTCTTGTATATTTTTCCAGTGAGTTTCTAATGGACATCCACCTATGTACAAATTCACTATCTTTGTATCTATCCCTCCTGCCTGGGCTATCTTATGAAGATAGTGAGTGGCATCTTCTGAGAAACTGTTACCTATAGCTAAAATTTTGATTTTCTTTTCCATTTAAATTCCTCCCAATATAAGCAAAGGCTAATACCCTCAGCATAAATTAATATGCAGAGGGTATGCAATAATTTTTCTTTCAGTTTTAAACTTGTTTAAATTCTATCCAGTCAAATTCCATTCCTGGTTTTATGAAATCAAGTTTTACTTCATATAAACCTTCTTGAAGTTCAACCTTACCTAACTTGTATCTTACCCAGTTATTATCTGTTCCATTGGTTTGTACTGTAGCTACATTCTTTCCATTTAATACGATATTGCAAGCTGTTTGTGCCAAGTAATTTCCTGGACACTTAACCTTAGCTACTATTCTGTATATTCCGGCTTCTTTAACCTTCATATAAGCTGCTTCTTTAACATTAGGCTTAAATTCAGCATTCTCAGCTAATTCATGTAAAGCATTTGGTGAAACTGCGTTACTTGCTTCAACTATTTCTATCTTTTCTATTAATTCCTGCTTTCTGAAAAATACTGGTGAATCCATTATGAAACTGCATATATTCATAGCTGAGCGCTGTAATTCTCCTCTAGTTAACGAACCATTTTTAAGGGATTCCATAGTATTGTCATCAGAAGAATTAATTTCTGCACCATAATTGCTTATTACCATGAAAAGATCATTCTGAGCTCTAACCATGGAGTTTGTGTTCTTGCTGCTAGGCTCTCCGCCCTTTACAACATCATTCATCATTGCCCACCAGTCCGTCATTACTATTCCATCAAATCCCCATTCTTTACGAAGAACAGTAGTATTTAAGTCATAGCTGGACGCTGTCCAATGACCGTTAAGAGGATTATAAGAGGTCATGATTGACCTAGCCTTTCCTTCTTTAACTGCTATTTCAAAGCCTTTTAAATAAAGCTCTCTAATAGCACGCTCAGAAACCACCGCATCAACCCTGCTTCTAGCTATTTCTTGGTTATTACAAGCAAAATGCTTAAGAGTAGCATTGGAACCGCCTTTTTTAATACCGCGGGTTGCTGCTGCAGCAAAATATCCTGTAACAAGGGGATCCTCTGAATAATACTCAAAATTACGTCCATTTAATGGACTTCTTCTAAGATTCATACCTGGTCCAAGCAAAGTGTCTACATTGTTAGATACCAGCTCCTGACCTTCCATTTTATAAAGCTCTTCTACTAGTTCTACATTCCAAGTAGCAGAAAGCAGAGTTCCTATTGGAAGCTGTGTTGCCTTAAGTCCGCCTTCCATACGAATCCCTGAAGGACCATCTGCTGTACATGCAATAGGGATTCCATAAGAAAACAGTGTATCGGTGACTCCGCCAAAAGCAGAAGCAGTTCCTGGAGTAACCCAAGGGCTGCTCATTCCTTCGCCTCTAACAATAGCAGCTAGCTCCTCGTCTGTTAGCTGAGCAATAAATTCTTCCATACTCACTTTCTTATCATATACATCTTTTAGTTTATAGCCAAGATTTCCAGTGTAATCAAAAGTTTTAGGAAGATTATTTTTTATGCGTTCTTCTAAAGAAATATTCTGTCTAGGCACATCTTCATAAATTATTTCATAGCTTCCATCAGCTTTTCTAGTTCCTGGCTTCATCCTTGTAAAGCTTTCTGTTGGAGCTAAAGCCTGCTCAAGTTTTTCAATTACCTGAAGCTTATCTATATTATAACTTTCTTTTCCTTCTACTCCAATCCTAGAAGCCTTCCTTACGCTATTTCCAACATAAAGCTTATATTCACCGCTTTCCAATACATAGCTATAGTCATTTCCTGTAAAGCCGCCATCATCATAGGATGCCATTCTACTAATAGGGAAACTGATAGTAATGTACTCTGCTTCGCCAGGTTTTAGAGTTTTAGTTTTGGTGAAAGCTGCGAGAACTCTTGAAGGTTTTCCCAGCTCACCTTGCGGTGCCTCATAGTAAACTTGCACCACTTCTTTTCCTTCAAAGTCACACCCTATATTTTTAACTCTGACCTCTATTTCAAAATATTTTTCTCCACCCTTGGTAACAATTTTTGCATCATTAGCTTCTATATTAAATTCTGTATAAGACAATCCATAACCAAATTCGAATTGAACCTTTTCTGGGGAGAAAGTTTCAAAATATCTGTAACCTACATAAATATCTTCCTGATAATAGTTTTTAACCTTGCTGCCATAATTTTGGGTAGAAGGATAATCTTTAATGGAATATGCGATGGTATCTGCCAGCTTGCCGCTAGGTGTCACCTCTCCTACAAGCACATCTGCTGCTGCATTTCCACCTATCATGCCTCCCTGCCAGGTATATATGACACTCTTTATATTTTCTGCATAGCATTTTTCTTCTAGCCATGCCATATCAATAATGTTTGATACATTTAGTACCACTGCCACTTTATCAAAATACTTACATACTATTTTAAGCATATCTTTTTCTTCTTCAGTTAATTGATAGCTTCCTGGCGCATCTGCATTATCCTGATCTTCTCCTGCAGTACGACCAATAACAACTATGGCTTTTTCTGATTTTTTTCTAGCCTGTGATACAATTTCATCTGACAAAGGCATTTCCTTTTGATGCCACGGCTCAGCTGCCCAGCCGCCTCCACCATTGTCAAAGGGATTTTCTTCAATCCATTTTTCATAAATTGCTGCCAATTCTTCATTTACTTCTATTTTTTTCTTACTGCGAAGACTATCTAAGAGATTAGTTGTATATTCAACATTCACACTTCCTCCAGATCCTGTTCCGCTTCTATAGTAATTAACTTGAATTCTTCCAAAAATAGAAATTTTTTCTTCTTTAATAGGAAGATTTTGCTCTTGATTTTTTAATAAAACAGCTCCCTCCGCAGCTACTTTTCTGCTAAACTCAGGGAATCCTTTTAATGGAACGCCGATTTTCTGTACATTCATATTGCTTACCTCCAACTGCTGTGATAACATCATTATAGATTATAGAATTTTACTTAGATATAATTTTTATATGAAAAAATATAAATATTTTGTCATACAGGTGATAATATGAACAATTTAGAGCAAAAAAAAGAAGTTATTAATGGTGTATCTTACAATTATTTGTGCCACTTTCAAGAAGCTTACCAGGCAGGAAATTGTTTCCCCGCCCATTATCATAGCTATATAGAAATATTATATGGAGTCACTGGGGTGTTTGAGGTAATACTAAATGGAAAGTCACACAATTTCAGCGAAGGAGATTTAGTATTAATAAATTCAAAAGAGGTGCATAAAATCAATGCCTACCTTCCAGACGGCGGAAAATATATTGTATTAAGATTTGAGCCCGAGGTTATTTACAATGGAATGCTGCATAACCATATGCAGCTAAAATATGTACTTCCCTTCATTTTGCAGAATTCAAAGCATCAGAAAGTTATAGAAAAATCAATTATAGATACTACCTTTATACCAGCTTTGCTATATGACATACTGAACGAATTTCAGAAAGAGGCTTACGGCTATGAGCTTGCCATAAAAAATCATATTTGCAGAATCTTTCTTTGGATTCTAAGATATTTTCATGAAACCAGCACCGACTTTATAAATTCACCTCTTTCAGATATAAATTTTATCCAAAGGCTTCAGCCTTGCCTTGATTATGTTTTGGAGAATTTTGATGAGGAACTTAAGCTTTCTCATATGGCCTTTCTCTGCAATATGAGTCCAAGCTATTTTTCTAGAATTTTTAATGAGCATATGGGTATGAATTTCAATGAATATGTAAATTACACAAGAGTAATGGAAGCTGAAAAGCTTTTAGTTTCTACGGATATGAACATTACAGAAATTGCAAATACTGTGGGCTTCAGCACCACCAGCTATTTTATAAAACTTTTTAAAAAGTATAAAAATATTTCTCCAAAGCAATTTAGGAAAGAATTTTCGGAAGTTTATGTGCTGAAGAAGCAGAGTTAGAATTTGTTATATAAAAACTATGCTGATAAAAACTGCTGCAAAGCTAGTTTATTCTCAGCTTTACAGCAATTTTAATTACTTTATATTAGAGACTCATATAACTTAGTTATATCCTGAACGCTTGTTTCTTTTGGATTTCCTGGTCTGCAAGCATCATCATAAGCGGATTGTGCAAGAAAAGGAATGTCTTCCTTCTTAACAATAGCCTTCAGGTCTTCTGGGATTCCTACATCCTGTGATAGTTTTCTTACAGCAGCTACAGCAGCTTTTCTGTATTCTTCTACAGTCATATTTTCTGTTCTACTAACTCCCATAGCCTGTGCTATGTACTTGTATTTATCACCAGTTGCTTCTGCATTATATTCCATTACTGTGGGAAGTATTATTGCATTTGCAATACCATGTGGTGTATCGTAAAGCGCTCCAAGAGGATGAGCCATGGAGTGAACAATTCCAAGTCCTACATTTGAAAAGCCCATTCCTGCAACATATTGTCCAAGAGCCATGCCTTCTCTTCCTTCTGGAGTATTAGCTACTGCATCTCTAAGTGATCGTGAGATAATTTCAATAGCTTTTAGATGAAACATGTCTGACAATTCCCAAGCTCCTGCAGTGATATATCCTTCTATAGCATGAGTTAAAGCATCCATACCTGTAGCTGCAGTTAAGCCTTTTGGCATGCTTGACATCATATCTGGATCAATTACTGCTACTACTGGAATGTCATGAGGATCTACGCATACCATCTTACGATTCTTTTCTACATCTGTTATAACATAGTTTATAGTAACCTCTGCTGCAGTACCTGCTGTAGTTGGAACTGCTATTATTGGTACGCATTTATTTTTAGTAGGAGCCACACCTTCAAGGCTTCGTACATCTGCAAATTCTGAATTGTTTATTATTATTCCAATAGCCTTAGCAGTGTCCATGGAAGAACCTCCGCCAATTGCTATTATATAATCTGCGCCAGATTTTTTGAAGGCTTCCACACCTGTTTGTACATTTTCTATGGTTGGATTAGGCTTTATGTTTGAATAAAGTTCATAATTCAAATCGTTTTCATTAAGTACATCTAAAACTTTCTTAGTTACACCAAATTTAATTAAGTCAGGGTCTGAACATACAAAAGACTTTTTGAAACCTCTGATTTTTACCTCTTCTGGAATATTTTTAATTGCACCTGCTCCATGATAAGAAGTTTCATTTAGAACAAATCTATTTGCCATTTTATCTCCCTCCTAAAATCAATTTATATTCCTATTATACTCCATTTTTTATAATTTTTCATATAAAAATTCAAATTAACTTTTAGATAAGCTGATAAAAATAACACCTTACTATTTTACCACTCATATCCTATACCAGGAGGTGGAAAAATGGAACAAAACCTATGTTATTCAGAATTGCTGATGAAGGACTATTCTGGAATAAGCAGTGAATACACTGCAATTTCTCAATACGTATATTATAATATGGTTACAGATAATAAAAAGATTGCCAATGATTTTATGAAAGCAGCCAGAGATGAAATGACTCACCTGCATCTTTTAGGAGATACTATAATAAAACTTGGAGGTAATCCTATTTTTATAAATGAATACGGTGAGTACTGGAACAGCTCCTTTGTGCCTTATGGCTGCAATATAGCTGATAGGCTTCAACTAGCTATAAAAGGAGAATTAGATGCCATATATCAATATGAACTCCACGCAGCTATGATACAAGATCCATATATACAAAAGCTTCTTCAAAAAATTATAGCCGATGAAAAAAGACATGCAAACATGTTTCAGGAAGATTTGGCTAGCCTTTGCTAATAAATTTACAAGCCCCTACATAGACATAGGAGCTTGTTTATATTGTATATTATCAGATTTTTTCTTCCGTAACGGATTCTTCTGTTCTCCAATATTTAGCCCCATTCCTTGTGCGAGATAGAAGTTTGCTTTCTATAAGCTCCCTTCTTAACAAGAAATAATCTTCAAAAGTATGATAGTTCTCAATAATATTATTTACTTCTTTTTCGCTGTAAAAATGATTATACTGAAATTTATCAGCCAAATACTCTAAAACCAAAAGTCTGGAATCATGCTTAGAAGGCCAAACCTTTATTTTTCCTTCCTTATCTAAATAATTATTAACACTGTTCATTTTTATCACTCCTTATCTCTTTAGCCAATACTCTTTGCAATCCCTTGTTCTTTCTAGAAATCCGTATTCTATAAGATATCTTCTTATAGTTGCTATATCTTCATGAATTGGTTTAAGTATTGCATTAACCTGTATTTCTGAATACTTATTTCCAGGCTCAAACAATGCTGATATCTTTCTCAGTACAACTATTTTTCTCTTTTCTTTTGTTGGAAAAGCTTTTAACCTTAGAGGCTCTAACGAATCAAAATATGTTCTTATTATTTGATCCTGTTCAGAATTAGTAACCTCATATCTTTCATCTACCATAGTAGCCCCACTATGCAATGTAACTAAATCCTCTTTTATATCTCTTCCAGCTTTACTTTCAACCAATTCAAAAATAGCAAGATAGGCCTTCGCCTGCTTTGCCTTCTCTCTGAACGCAAATCTCTGATGGCGTATTGTAGCTGGTGATACACCATTCTTTTTAGCTATGTCATTATCAGACATGCCCTCATAAAAGTCTTTAAGCAAATTTTTTTGATTATCCGTGATACCTGTATACTTCTTATCAAATTCCAATAAGAACTTCAGCATATTTCCATGTTTTTCTTCCACATGGGATTCCACTGCCCTGCCCGCTTCAAAAAATCTTCCTTCAATAGGATAAATTTCTCCATTTTCAAATTTCTCCTCACAAATCAAACATTTATATGTGCCATTATCCTCATCAAAGGAATATCCTCTTTTAATTTCATTAATATCCGCTTCCAAAAACAATTTATCGCTCATTTTTTACACCTTACTTTATAATGTTTATATTTATAATAAACATTATAAATATTTGTTTGTATAATGTCAATTACTAAAAAGGCATTAAATGAAAAAACACCCACATAAGTGAGTGTATATAAACCTAAAATTTTTATGTATTAATCAACAATCTTAAATTAAATTCGGGGCATTTTGTAGCCCCGAAAAAATTGAACAGTTTTAAAAGTAAGGAATTACCACCACCAGCCTCCTAGAGATCCTAAGAGAAGGCCGGCACCTAGTAATCCCAACCATCCTTGATTTCCATAGCCTAAGTACCTGCCGCTCATATTATAAAGATTATATCCATTATAATATCCTACAGGTACTCCAGTAGCCGGGTGGTAAACCATCCCATTTGAAAAGTAAGCTACTGGTGTATGACTTGCATCATAAACCATTGAACCATCAGTATATCCCATAACATGATGTCTGTTATCATATATTTTGTTATTCTTTACATACCCATGAACACTACGATTATAATCATATACTCTTTCCATATGCTTTCCACCTTTTCATCCTATTATCGTTTATATATAAAATATAATTCATCTCACGCTGCTTATTCTTATATTCAGAAGAAATATATCCTTCTGTTTTCATTATATGAACCATTGACAAAATATGTCTGTCAATATATAACAATAATATAAGAAATTTTTTATATTTAATATGACATACAGCTGTCATTTTTTACGGATTATCATAAGTATGTAGAAAATTTTAGGAGATGATATAAATGTACACAAGTACAATAGAGCGATTTATGGACAAAACGAAGGTGCCCTCAGCTTCAGAAATATCTAATCTTTTAGGCATCGAAGCTGCTGGAAGAATAAACAAATTGGAAAATTTTCTAACCGAAAACTATGATTTAATTCGAGAATTAAAATTTCCATTCGGAAATAACTACGGCTGGGGATACAAATACAGCTGCAAAAGCAAGCATTTATTTTACTTATTTTTTGAAAAAGGCCTCTTTACCATTACAATATCAATAGGTAAAAGTGAGCTAAAAGAACTGTATAAAATGTTAGATACTATGCTTCCAAAAACAAAAGAAATGTGGAAAAATCGTTACCCTTGCGGCGATGGCGGATGGATTCATTACCGCATAGAAAATGATGATGAACTATTAGACATGGAAAAACTTATATTTATTAAGAAAAAACCTAAACCAAAATGTGCTTCCTAAATAAGTAGGCAGCACATTTTGTACTATCAGCTTAAATCTAAAATGAAATCAGGTAATAATTAATTAAAATTGAATACAAATAAGACTTAAGGTTCCAAGCTCATAGCTCTTATGAAGAAGCTTAGGTGAGTCGCTTAAGCCGCTTCCCATAGCTATAAATAGCGGTACAATATGCTCTTCGCGAGGTACTGCATTCTTTGCATAGGGTGCTAAATTCCTATAAGAGAATAAAGCTTTCTTATCGTTACTTTCTAATTTTTCTATAAGCCAATTATCAAACTGTGCCGCCCAGGATACAGGATTATCTCCTTCATCTGTCAATGTTCTCAAATTGTGAACCGTTGATCCGCTTCCGATTACTAGAATGTCTTCTTCTCCCAAGCTTTTTATAGCTTCCCCTATTTTATATTCTTCCTCCATAGAAAGAAATGGATTAACCGAAACCTGTACAACTGGTATATCTGCTTCTGGATACATAAGATAAAGTACATCCCAAGCTCCATGATCCAAGCCTCTCTTTGTGTCGAGATAACTGTCTATATTGCTGCTTTTAAGTAAATTTTGAACCTTTAAAGCTACTTCAGTTGAGCCCTTAGCTCCATACTGTAAAGAATATAACTCTCTTGGAAAGCCATAAAAATCATAAATCATATCATATTTTGAATCTATAGCTGATATGGTTGTGGTTTGATTTTCCCAATGCGCTGTAAATATAACAATAGCCTTCGGCTTTTCTTTCTTTCCTAATTCCTTTAAAAAATCTGTATATTCATTCTTTTCCACTGCAAGAGTTGGACCACCATGACATAAAAATAATGGTTTAATCATAATTTACACTCCTTTACTACAACATGTATATATATAATATTTTGTATTATTTATTATATTATACTACTATATTATAATAACTTACTTACTTTTGTCAACTATATATTTTAAAGTAATGATTATTAAAAAAGGCATGCTAAAAAATTAAATTAGCATACCTTTTTGTGCAAAAAACATTTTTTTAGATTTGCACCTCTAAATTAAATTTCGTATTTCGCCTTCCAGATTTCTTTTTCAACAGCTGCTTTTGCATCAATTATCTCAGCTCGATTCAGTCCATCCTTAACTGCTGCTTCCACAACTGCTGTGGCAACCAGCTTTGAAGCTTCCTTAAGTCTCGCAACAGGAGGCAATATAGATGCACCTGGCTTTGAAAGATCCTGAAGCTCTGCAATTCCATGGGCAGCTGCTGAAAGCATCGCATCTGAAACAGTTTTAGCTTTTGCTACTATTATTCCAAGTCCAAGCCCAGGATATAGTAGAGCATTATTTGCCTGCCCTATTTTATATGTAACTCCCTTATATGCTACAGGATCAGAAGGACTTCCTGTTACCACAAGAGCTCTACCATCAGTCCACTCTATAATATCCTTGGCAGTTGCTTCTGCAAGTCTAGTAGGGTTTGAAATAGGCATAATAGCCGGTCTTTCATTTATTTCTGCCATTTTTCTTACTGCTGCTTCAGAAAAAGCGCCGTGAACTCCAGAACATCCAATAAGAACTGATGGTTTAACTGCTGCTACGATTTCAGCAATGTCAGTTAAAGGCTTTTCAAACTCTCCTTTTGACCTAGCATATTTTTTTTGTCCATCTGTTAATCCATCCATATCTTCAGTAATAAGACCTTGTCTGTCTATAATATAAAAATCCTTTATTGCTTTCTTTTCATCAGCCCCAGATCTAACCTTTTCAAGGAGTATTTGGTCGGATATACCAATTCCTGCAGTTCCTCCTCCAAATACCAATATTTTATGATCCTTTACAGGAATCTTTGTAACCTCTCCAATAGCATTCATAGCAGATACCATCATTACTCCTGTACCTTGAATATCATCATTAAAGGTACAGATTTTAGATCTGTATTTTTCAAGTATCCTGCTGGCATTTCCACGTCCGAAATCTTCCCAGTGAAGAAGCACTTCTGGAAAAAGCTCAGTGGAAATTTTTACAAATTCATCTATGAAGCTATCATATTTTTCACCCGTTATTCTTTTATTCTTGTTTCCCAAGTATAATGGGTCATTTAAAAGTTTATCATTATTTGTTCCAGCATCTATTACCACAGGAAGAACATTTCTAGGATTAATACCCGCAGCTACTGTGTAAACTGCAAGCTTTCCTATAGAAATATCAACTCCTTGAACTCCCCAGTCACCTATTCCTAGAACTCCTTCACCGTCCGTAACTACAATTAATTTTATTTCCTCAAGGCCTTTTATTCCTGCTTCTATGGATTTTTTTATGTTTTCCGGATGATTAACGGATAAGAAAACTGCATCCTTTGGAGTCTCATAGTTTTTAGAGTAATTTATAACTGCATCTCCAATGGTTGGAGTATAGATTATTGGAAGAAATTCAGTAACATGCTTTCCTATAACATAGTAGAAAAGGGTTCTATTTGTATCAAATAAATTCATAAGATAATTATGTTTTTCAAGATTATCTGAAAAAGCTTTTGTTCTTTCATATATGATTTGCTCCTGCTGTTCTATGGTTCTCACTTCATTTGGAAGCAAACCTGTAAGAGCATATTTTTCTCTTTCTTCTTCTGTGAAGGCTGTTCCCTTATTTAAAAATGGATTTCTTAATAAATCTTGTCCTGCTAACTTAGTCATTATTTTGCATTCCTCCTAATTCTAGTATATTCAAATCAATCACATAAAAATAAGTAAAAAGAAAGTTCACTTAAAGCCATAAGAGTTTCATAAATATGCGTAAGTTTTCCTTTCTTTTCATTTCAGCCTTATTATACTTCCAACTAGCTAATATAAGCAATATTGTTTATTTATAATGTTATAAGTATTGCTTATAACTCAAAATTAATACTATTATTTCTCGGACTTTATATATATTTTACATATTTTTTAAGAACCTTAGCAAGAGGTAACCCTAATATTAATCCAACAACAATTTGCATCAAATTTCCTGGTATTGATGCTGCTGGCGTTATCCAATTGCCATAAAGTATCCCTTCTGTTATGTAATATCCAATTATCATCCAAACTCCAGATAAAAGCATTGCAAATATATTTAACAAAAGACTATTTCCATTTCTATTTTTGCTCCAGGTAATAGCTCCAATCATATATCCCATAATTCCTCTTATCACAAAAGTAAAAGGTGCCCAAAGTGCCCAGCCTGAGGATAAATCAAAGATTGCCATACCAACAGCTCCAGCTATGGCTCCCTTTTCTTTTCCGAAAACAATGGCTGCTGTAAATAGCATTACATTTCCTAAGTGAACCAATCCTCCGTTAGATAAGAAAGGTAATCTAATATTAATGAATGAAGTTGCTACAAACACTAACGCTATTAATAGTGCTGTTACCACCATGTCCTTAATTGTAAATTTACTTTTTACTTTATTTATTTCCATCGTCTTTCCCCCATTTTTATTTATAAAATTATTATTTGTATAAATATTTATTAAACAATTCCACCAACTCTTTTTCACTATTGAAACCTAGATCCTTTAATCCTTTGCCTATTACATTTAATGCATAAACCATTTTATCCTCACGAGCATTTTCTCCCATATGTCCTATTCTTAAAATCTCATCATCATAAGGCTTTAAGGATGTAATTATTAAAGTGTCATATTTCTTTAGCATGTGAGCCTTAAGCTTTAATGCTCCTATACTTTGCGGTATCTTAACAGCAGTTACTGTATTGGAATAGCCCTCAGTTAAAAATAGTTCAAGTCCATATTCCTTAACAGCTTTTCTTGTGGCCGCTGCAATCTTTTCATGTCTATTAAGTACATTTTCAATTCCCTCCTCTAAAATATTATCAGCTGCCTTGCTTAATCCCATAATGTCACTTATAGGCATTGTATACGGAAACCACTTATCTTTATAATAATTTTCCCAAATAGTTAAATTGCAATAAAAACCTGTTATAGGAGTCTTTCTATTCTTCATTGATGCTTTAGCTTTTTCACTAATACTGACCATAGTTAATCCAGCTGGAGCTGAAAAAGCTTTCTGGGACCCGCCTAAAGCAATATCTATTTTCCACTCATCAACTTTTATAGCTTCCCCCGCCATAGCTGAAACCGAATCAACCACAGTTAATATTCCATACTTATTAAGCAATGGGCATATCTTGGATAAATCATTTAAAACACCTGTTGGTGTATCACAATGAACTACTGTAGCATACTTAAAGCTATGATCCACTTCTAAAAATTCGCTTAATTTCTTCACATCGATAGCTTTGCTATAATTATCTGAAAAATATACTCCTTCTCCTCCATACATTTCAACAAAATCCTTAAAGCCTCTTCCGTAAATTCCATTATCTAGTACAAGAACTCTATCTCCTGGTTCAGTAAGAGATGCGCAGGCCGCTTCTAATCCTAAAATTCCTTCGCCACTCAATATGTATACTGGATTTTCAGTATTAATTATTTTTCCTATTTTCTCACAGGTATTTTTATAAAATTCAACAAATTCTTCATCTACATCTGGATTAGTGGTAGTTTTAGCCCTCTCTAGTCTCACATTTTCCCTTACGCTGGTAGGCCCCGGCGCATATACAAATTTATTATTCATTAGAAATACCCCCTTTTTTTAGTTTGTAATATTAATAAAATAGCACATAAAGCAGAAAAAGTGAATTGTACCGATACAATCCACTTTTTTTCATGTTATCTATTTAAAAATATTCTTATACTCAATATCAATTAAGTTCTTTATTTGCGGAGCCCAGACTCTAAAAGGCTCTATGCTTGAATTAATGCTAATGATTATTTCATTTGGGATGTCAAGTTGAGATATTTCTTTTGAACCATTTGAAAGTTTTGTCTCCTTTAGAGCAGGCAGATATAAAAACTATAGAAAATATTAAAAGAATATAAATAATTTTAATGAATATTTTCATTTCAATCACCTGATTATACTATATCTTTTTTTCCACCATTAATTTTCTCAATGGAATCTTCATATATCGTTTGCTTTAATTCTTTCATGTAATCAGAAAATTCCACTTCTTTCTTTCCATACCAGAGGTTTGCTTCATATTCAAGTGGTATCCAGGTTGACAAGTCTGCTTCATTATGTTGAATTAATGCTTCCATCTTATCTAGTGCCTTATAAATTTTAGCTTCTACAGTTTCTTGTTTATTCATTTCTAAAAATAGTTCTAGCAATTCTGTTTTATATGGCTGTGGCAAACTCCAAAGTAGATCTGAAACTGCATCATTCTCTACGGTTTCATCGCTTTCTGTTTTTACAAAGGCTGGAATATCACCAGTAATAGCTTCACCTATATCATGCCATATACACATTAAAATCACTTTGTTTATATCTGCATCAGGAAACTCATCTTTCACTAGATATGCCATTAAAGACAATCGCCAGCTATGCTCTGCTACACTTTCATGCCGATTCGATGAGGTCCATGAATGACGAGTATTATTTTTTAACTTTTCTGCTATGGACATTATATCAATAAATTGTCTTGTGTTCATTTTATTTTGCACCACCCAATACATTACTTTATCTTTTACATATTCTTATCTTAAGCTTTCTTTTCACTAGTTTGAGCTAAAAGATTTTAATTCTTTAAATCTTTCGTTGCAAAACTGTATTTTTACTTTGGAATTTTTAAAATAATCTGTGGAAAGTAAATTAGCTAAATCTTGATATTGATCTGCAACATCCTTGTCATTTAAATATTTTTGATCAATTATAACCGAAAAGATATATTCATTATCTATTTTATCAATTTTCAGTGAAGCTTTATCATTATCGCCAATGATTTGAGAATTATATAGATACTCTCCAAATTTTTTAGCATCATCTTGTTTAATATTTTCTGTATAATATAGCTCACTTCCATGTATCTGAATTTTATTATCTGGGATATCTCCATAATAAACTGTTAATGCAATTAGAGGTACTACAATTATAGCACAAATAATAATACTCAAGAATATTGGTAAAGCAAAGGAAGCTTTTTTACCTCCACCTAGAATGTGAGAGGCATATAACTCTTTTTGATTCCTTGAAAAGTAAGAAGCAACAAAAATATTTACAGCATAGCCAATATATTTACTATCATTCCCAGGAATGAAAACCGATACTACTAAAAGCAATAAAAAGCCTGCAATCACTGAAAAAAGAGTATAATTCTTTTTCTTCTTGTCTCCCATTCGTCCATAATTAAGAGCATACAAAACTCCAGCTGGAACAAAAGAAAAAATTATGCTTATTACCAAAAAATACTTAGGATTCCACAACCCTTTTTCATTAACATTCTTTTTATTGATCAATCCTTCAGACACTCCAAATTCTCCCATGGCAATCCCCCTAAGAAATTATATTCAATGATATTATTACGAAATTTGACACTAAAGTCAATCTAATTAATCCATATTAAAGCAATTTTTACATCTCTTTTGCTAGCATAGAAAGCTTATTGATTGTTTTCCAATTGCGCACAGTTGCTGATGCATCTAATTTCTGAAGATTGCTGGCAAGTTTTGAATTTCGAATACTGTTAAAGAATAAAAGAAATACATCTCTCCCTAAAATAAAATATTCATCATTTTCATTTTTATAAGCATTAAGAACCTCAATTTTTTCTTTTAACGGAGCTTTTTCCAAAAAAGCAACATATAAACTCTCAACTTTGGATGATGACTCAGCTTCTAATATTTTCTCTCTGGAGAATGGGCAATTCAAAATAATGCTCTCCAACTCTTCAGAGGTTCTTAATACAACTTTAACTGGAAAACCGAAAGCTGACTCAATCTCATCTTGGATTTTATTTTGAAGATAATCTTCTGGTTCACTTGATTTGAACAGTACATTCCCGCTTTGTATATATGTTTTTACCTCACTAAACCCAAGAGATTCAAATACTTTTTTTAACTCAGCCATCTTAATTATATTCTTTCCACCTACATTAATGCCTCTTAAAAATGCTATAAAAACCTTCATTTGTTTCATCTCTCCTTACTATATTACTTATAATTTTTAATTAATTCACCTTTGTTCCGCCCCATTCAACCACTGTAAACCCCTTTCTGCTAAAAGGCCTAAGCTTCTGCTCCTCTACTTTCACAGGATTATCTAAAGGCTTATAGAGCATCATTACTCTTAGCATTGAATCCGGCTTTGGCGTTATATCAAGCTTTGCAATATTCTCATAATCCTCACCTGCGAAGCTTATGAGATTGTACTTATTTTCCTGTAAAATAGGAAGCCAGTACACTATAAACTCATTATATTCTTTTGTAGTCAGTCCAAGATAGGCAAGTTTTTCTTGAAGAAACTTTTCCGTATCGCTGCCTTTTACCACAAAGCCTTTGGTCATGTCCCATTTATTTTTTGAAATTCCTTCCCAAAATAAATATGAGTATTCCTTATTGTCAGAAAGATTAATTAAACTACCGTCTGGCTTTACTTCTACTGTCCAGCCATCCTTATATTCAGGGTAACTGCAAGTAAGCTTGCCCTTGTAGTCTAACTTTACACTCACTGTCTGTTCTGAAGCTGGATATAAATAGATTACCGGCTTCGCATTTTTCTCACCTCCTGGACTATCGCATGCTGGCAATATTAGCGTAAGCAATAAAGATAAAATAAGAACTATTATTTTTGATTTTTTCATACAAATTCCACCTTCTGAATATTTTCATTATAAGATATAATCTAAAAAAGCCTTCATCTTATTTGCTGAAAAGTATATAGTTCCTTATATGCATCACTTTCAGTCATCAACTTTTCATGCGTGCCTTGAGCAACAACATTGCCTTTATCTAAAACGTATATAATATCTGCATTTTGAATAGTTGATAATCTATGAGCTATTATGATTGTGGTCTTTCCCTTTCTTAATCTATCGAGATTCATTTGAACGTAAAATTCAGTTTCAGTGTCTAATGCTGATGTTGCTTCATCTAAAATAAGTACTTCTGTATTCTTTAAAATAGCTCTTGATAACGCAAGTCTCTGCTTTTGTCCCCCCGATAAGACAGTTCCACGCTCACCAACTTGCGTTTCATATCCATTTTGAAAGCCCATAATAAAATCATGACAAAGCATTTCTTTACATACACTTTCAATATGTAATTGATCATATTCTTTATCAAATACAAGATTTTCTCTAATGCTGGAAGGTATAAAATAGGGCTGCTGAAAAACCACTGAAATTTTATCTGTAAATTGCTTTCCGTAACAATTGATTGAAACATCGTTAATAGTAATCTCTCCTTCATCAGGTAAATACGCTCGAAGTAGCAATTGTGTAATAGTTGACTTTCCACTACCACTTGCACCAACAATTGCAATTTTCTTACCAATTGGAAAATCCATTGATAAATTATTAAGGACTGCAGCAGAATCCGTTGAATAGCTAAATGTTACATCTTTAAATTTTATCGATTCGATCTTTCCACTAAAATCAACTGAGCCAAACTCAGCACTCTTTTTTCCCATTACAGACTGAATACATTCAATAGAAGCCTCCAGTCTTTTAAAGGTTAAGCCTTGTTCAAATAATTGTCCAAGCTCCGTTACAAATTGATCAACAAAAGTATAGCTTATAACAAATTCACCCATTGAAATACTATTTGATATGACCCCCATACCTCCAAACAAAATTGTAACAAGTCTGGTGCCATAGAGAAAAGGGTCACTTACAAATGACATTTTATTTTTAAATAAACCTTGCTTTATAATAGCCTTAAAGCAATCAGAAAACTTATTCTCATACTGCTGAAGCTGCCATTGCTGACGATTATATGCTGTGATTTCCCTGATTGATGAAATGCTCTCTTCAATAGTAATCGAAACACTGGCCTTTTCTTCTTTTACACGCTGTGAAAACTGTTTTATTCTCTCCCCAAATTTGTGAAGCAAAACATAATAAATAATTGTTACTGTCACTACAATAAGCAGCATTATAAAATTAATATTTGCTATTGAAAATGCTAAAAACACGATGGTAAGAATATTTTTCACTGATTCTGAAAGAATTTGATTAACAGATAAATCACTGGCATCAGCTATATTGTTTCTAATATTATTTAATAAGCTGCCTACGTGTTCTTTATTAAAAACTGCAGTAAGCATATCATAAACTTTTGATAAAAATTCCTTTGTTAAAGACATTTGAAGATGGTAACCTATATGGAAAAAGGCTACCTTTCTAACTGTAAACCATAGCCTTGGTCCAAAAAAGAAAATTGCATATAGTGCAAGTATTTTAGGAAATTCCTGATACTGTTTTTGGGTGAAGACTTTATCAATCAAATCACCTTGTAGTAAAGTTGCAATAATGGGAGTCAAGCTTTCTAAAAAAATCGCGAAATATCCTAGTAAAAGTAAACGTTTCATGTTCATATATTTAAATATGAACACCATATTAGCCCTCATTTTTAGCACCTCTCATTACTAATTCATAAAATAGTCCCTTTTTATCAATCAACGACTGATAGTTTCCTTGTTCTGCAATTTTACCCTCTTCAAGAACTATGATTGAATCATATTCTCTGATTGTAGAAAGCCTATGTGCTACAGTCACCACTGTTTTACCAGCTGATAATTCCTCAATAGACTTCTTAACAGCAGCCTCTGTCAAGTTATCCAGTGCTGAGGTGGCCTCATCTAATAGAATAATCTTAGGCTCCTTAAGCATCATTCTGGCTATGGAGATACGCTGCTTTTGACCGCCAGACAAACGTACACCGCGTTCACCAAGAATTGTGTCATAGCCTTCTTCTGTATCCATAATAAACTCATGAGCACTGGCATGTTTTGCTGCTTGTACAATTTCTTCCTCAGTGGCACTAGGATTTCCGAACTTAATATTGTCTTTAATTGACATATTGAATAAGTATGTATCCTGAAACACATATCCAAAATTTTGTCTCAGCTCCTTAAGCTTTAAGTTTCGAATATCATATCCACCCATTGAAACTTCTCCGGCTGTAACGTCATAAAATCGGCCAATAAGCTTTAATATTGTTGACTTTCCGCTGCCACTTCCTCCAACAATAGCAGTTTTTTTCCCAGCTGGAATGGTAAATGATATATCTTTTAAGATGGGTTGATTCTCCTTATAGGAAAAAGAAACCTTTTTAAATTCAATATTAAATTCATCAATTTTTGCTTCTAAACTTTTATCCTCTTCTACTACGTCTGGCTTCAACTTTAAAAACTCATATAAATGCTTTGCGTAATTTAGTGCATTATACTGAGCAGGAATAATATAAAAAAACACTGAAAAGCCTCTTGAAATAAGTCCCATGAGAAAGCTGTATCCAACTAAATCTCCAACAGATAAAGCACCTCTTTGTATTAGTTTCAAGCCATAAAAGTAAAATAAAACAATAGAAATCGTTAACGTAAAGCCCACAGTTGTATAACGAAAATGTCTCCAAAACACTGACCACATTCTAGCGATTCTAAATTGATTGAAGTCTTCAATAGTTCTATTTATAAACCAGTCTTTGCTTCCTATTGCTTTTAATTCCGTTCTAGCCTCAATTGCATCATATAGAGACTTTTGTGATGCTTGTGCAGCTTTTGTTTCAATGCCTAGATAATACTGTATTCTTTTATTTGCTGTTCGATTAAGAAATACATATATAATATTACCAATCATCGCAGCCCAAAAAAATATTGGTTCACTGGAAATTAGAATAATGGATGGCACTGCAAACTGTGCTAGGCAGTAGATAAATTGCGGAAATAGAAAGGTATAGGTTTGCTGCGTCTGACTCACAGCATTCTCAAATAGAGCTAAAATCTCTCCTGTAGGCACTTTTTCATAATAGGAAAAGCCTAACTTTTGTAGCTTCACCATTAAATCCGTTTGCTGATTCTTAATAATTTTGTTAGATATGATTTGTTCTAATAGGTTGAATATGGCTTTTACGATCAAAATCAAGATAACGATTCCGCACAAAAGTAAAATTTGATTTACTAGTAGCTGCATGCTTTTTAATGGAATAACATTATCAATTAAATATCCCATACGGCGAGGAATCATTAATTCTCCCCAAATCATACCCCCACCGCATAGCACATATAAGAAAGTTGGTAATATAAACGGTTTGAAGTAGCTTAATGTCCAAAAGTATAGCTTAAGCATTTCTCTCTTTTCTAGCTGTTTTTTCATTGCCTTCCCCCTAACAACTTACTTCATGCTATTTGATTACTTAATTATACAAAATATGAATATATTTTTCAAATTTCCATTTTAACCAGTGTGAATTTAACTAAAGAAAGTCCATCAATTATTAATTTAATAAAAATCATAAACAGATTGAATTTTGCAACTATTTATAATACAATTAATGTATAAAATTCCATATGAAGGTAACATATGCAATCAGCATTAATGTTTTCAATAGTTCCTATTAATATAATTATAGCCTTCATAATTGTAGTATTTTCTTTTCTAATTGTTTCAATTAAATCTATAGGCCACTTCACTATATAGAAAGCTATTCGGACAATCTAAAATTTTATGCAATTCGCATTGAACCTATATTTCTATTTAGCAATCAAGAAGATTTACTACAAGCTAAATATCTTGCCCCCTTAGCATTAAATCGTATTACCTTTAAAAATCTAATTCAAAATGATTTGCAAATATTAGAATGTATTAAAACCATACTGAAAGAATATTCTAACAAAGAAATTGGGTATGAACTTGCAAATTGTGTCAGCTTCTCTCCGCATCATTTTTGCAGGACCTTTAAGCAAATCACTAGAAAAACTACTACGGATTATATAAATACAGTAAGACTGGATAAAGCGACTCGTTACTTAAAACAAGGGAATTTAAACATTACAGAAATTGCAATGAAGTGTGGGTTTGATGATATTAACTATTTTAGCCGTTTATTTAGAAAACATTATGATATTACACCTACAAAATGCAGAAAATTATATAGCAAACCTTTTTTAAAAGCTTTTTAAAAACGTAGCATGTAAAGCTCAAAGGAGAATGCATACTACGTCTTTGTTTATCTTACAATTTTTCAGTTTCCCTTATTTTCAACACCACTATCAAAAAGTTTTTCTATAATAAGCAGTTTTAAATATATCAACATCTATTTTTAACCGAATTCATGTCCCGGTATGCCGTTATTAACATAATCCTTGCCTTCCAGAGGCTGGAACCCGAATACCTCCATATCTGTTACAATAGGATACGCGTTATGATAGTTGGGAAACGTAAAGTTTAAATTGTAATTTTTCCCATAGAAAGAAGCCTTTGTTCCATCTCCTATAAAAACTGCTGTATTTTTAAGAAAGATGACCTTTCTGGCTTTTTTCCCATTTGACACATTTACTTTTACTTCATAAACAGTAAAATCAAATGAAGTATTTGTTATATTAGAAATTGCAATTTCACAATAATCATTTTTAATCTTCCCTCCGTAAACACCGCTATCAAAATAAGTGCCTGCATACAATTTAACTTTGCCATTCACTTTAGTTGTTTTTTCAGAAGCATCATTATCATCTTTTACAGCCTGCTTACTTTGATTTATTTCAGCAGGTTGTGAAGAACTTGCAGCATTTGGAGCTGCTTCTTTTTTTTCATCACCGCTACTTTGCTGGTTACTAGTTTGTACTTGGTTACTAGCATCCTGTGAAGCACTTTCTAAAGTTTGTTTTTCATTAGCCACTTTTCTATCACTACTGCAACCAGCTAAGATGAAAATTAAGCTTAAACATAATATCAAAACTAAATTTTTTTTCATAATTTAACCACCTTAATTTTAGTCTAGGTTCTAAATTTATCAGCAGCAAGATAGCGTCTTAATGAGTGATAATTTCCTGCTGCTCTACAGTATTTCTTCTCTATCCATGAAAATACCCAGTTCTTGAGGAAACTGCAACATAGGGTACCTCAGAACCATTATTGTCAATATATGCCTCATATATATCGCCACCTAAATATTCTAATCTAGTAACTTTTTGACCATAGGTGTCATACAAATCTTTTTCAAACATTTCTTTCCAATTACTGGGAATAGGTGCATTCGTCGTCATATATTTGGCAAAACTCTCCAAATCCTGTCCGTTGCCTCCAGCAGCTTTATATTTCTTGTATAAACTCACGATATCAACACTATTAAGGAAGGTCTTACTCCATTGAAGTTTTCCTGCTTCCGGTTTATTACCTTGGCCGTTAATAATATAATCCTTAACTTTTTCAGAAATATTTTGTTCCGAAACTTCTGTTTTGGGATTACTTTCAGGGCTTTGAGTTGTTGCTTTGCTAGGCTGATTGTTAGCTGGCTTTTTCACTGTCAGAACAAACTTTACCGGTCTTTCGTACTCCTGAGCGGTGCCTTCAAAAGTATAAGTTCCTGTATTAGAGGTATCTATAGAAGAAATATTCCAATTAATATCAACTTCAGTATCCACATTATTAATTTTAAAGTTTGCAGTCTCCGGAAGCTTAAAGTATTCATTTTGATTAACAGAACCTGTAAGGTTCACAACCTGAAACTTTTGCTTTATAGCTTCTAACTGCTCCTTCATACTATCAGTATCAACTTTATTTTCAATAGCCAATTTAATAATATAAAAAGCGTCGTCCAATCTTCCTGCTTCAATATAGCTGTCCTTTATTTCAAGGTAGGTATTTTTATTACCTTTATCCATTGAAATTGCATTTTCATAAATGGTTCTAGCTTCCGCATATTTACCCTCCGATAAATACTTGTTACCTGCTTTTACCTTTTCACTAATTTCATCTTCTTCAGCTTTTGCCTGCTGACTTATATTATTTGTGAGCACAATTTGTTTGTCCTTTGCCTTACAAGCAGTAAAGACAGAAGTGCATAAAAGTAATGACAAGGCTATTAACATGATCTTTTTAAAATAAGAACTTCTCATAAAATTGTCTCCCTTCATATCTTATGCTCAAATAATAACATGCATTTGTTATCAAGCTTCATCAATTTGTTGCCAAGTTGTTACTAAAGAAAGGTATTTTTACCCTTGTCTTAATTATTTCTCCATTCTCCAAATTTATCACTCCATCATGCTCCTTTATTATTTCGCTGCAAATATAAAGGCCAAGTCCCCTGCTTTGTTCCTCATTGCCTCCTGCCTTCTTTACGAAGGGATCAAAAATATTTTTAAAAATTTCATCCGGTATAGGTTCGGACTTATTTTCAACTTCAATGTTATAATTACCTTCTGAGATATAAGCTTTAACAAAAATAAATTCTCCTTTAACCGAGTACTTTATAGCATTATCTATAATATTAATAATTACCTGTCTTATTCTATCAGTTTGCCCAAAAATATACCCGGCTTCAATCTTTCTATTAATTGCCATGTAATACTTTCTCGCCTTAATATTCATATCGTCGCATATTTCATTCAACAGCTTATACATATCAATGGGCTTTTTTTCCTCTTCCAGTGAAGAGCTTCCTTTGGCTACACTAATAAGCTCTAGGACAAGTTTATGCAATCTTTCACTTTCCAGGTATATTCTTTCATTAGCCCTTTTTCTAAATTCCTCGTCCTCTACAATACCTTCCAGCATCATTTCAGCATAGCCGGAAATTGCAGTAAGAGGAGTTTTGAGTTCATGGGTAACATTATTAAAAAAGTCCCTTCTTCCTTTTTCAAGCTTTTCAACCTTCTCCTTCTCAAGCTTGATAGTTTGAATCTGCTCATTGATTTTATCCTTCATATTAATAAATTCTTGCGATAATATTCCTATTTCATCTTTGCCTTTTACCCTCATCTTAACCTCATAATTACCTTGTCCAACTTCCTTAACTGCTTTGGTAAGAATAGTTATAGGCCTAGTTATTTTGGAAGTCATAAAAAGGGTTAAAACAAAAATAAAAAGGAAAAGCAAAAACTCCCCTAAAGTAATAAACTGAATTGTTTTCTTATAGGTAATATATGAAGCACTATAACTTTTATCTAAAGCAATAATTCCCACATAATTACTGTTTATGTATATTGGGAAAGCCAATATACCATGAACTTCACTTACTCCATATTTTAAATCTACAACTGCTTGCCCTTTCTCCGCCTTTTTTATATTATTTGAGGTTATTTCTTCTAAAGAACTATTTTTTTCACTATAAATAAGGGTGCCTTTCATATCTAAAAGCACACATTTACAGTCGTTATTTAATACTACATATTTAGCTATATATGAAGCATCATGTTTAAAGCCATCTGTATCTGAAAAGGAAGAGCTGATTGCCAATCTATATTTTACATACTCTCGAGTGCTTCTCATTATTTCTTCAAGAGATGTTTTAATGCTGCTTTCCATATTTGATATTAGCACCTGTCTTATCAAAATATTTAAAAGCAGAGAAAAAATCACCAATATTATAGTAAGCCCTAACATGAATTTTACTTTTATCTTCATTATTCTACCTCATAACGTATCCAACGCCAAAAACAGTCTCTATAATGGAATTTGTCTCATCATTATCTAGCTTACTTCTCAATCTCCTTATATGAACATCCACAGTTCGCAGTTCGCCATCATAATCCATATCCCAAACCTTATCCAAAAGCTCCTCTCTTGAAAATACCCTGTTTCTGTTCTTTGCAAGAAACTCCAGCAAATCATATTCCTTAGGCTTAAGCCTGATTTCTTCCTCCTCTTTTAAGACAACGCGACTTTCAGTATTTATCTTGATAGATTTATTCAGTTGTAAAATATTTTCTTCATGGGAAGAGCTATATTTTTCCACTCTTCTTACAGCTACTTTTACTCTGGTCAAGACTTCCTTTATGTGAAAAGGCTTAGTTATATAGTCATCGGCACCTAATTCCAAGCCAAGAATTTTATCAACAACATCATTTCTCGCCGTCAGCATAATTATGGGTATAGAATAATTTGCATTAATAAATTTGCATAGCTCAAAGCCATCTTCATCTGGAAGGTTTATATCAAGCATAGCTAAATTGGGCTGAAAGCTTGATAGAAAGGTCTTTGCTTCAGCAGACGAAAAGGCACTCCTTACATCATATCCTTGTACTTTTAATGCTGATGATAGAATATCATTAATTGAAATTTCATCTTCTACTACTAAAACTTTTACTCCCATTTCCATCCCCATCTCTATAAATTAAGTTTATACTATTTTCGTTAATTGATTTCTTATATTGAAAAATAATCGACCAGTTATTTTCCTCTAGCAATGTTTGAAGTTCACTTTCTAAAAGCACCCAAGTAACTGGTAGTTCTTCCACCCCATTATATCATACCCATATGCTTCCACAATAGAAGGAGATAGTTTTCTATCAAGAAATGTCAAGCAAGATTTTGGATTCAATACATAAAACGCTTTTATAAGAAGCTCTGCCACAATATATAAAAAATGCTTTCACAACAAATAAGAAACGTGCCTAAAAAGCATTTAGACACGTTTCAGAATAATCTAAAAAGTTGGTTTAGCAGCAATTATATCTTTTAGAAGGTCTTCAAACCATTGAGCATTTACTAAATGATGAGAACGTGAATTTTCAAGCATTTTTCTAAAATAAGGAGGATTAGTTTCATTATGCTCAAGAGAGAGTTCTATTAAAGAAATTTTTTCTTTAGTTTGCTGGATTTGTATTTCTATTAGCTTCTTTAGATCCTCGCTTTTGTATTCATTGGCAAATAGCATTGCTGCATAAAAAGATAAATTTACATATTCAGTCTTAGCTCCATACTTGCACATCAGTTTTTCAAATTCTTTGTTTCCTAGTTCAGTGATGATATAATTATTAGTCTCTCTGGTATTATCTAATTGGTCAACTTTTTTAATATATTGCTTTTCTTCTAATTGTTGAAGATTGTAATAGAAGGACCCTTTAGTGAAATTCACTATATATTTGTAGTGTCTCTCTTCCATTAAGGCTAATAATTCGTATCCGTAAGAACCTGGGTTTTGTTTTAATAAACCTAAAATTAGTAATGGTATCAAAAAAACACCTTCTTCATATTCTTAATAAAAATTACTCCGTAATTTTCAAATCTAGCCCTCGTTGATTTGCATGAGTTGAGCTTCAAATTCTTCATACGATATTTTTCCTAACGCCAAATCCATACTTTTTATATACATCTTTTCAGCCTTTGTATATACTCTGGAAGCATTAAAATTTATCAACTCATTTTCATTAATTAATGGCTTCAATACATGCTTCCTATTACAAAAAGCCTCAAAATACCTTAAGCCAAATTTTCTTTGAGAAATTGCATTAATATGAATACCATCAGGATTGGCTGTTAAACCTGAAGCTGTGACAAAGTAACAATTATCTTGTTCAAAAGCAAATTTTTGTAACTCTTGATTAATGAAATTATATTCAATGCAGCTTTTTCCAAAGCCTTCTTTGCCTAAAAAATCTCCTAACCCCCAATAATGAGAGGAATATCTGGAGCATTCAACTCCTTTCTAAGAGCCTCAATAATTAAAAGTAATTTTTTGTAATAGACTTTGTAATTACCATTCATACCATCACTTTCACCCTGATGCCATAGAATTCCTGTTAGCTCACTGCTTTGCATAGCAAACTTAGCTTCAGTTTCAGAAGTAAGCCAAAATACAATTTAAACGATGCCGATAAATATTCATTAATTTACTCACAAGAATATTTTTCCTTATCTATATTAATTGATTGATTTTACATCCAAGCCTTCCAACTGCCTTAGGAGCTAATTAATAACAAAAATCGCCGACTAAGATGAATACTTTTACTCCATTCCAGACAGCATAAATTTTTAGCACCATATAGCTTAATTTATTTCTTGGCATTTATGCTCTTACGCAAAAAACCTTGTACACTCATTTAATCCACGCTATTTTTGCTTATTTATGCCTCCCTTGGGCACGTCCCCTTCGGGGATTAAATTAAGCACAACGTTTTCAATCAAGCTTAATGAGAGCCAGGGAATGTCACTCTCTTTTTTTTAAATCTATATGTTATTCCATGAACTCCATGATATTTCTTAGGTCGCATTATTGCTCCACAATTTTCACAGCTGAATGTAGGAGGTTCGTTTATATCTCCATCATCCATTATGTCAAAATACTCTACAACTTCTTCAGGAATAATTTCTTCATTTCCACATTCTTGACATATATATAGTATCCCTTCGGATGTATTTTCGTTTAACAATACTGCTTCTTTTTCTTTCTTATTTTGAGCCTTTAACCGAAGCATATGTATTTATTATCTCGTCAATGTTTTTTTCTACCTGTTCTTTAATTCTCTCATAGAGAATTTCTCTGATACTACCATACTTAGGATAGACTATATCCTTAAATGTCATTAATGCTCCGCATTTACACCTTAACGGATCTACTCCGAAAGCCTTCATTATTCTATATTCCCATTTTCTAAGCTTTCTGTATTCTTGTTTTAATTTTTCATTAATAAGCATAAAAAACTTATTTTTATGTCTATTTCTTCTAGAATATATACCATAATATCTTACCATCTTAAATTGTTTTTCAGGTATGTGTATTATTAAATTTTTTATAAATTCATAGACGCTTACTTTTTCTATTACTTTCTTATTATCTCCATGCCTTATATAACAAAGGGTTACGGTTTCTCCATCATAATCTAGAATTTTTGATTCCGCTATCGCTGGTCTTCCTGTATATCTAGCTACATATTTTGCTATGGCTTTTTGCGTTGTAACTTCTCCTTTTGCATAAACATAAAAGCCATTATTATAAGTTCTATATATATTGTCTATAAGATTTTTTAGCACATTTTTATTTTCTTTTACTTTAGTTTTTATCTCGTCTAATATAAGCTTTTGCCATCTTTTTCTTAAAGCTTCATAATGAAAATAATTTATTGGTCTCCATTTAGTGTTTTTTCCTGCTCCTCCTTCTGTAACTAAAATATGTACATGTGGATTCCATTTAAGATCTCTACCAAAGGTATGAATCACTGCTATTATTCCTGGAGTAAAGCTCTCGCTTTTATTTAAGCTTTCCATCCATGATTTTATTGCCTTTGCTCCACACTCTGGAAGTATTGATAATAGTTTTCTATCTTTTCTAAAGTATACTCTTAGTTGCTCTGGTATTGTAAACACCATGTGTCTATGCTTTGTTTTTATAAGCTTAACTAGTAATTCCTCTACTCTATTATCAACATATATTTTTCCGCAGGAAGTACAAAATCTGCTTTTGCAGGTAAAACCTTTTTTATGCTTTCTTTACAGTTAGGGCATTCAAATTCTATGTAGCCTCTGCTTATGTCGCCGCAATACATCATTTTATTAACTTCTTTAAATACTACATCTCTTATTTGATGTCCATACAACTTAATAAAGTCATACCAGTTCTCTTTAAATATTTTCTTTATTATTCCACTTTTCACTTTCAACACCCAATCAAATATTATAATATAGCTCTTAATTTTAATCACTAACATTATTTGACACCGCTCTTAAACCTAGGAAAAAAGAGCCATCCCGGGCTCCTCATCGATGTACTTTCCTATACTTTAAAAAAAGCAGCTATAGACTTTTTATATTATATCTATAACTGCTCTTCTCAATTAAAATTTTTATTTTCTCACATACACAAATTGAAGCTAATTCATAAAATCACAATAGTTTCTATTTTTAATAGGTACTAAAGATAAACTTATTGGCTAACTGAATTTAGTATTTCCATAAACTCATCACCCATTATAGTTTCCTTCTGAAGAAGCTGAGCTGCAATTTTGCAAAGAGCTTCCTCATTATCCTTCAAAAGCTTCAAGGCTTCTTCATAACAGTTATTTATAATTTCAAGAACCTGCCTGTCCACTTCTGCAGAAGTTTCAGTAGAACAAGTCTGAACTGGACGTCCATCTAAATATCGGTTTTGTATCGATTCTAGACCCATCATGCCAAATTTATCCGACATACCATATATGGTTACCATCTGTCTTGCAATTTCAGTAGCTCTTTCTATGTCATTTGAAGCTCCCGTAGTTGCTTTTTGAAAGATAACTTCTTCTGCTGCTCTACCAGCTAATAGAACTATTATTTGTTCCACTAATTCATCCTTAGATATAAGAAATTTTTCTTTCTCTGGCATTTGCATTGTATAGCCTAGTGCTCCCATGGTTCTTGGAATAATAGTAATCTTATGCACTGGCTGAGTTTGCTTTTGAAGTGCAGCTGCAAGAGCATGTCCTACTTCATGAAAAGCAACTAACCTTTTTTCTTCCTCTGTCATGATTCTGTCCTTTTTTTCCTTACCTGCTATGACAGTTTCTACAGCTTCAAATAAATCATCCTGCCTAACGGTATCTCTTCCCAGCCTTACAGCTCTTAAGGCTGCTTCATTTACCATATTAGCAAGGTCAGCTCCCACAGCACCTGCAGTAGCTAATGCTATTTCTCCTAGGTTAACTCTGCTGTCAAGTTTAACATTTTTTCCATGAACCTTAAGTATATCTTCTCTGCCCTTAAGATCAGGCTTATCCACAATAACTCTTCTATCAAATCTTCCAGGTCGTAAAAGGGCCTTGTCCAATATTTCTGGTCTGTTGGTTGCTGCAAGTATCACTACTCCCTTGGAAGAATCAAAGCCATCCATTTCTGCCAGAAGCTGATTCAAGGTCTGCTCACGCTCATCATTTCCACCCATCTGACTATCTCGACTTTTTCCTATTGCGTCGATTTCATCTATGAAAACTATGCAAGGTGCACTCTTTTCTGCCTGCTGAAATAAATCTCTGACTCTAGAAGCACCTACACCTACAAACATCTCCACAAAATTGGAACCGGATAAAGAAAAGAAAGGTACATTTGCTTCTCCTGCTACTGCTTTAGCAAGTAAAGTTTTACCTGTACCTGGAGGTCCTACTAGCAATGCTCCCTTAGGAAGTTTTGCCCCAATCTGTGTATATTTTTCTGGTTTATGAAGAAAATCAACTATTTCATTAAGTGATTCCTTGGCCTCTTCCTGTCCAGCCACATCATTAAAGGTAACACCAGTTTTTTTCTCAATATATACCTTGGCATTGCTTTTTCCAAAAGCCATAGCCCCTCCGCCCATCTTCTTTCCTACAGACTGCATAATAAAAGCCCCTAGAAAATAGAACATAGCAAAAGGTAATATCCAAGAAAGTATAAAAGTTAAAATAGGTGACTGTACATCTTTAACTGGTGTTGAAAATTTTACTCCTGCATTATGCAGCCTATCTACCAATTCAGAATCATTTAATGTTCCCGTATAGTAAAGCTTCTTATCGCTATCAGAAGATTTGTTATTATCCTTTGGAGTTATTAAAATTCTGTCACTTTCAATTTTTACTGATTCTACCTGTTTATTTTGAATCATTGTAAGAAAATTACTATAATCAATTTCCTGAGATTTAGATTTTGAAATCAAAGTTACAGCTACATTTATTATTAAAGTAATAATCAACGTAACCACAATGTAACTTGCTAACATCTTATTCTTTCGTATCATAATTAACCTCCTCAATTTTAATTACTTGATACCCTATATACCAATAATTATTCTCATTTGATACATTTTAGCACAATGCTTCCTTTGGGTCAATATAATCACAGCTAATAAGAAATTGCTTTCTATACCTTCACCATCAAACAGTTTACTTATTATACTTTTACTCTTTAAATACACAAATCTTTTCTATTTTTACTAATAAGTGCTTTATTATAGTATTCAAAGAAATGCTTAGGATGTTTTAGCAGTTCAAAAACTGTTTCTCTACCATAAACATCATGTATCAATCCCCATATATCCGCTCCAAAATAATAGGCTATTGGGTTTTTCAAATAAAACTTATGCATTTTACCGTTAATTATTACATCTCTATAATAGTAATTGTCCATATACAATTTTTCTAATTCTTCTATATTTTTAATTTCACCGTCTCTTATTTTCTTTATATCAGATTTGAAAACATCATAAATCATATTAAAATTTGAAATATAATATTCATATGATTCTCGATTAATGGTCATTTCCTGTTTTTCATATATCTTTTTAGTTAATATACCTTCTACATTATTACCATACTTAACTGCGCAGCCTTCTCCACTCAGAAAATAGACCAGTGCAGAATCCATCATTTTTGCTAATTCTCTATTTTCAAGATTATTAAACATAATTTTATAGCCTCTATGATGAAGTTCATGTGCTATTGTATTTATTATACCTTGAATTGTTTTGTCTGCAACGGTGACCTTAAGATCGTAATATGTATAGTTTTTATAGCTAAAACCTCCTGTTACTCCTACTCCTATCGCAAAAATTAATTTAACATCACCCAAATCTATATTACTTGGAAGTCCATATTTAGCCTTATTAATTGCATCAGAAATAGCGGCATCATTAATCTTATCAAGCTTTTTTAAAATTGTTCTATAATAATCTATGTTGTCCAATATATGAAGTAAATCATTGATTCTATATCTTAATGCTTTTGAAGCTATCTTGCTTGGATCTATATTTCTTATATTTATAAAAAAATCTATATATTCTTCCTTGGTGAAACCGATATTTGCTTCATGCTTTTGAAAGAACTCAAACTGTACCTTATAATCCTCGTGATCTAAGATTTCACATAAATCTTTTCGAATGTCCTCGCCAGTATTAAATCTATCCATAATATCTAACATTTTTGAAATAGTACTTTTATTTATTTTCATGAATCAGCAGCTCCTTTATATTACATATACGCTAATACTTAGCAATGCCCAATGCTTGAAAGTTTTCCGTTACTATACTTCTCCATTAGCGAAATACCATTAACATTTTCCATACTCAAATCGGTACTTTCAACATTCATATAGTTATCTTTATAAATTTTTATAAAGATAAGTGCAGCTATAACACCTAAGATTACTATTAAATAAGGTATAGGGCGTTTTCTCACATTTCTCCTCCTATATAAAAGTTTCACTATAGCAGCTTAAGAAAATAAATTAATTATGATTATATAAGGTTTTTAACGCTTGTATTTTCTTTCTATATTCCTCTTCAGAAATAGCATTTGCTTGTGCCAATTCATAAAGAACATCAACGCCTACATCATATTTGCTTTTATTATCTTTAGCTTCCTTCTTTTTGATTAATGTACTATAGAAATTATCATATTCCTCATCAGTTAATATCTCGCTAGCCTTTAAGTTATCAAGAGATAATAACAAATCAATTTCAGTTTTGTCATTGCTGTTTTTATATAGCTTGTCTAATACAAATAGGGCTGGACTAACTATACCTAATAAACCCATTAAAATACCTAATTGCGATCCTCCCAAAGCTAAACCACCATATGTTCCCAAAAGTCCAAATAATAATGTAGTAATTATTAGTCTCATTTTCTCTCTCCTCATCATCGAAATAATTATAAATATAGAAATACTTTTATACTCCAATTATCTTTCTTTATAAAAGTTCAATATATTGACCTTTCCAAGTTGTACATGTTTTCCTGTTTCATTGCTATTTCCATATTTTTTAAATCCAAGTTTTTTTAACAGATTTGATGATTTTGCATTCCAGTCATATACACAGGCTGTCAATACCTCAGCGTTTACAACATTAAAGCAATAATCAATAATTGCTTCAATTGCCTCTGAAGCATAACCTTTCCTTCTATATGCAGGATTAACATCATACCCGATTTCATAGCAAAGTACATCTTTTTCTACTTTTTCAGTTAAATGCATTATTCCTATGGCTTTATGGCACTCTCTCAATTCAATGGCATAGTGCATCTCATCCAATAGCAAATATAGAAAGTCAGTTTCGTATTTCTCATTCATTTCAGCATATGGAGTAAATCCATCATCATAAGCAGTTTCTTTATCACTCATTATTTCAAATAAATCTAATTTATCTTTCTCTTTAATGCGACGTATCATTAAACGTTTTGTATCAATTTTTAATTCTTCAAATTCTTTTTTAAGCTCCTCTTCCATGGCTTCAGCCTCCAAGTTATTTTATGACAAATATGTATTAAAAAGCTTTATACCCCTTAATTATAGCATTAAGTGAAACTTTATGTATATACCTTTACAATATGCTTACTTCAAATGCTTAATAAAAAACTTAAAAGTAAAAAAATAAAAGCCTTAATCTCAATAAATTCAAGATTAAAGCATTTATCAACATTCTTTTAAAACATAGCCAATATTTTTATCTATTCTTTAAACGTTCAATTATTAGCTTGGTAAGCTTATAGGAATTTCCAGCTCCAAAAACTATTATTATATCACCCTGTTTGGCTTTCAAAGAAATCCTATCCGCAACCTTATCAAATTCTTCAATGTAAGCTGCCTTACCGTCATCAACTTTGCTTATAATAGAATTCATATCAACAGGCTCTAGATTTTTATTTATTTCTCTGCCCACATAGGTTTTTGTTACTATAGCTTCATCAGCTTTATTCAAAGCTCCCACAAATTCATTTGGAAATAATTTAAGTCTTGATATTTGATGTGGTTCAACTATAGCATATATTTTTTGGTTTGGATAAGTAGTTTTAAATGTATCCAAAACTGCAGCTATTGCAGTAGGATGATGACCATAATCATCGAATACCTTTATACCTTTTTCTTCACCAGCAAGTTCAGTTCTTCTTCCAATACCCTTGTATTTTTCAAAGGCATCTTTGACAGCTTCTAAATTTACTCCTAATTCAATAGCAGCACTAAGTACTCCTAAGGAATTTGAAACATTATGAGCTCCTAAAAGACCAAGCTTAAAGCTATCCTTAAAATTTGTTCCCTGAACATCAAAGCTTACGCCGTCTTCAGCGAAACTTAAGATTTCCCCTTTATATTCATCGCTAAAAGGAAAATCAAATTTGTCCTTCAAGTAATATCCAATAACTTTAACCTTATTCTCTTGAAGCCAATTTTTCATATCCAGCAATACATCCCTTACTCCTTGGCTTTCTTCATTTACTACAAGAGTACCTGGATGCTTAATATTTATAATAAAGTTCTTGAAGGCAGCCTTAAATTCTGTAAAATCCTTAAAAAATTCCGGATGATCCATCTCAATATTATTAAGGATAATTAAGGATGGTGAATAATTTAAAAAATTACAATTAAATTCATCTGCTTCACAGACAAAATACTTAGAATCAGCTATCCTAAAGCCGCCTCCCCAAGGTTTATATATAGTTCCTGCCTCTACTATAGGATCTAAGCCACCTGCCTCTAAGGTCAACCCTGCTAATACAGTAGTGGTAGATTTTCCATGAGTGCCTGCCACTGCCACAAGAAACTTATCCTTATGCAGGTATTTACCCATAAATTCCTGCCAGGTCATTAATATATTTCTCTTTCTTGCCTCCATGATTTCAGGATGGTTAGGATTGATATCGAAAACAGCAGGCGTAACTGCTAGAATGTCTACTCCCTCAAGATGATCACTACTATGTCCTTTTTTTATTTCAATTCCACTTTCTCTTAATGCCTCACTATAATAACTTGCTTCATTACAATCACATCCAGAAACTTCAAATCCTGATTTTTTTGCTATTACTGCAATAGGCGCCATTCCGCTTCCGCCTATACCCATAAAATGTACATGCAACTTTCTATCCATGCTCTTACTCCTTTAGAATTTATAATCTATTGCCTACTGTTATTATACCACATTATATGAGAGTTGTTACGAATACTGTCTAATTGAGAGTTACTGACACAATAAAAGATTTCCTTAGAAAAGCATTCAAAACATAAATACTAAAATGCACATAAGCTCAGTTATATTCAACAATAAATCCCGCGGCGTTTGTTGTAATATAATTCGTATTGTGCTATTCTTAGCATTATACCTTTAGTAGCCTATTTGCAAATAACTATGGCTCAACTTTTGTACCTTGGAGCAGGTATTTAAACATCTATAGTTAATATTTTATTCATTTGGCTCTGTTTTAAATAGTTGATTTTTACACTTATTTAAAACTTCCTTATTCTTTTAAAACATAGCCATTTATTTAAACGATAGTGAAAGTTGGTGTATATTATGTCAAACTTTAAGAAAAGCAGTATATTTCATAAAAGTTTTGAAATTGGAATATTAATAAAAGCTATTGATGGAATTTTAGAAATTATAGGTGGAATTTTATTAATTTTTTTAAATCCAAATAGATTAAGCAGTCTAGTTGTTTTGTTAACGCAGCATGAACTGTCAGAAGATCCAAGAGATGTCATTGCAAACTTTATGATAAACTTGAGTTCCAAATTCACTATAAGCACACAATATTTTGGAGTATTTTATCTTATTTCTCATGGAATAGTTAAAGTAATTCTTATAGTTTTTCTATGGAAAAGAAAGCCTTGGGCTTATCCACTTACTATAATATCCTTGATTCTATTTATAATTTATCAGATTTATAGATATACACTTTATCCTTCAAGTGGTTTAATAATATTAACAATTTTCGATATTTTAATGATAATATTAACTTTTGTAGAATATAAAAGAATAAAATATAGTCTTAGTTAGAAACATGATTTTATTCTTTATCAATAGAAAATAGCAAACGCTGCGATATTCATCAATGAATTCTGCGGCGTTTTTAGTTTTTCTGGCTAATTGATTATGGCAATTAAATTAGAATTTGAAATATTTATCTATTTATCCATTATAATTACAAAAATTATTGACAATAATATCTAATATGCTAAAATTAAGACTGAACATTCAGTACTAAATCAGAGGAGAAAACAAATGAATCTTCCAAACGCACGTGAAAGAATTTTAAAAGCAGCAGTTAAAATATTTGCTGAAAAAAGCTTTGAGGGATCACGTATTGAAGAAATTGCCAGAGAAGCTAATGTACCTAAATCCCTTATTTATTATCATTTCAAGAACAAAGATGAGATTTTAGAAGTTCTAACAGAAAATTTTATCAATGAATATACAAACATTACCTCTATCAACGAAAAAGAAACTCATGAAGAAAAATCCCAGCAACTTCCTTCTCGTATGAAAGACGTATATTACGAATTCGGAAAAAGAAATGAAGACTTAGTGAGAATAATCTTTATAGAATCTTTAAAAAAAACAAAAGAACAACCTATAATTTTTAAAATGGTAGAGGCTCTAATTAACAAAGAAGCTGAAAAAACTGCAAATACAGAGTTAGAATATGATGTGCAAGAAAGAAGAATTGCAGAGTTTTTTACAAGCTTTATTCCTAATTATGCATACATTTGTTTTTACGAGTCTTGGACAAAGTATTTCAGTATAGATAAAAACCAATTTGATAAATTATACTTAAAGGTATACGAAGAAACTCATGGAGCCTATCACAAGAATCATAAGTAATACTTTTTAAAAAATTTATCAACAAGATTTTCTTATGCTAAAAATTGCACCATTCGTTTTTTAAAATGGCTATGTTTTAAAAGAATGTTGATAAAGGCGTTTTTCGTCTAGCATGGTTTCTTTCAGAACCCATGTAAGTAACTCTAAGGGTCGCTTTATTATAATTGGCTACCAATTTTAATGCGCCCTCCATGGCGCTAAAATTGCTTTGCCCGTCCTGGGCAAAATTACGCCAATTATAAGTCGCAATCCCTAAGAGTTCCTAAAACTCAAACGATAATATCAACATTTTAAAACATAGCCCCATCGAACTGAATGAAGTTTTAAAATTATTATTTAGCTATTAATTTTTAATGTAAAAACAAATAATTTGTAAGAGGTGTATTATGAAACAAGAAATCATTAGAATTGATTTAAATGGAGTAAATTGCTATCTTGGAAAAGAAGGAGCTAACTTCATTTTATTTGACACTGGAGGACATTTGTTTGTGGACAAAAATTTCTCAAATAGACGAGAACTGCTTGAAAAAGAGCTTGAAAACTATGGCTGCCATGCTGGAAACCTAAACCTTATCGTATTAACACATGGTGACAATGACCATGTCGCAAATGCTGCTTTTCTCAGAAATAAGTACAATACTAAAATAGCAATGCATTTATCCGATGTAGAGTTAGTTGATAATCCATCATTAGAAAAAATACTTGGAAATTGTCATTATAACAGTCTCATCTATAAAATTATATTTAAATTAATTAAAAACCAAATAAAGAAACTCTCACAAAAAACACTTGAAGATTTTGAATCATTTAAACCTGATATAACCATTGATGAAAATTACAGTTTATCAGAATACGGTTTTTCTGCTAAGGTTCTGCATCTACCTGGACATACTTCTGGATCAATTGGTATATTAACTGCAAATAATGACATCATCATAGGTGACACACTAACCAATGTAAAAAAGCCTGCACCTGCACCAAATGCAACTGATTTCAAAGCGCTTGCTAAGAGTGTAGATAAATTAAGAACTATTGATATAAACACTGTATATCCAGGGCATGGTACACCTTTTGAAATGAAGGAATTTATTTGATGATGGTTCTTCAGCAGAAATGTTTATAAAAAAATACTAACTTTATAGTTTAACTGCCTTTATTATAAATGAAATCGGCATTAGACTTCCCTTATAAGCTGAATAATATTTATCAGTAAATTCTTCACTGTTTTCACTAGGATCAATCTTTACATCTTCGCATAAACACTCTATTTTCATTCCGCAAGCTGCTAATGCATTTATATAGGAAGACATCTTCCAGTTACGTAAAACCATAGGCTGTTTTTTACGTACTTTCATATGTAAAAACTCTTCATCATGGTATGACCTTTTGAAAGTTATCTGCTCATCTTCTGGTGAAACACATTGCATCAGAGGATGATCCCAACTAAAAACAAATATACCTCCACTTTTCAAATAAGTTGAAATTAAATTTATAGTCTTTCCTATATCCACAGTCCATCCGAGTGCATAAACAGAATAAACAATATCAAAATAATCAAGTGGAATTCCTGGATTTTCCTCCATTGGAGAAACAAATAGATTAGAACCTAAAATGAAAAAGTAAATTCTTGTTTGCAAGAATAATTTCATTTAAAGGAAAAAATCAACTTATTCATAAATATAATTTTTAATTTTAAAGCAAAACTATATTGATTAAATTTTATTTTAATAATACAATAAAATTATAAGTTGTACGTATATCTCTTCTATTTTGTATGAATGTTGTTTTATTATCGGACAAACAATGGTTTTGCAGAAACTTTAATGCTTATAAATTAAGTCTTGTCATAATGATTCTTTAGTAATTTGTACGTACATTGTTCATAAAATTTAAAATATATATTCAAAAAATTTTACAGTTACTCTAAAACGTTATCAATTTATATTATATGGAGGAATAAAAATTGAGTATCGAAATGAATGATATCAAAAATTCTATTATTAATGGAAAAACAGTGCTTGGTATTGAGCTTGGTTCCACCAGAATTAAGGCGGTGCTTATTGACGAAGATAATACCCCTATCGCCTCTGGAAGCCATGACTGGGAAAACAGTTATATAAACAATATTTGGACATATAGTCTAGAAGATATTTGGACAGGTATCCAGCAAAGCTATCAGCACATGGCTAAGAATGTAAAAGAGAAATATGGAGTAAATATTGAAACCATTGGTGCCATAGGCTTAAGTGCCATGATGCATGGTTACATGGCTTTCAACAAAGAGGGAGAACTTTTAGTACCCTTCCGTACTTGGCGTAACACTATTACTGAAAAAGCTTCAGAAGAATTAACTAAGCTTTTCAACTATCATATTCCTCAAAGATGGAGCATCGCTCACCTTTACCAAGCTATTTTAAATGATGAAGCTCATGTGTCCGACATTAGCTTCCAGACAACCTTGGAAGGTTATGTGCATTGGAAGCTCACAGGAGAAAGAGTTATAGGTATTGGGGAGGCTTCTGGAATGTTCCCTATTGATATAAATACTAAGAACTATAATGAAAAAATGATTAATCAGTTTGACGAACTAATTGCTTCCAAAAATTTCTCTTGGAAGCTTGAAAATATTTTCCCTAAGATTTTACTAGCTGGTGAAAATGCTGGTGTTCTTACAGCAGAGGGAGCAAGACTTTTAGATATCAGTGGACAGCTTAAACCTGGTATTCCTCTTTGTCCTCCAGAAGGTGATGCAGGAACTGGTATGGTTGCAACTAATAGTATTGCAAAGCGTACAGGAAATGTTTCCGCTGGAACTTCAGTCTTTGCAATGATTGTTTTGGAAAAGGAATTATCAAAGGTACATGAAGAAATAGACCTAGTTACAACCCCTACTGGAAATCTAGTGGCTATGGTTCACTGCAATAACTGCACTTCTGATCTTAATGCTTGGGTAGGCTTATTTAAAGAATTCTCTGAAGCAATGGGTATGGAAGTTAACATGGATAAACTATTTGCCACTTTATACAATAAGGCACTTGAAGGTGATCCAGATTGCGGCGGATTATTGGCTTATAATTATTTCTCAGGTGAACATATAACTGGTTTTGAAGAAGGACGTCCATTATTTGTTCGTACTCCAGAAAGTAGGTTTAATCTAGCTAATTTTATGCGTGTACATTTATTTACATCCTTAGGTGCACTAAAAACCGGTTTGGATATTCTTCTTAAAGAGGAAGATGTTAAAGTGGATGAAATGTTAGGTCATGGCGGCTTATTTAAAACAAAAGGCGTAGGTCAACAGATTATGGCTGCAGCTATAGATGCTCCTGTTTCAGTTATGGAAACAGCTGCTGAAGGGGGAGCTTGGGGAATTGCTATACTTGCATCTTATATGCTTAACAAGGGTGATGATTCCTTGGAAGATTATTTAGCCAAGAATATATTTGCAGGAAAAGCTGGTACAAAGATAGCTCCAGATGCTAAAGATGTAGCAGGCTTTGACGAATTCATGAAGCGTTACACCGATGGACTTGCCATTGAAAGGGCTGCTGTAGATAAACTAAAATAGATAAGAAAACAAATCAACCCCTGCCATAGCTTTTAACTTTTGGCAGGGGTTCTATATATCCTCTTCCCAAATAATTTGCATACCACACAATTTCTCTATTATAAGTAAACGTCAGCAAATTTATAAACAGTTATCTATTGTTCAATGGATGATTCTAATATATAATGATTGTTAATTGAGTACAGATATCATTAGAAACATAATATTGCATAAAACATAAACTATGGTTAATTCATAGCTTTTATTCAATATAAAACATTAAGGAGATTTAGCACAGGAAGCTCTCAGTGGAAAAGATTGATTTCAACACCAGCTAAAGGCGTTAAAACCTCTCTTCTCAAGGAAGCATTAACTACTTTACCCCAAGCTGTGCTGGACAAAGAAATTTTAGTTTAGGCTATGTTTTAAAAGGATGTTGATAAAGGCGTTTTTCGCAAATGAACTCTAAGGGCTACTTTGTTATAATTGGCTACCAATTTTGATGCGCCGTCCATGGCGCTAAAATTGCTTTGCCCGTCCTTGGGAAAATTACGCCAATTATAAGTCGCAATCCCTAAGAGTTCCTAGAACTCAAACGATAATATCAACATTTTAAAACATAGCCTCCCGAACTGAGGCCACTGAAAAAGCTTCGCTTTTTCATGAAGAATTTAGCTAAATGCTAAATAGAGCACGAAGCATTTCACGATTTAGTAAAATATTTCGTGCTCTTCCCTTTTTCTATAGTGTTTAAAACTTATAGCTATGTTAGGAGC
>NZ_JACTOJ010000009.1:0-202060 GCF_032335695.1 Clostridium sp. 19966
TTCGACGTGTCTTTCGTAAAACCTTTTTGTTAAGGTCATTTATGGATGAAAAGTAAAAGCGCCATCACTTTCGCGATGACGGCTTTATTTTGTCAGTTTTTCAGTGGCCTCGCCAAACCGAAGGAAGTTTTAAATCAGTGTAAAAATCAACACTGATTTAAAACAGAGCCTAAACATTAGAAGAAAGCATTGACATTAAATCTATCTTGCAATACAATATAGTCATAGTATCTTGCATTGCAAGATAGGAGGTGTGACTTTGAATAGTAAATCTCAATTTCTTAAGGGAACTTTAGAGGGATGCATACTGAAAATAATAAATGATGAAGAGATTTATGCTTATCAAATAGCTGAAAAATTAAAAGATTTGGGACTGGAGGATATAAGCGAAGGAACCATATATCCTCTGATTTTAAGGCTGGAGAAGGATAATTTGCTCACTTCCGTTAAAAGAGAATCTCCTCTTGGGCCTAAAAGAAAATATTACAGTCTGACAGAACGGGGAAAAGAAGACTTAAATGAATTTTACTCCAATTGGCAAATTTTAAAAAAGAGTGTGGATAATATATTTTCCGATTATATGAAAAAAGAGGTGTAGGTTATGAATTTAGTAGAAAAAATGATAAAAGAAAATTATGAAAATAGCAAAAAATTAAACCAGCAAAATGATAAGGCATATACAGATATAGTTTGCTATATAAGGGGAAGTTCCATGGAAAATACTAAACAGGAAGAGGTGATTTCAGACATATTGGAAATGCTCTTAAGGGCACAAAGCGAGAATAAAGCCATAGATGATATTATAGGTAAAGATTATAAGCAATTTTGCGATTCAATAATCGAAGCTTCTGGCAGCAGAAAGAGTAGAAAAAGTGAGCTTTCAGAATTTGGTGGCTTAGCTATTTATAGTTTTATCTTTATGCTTACTTTAGATTTTATAATTAGTTATTTACCAATGGCTATAAGAAAAAAAGAATTTATAGCACAATATAATATTACAGTGAATAATATAATAGCTCCCTTAGCAATTCTTTTGGCAGCTTATGGAATAGTTAAATATATAATGAAAAATAGCTTTAAACTTTCAAATAAAAAGTTTTCCAAGCTGACCAATTTTATTTTTGGGGCTTTTGTTGCAGCTATTTTTCTTGCCTTTGGATTTGTCGAATATTTTGCTGGAAAGCTGATATTATTTAAAATAAGCACCTTTATAGTAATTGCGGTATTAGTTGTATTTTGGATATATAAGCTTATTCAGAGCATAGATAGAAAGAGGGCTGCTACTAATTAAATGCGAATGGTTTATATAAATTTAACGAATTGATAAATTAATCAAATATAAAAAAAAATATCGCCATGCTAAAAACTTTCTATTATAATTGAAATAATAAATTTTGATAGAAGGTGATGCTATGGACATAAGAGAAATAATCGATAGAATACCAAAAGTGGAATTGCATTGCCATTTGGATGGAAGTGTAAGACCTGATACTATTATGGAACTATCTCGAAGAGATAATATAGAAATTCCTCTCATGAGTGCCAGTGAATTCAAAGATAATTTTCAAGTTATAGGTGGATGTAAATCTCTTAAAGAATATTTAAATAAGTTTCAATATCCTATAATGGTAATGCAAAAAAAAGAGAACCTTAGAAGAATAGTTTTGGAACTTTTGGAGGACTCGGCAAAGGATGGCATAAGATATATAGAAATAAGATTTGCACCTCTTTTTCATACTTCTCAAGGGCTGAAGCCGGAGGAAATCGTGGAAACTGTTTTAGAAGCCATGAAAGAAGGGGAAAGCAAGTATAATATATTTTCAGGACTGATTCTTTGCTGTATGAGACATCAGGAAGTAAGGGAGTCTCTTAAAGTAGTAGATCTAGCTAAAAAATATATGAAGGATGGAGTAATAGCTATAGATTTGGCTGGCAATGAAAGTGATTTTCCACCTGAACTGCATAAGGAAGCTTTTGATGCTGCCTATGAAAAGGGAATGAATATCACGGTTCACGCAGGAGAAACGGGCATTTACCAAAATATATTGAAATCAATTAATTTGCTTCATGCTGCGAGAATAGGCCATGGATTATCTGCAATTAAGGATAAAGGCACATTGGAATATTTGATAAATAATAAAATTACATTAGAAATGTGTCCCACAAGCAATTTAAATACTAATGCTATAGCAAGTTTAGAGGAGCATCCTATTAGAAAGCTGCTTAATCAAGGTGTTAAAATCACATTGAATACAGATAATAGAACAGTTTCTAATGTGAGTTTAGTAGATGAATATATGAATCTTATAATTAAGCAAGGCTTTACTTTTGAAGAAATAAAACAGGTCATTAGAAATGGAATAGATGCGGCATTTATTAATGATGATAAAAAGAAGCATCTATTAAAGGAATTTTCTAATTGGTAATAAAAAAAGCGGGTTGCCGCTTTTTTTATGCTTTCCAGTTTAAAAATACTTTTTCAGCAGGCTTATTGTAAAGGGCATATCCTTTATCATCATTTGTTACTGATTGATTTATTCCCCAAGACCATACGGAATAACCTTTATGCCATTCATACTTTGAACATTTTTCAAGCATTATTTCGAAATATTGCTTTTGCATATCAAGGTCTATGGTATTTCCTTTGATTTTCGTCCAATCATTTGGTCTATAGCAGCAATCTTTAGCGGAGGGGCATCCGCATTCAGAGAAGAAAAAGGGCTTATCATATTTTGTTACTACCTTTTCAATCCTCTCAAGCTCTTGATCCCACTCATCTATAGGATAGTAACCAGAAGATGATATGCAATCCAAAGCGTCCCACCAATCTACATTGTCCTCTTGATATTTATCACAGTTATATGTAACTAGCCCAGAGTATATTTTTCTAACCTTGCTTACAAGTCTTCTCCACTCAAAGCTTCTGTGGTCTGTGCTGACTAATTCACAACCTATTATAAGCATGTCTACATCGTTTTCTTCTGCAAGCTTAGCATAGTGGGTAACATATTTTTCGTTGCTTTCAAACCATTCAGCCCAAGTTGGCTCACCAGGAACATCTTTATCAAAAAATTTTATCCAAGCTCTCCAATAGCCATCCTCTGGATTTACCATGGTTTTTAAAATGACCTTCAAGTCTTTTTCTTTGCAGTATTTAATAAGCTCTACAAGATCCTGATCTTTAAACATATGCTTCCAGGTAAAGTCAATGTCTGTGGAGAAGCAATGTTCTTGAGTAGCCTGAACAGCTATATTTACTGTATTAATTTTGCAGCGTTCTATCATATTATCAATTTCTGTTTTGGCCATTTCCAAGCTGGAAGCTCCCATATTCCATACAAGAAAATTAAAGGATTTTATGTTCCATAATTGTTTTTCCATAGCTATCACCTCATATGTTGAGTATTTAATTAGTATGCCTTAAATATGTATTTATACTTAACGCCTATTTAAAACATTACATTTTGATATTGATTAAGATTCATTCATATTATATTACGAGAAATCCATACTGCTAAATGGTATATCCTAGCTTTATATGATGTAATAATTTATTGGTACATTAATGAAATTTGTTTTGTAGAAAAAAAGATGTTTTAAATATCTCAAGAGGATATTTAAAACATCTTTTTAGAATTAATATTTACCACTCACCAGGGTATGCTATTATATACACAGTAACAGGTCTTCTTCCCCAATTGTTGCAATCTGCTTCGGAATTCATATATAAATCTATTATGTTTCCTACGATTGCACCACCGGTATCAGCACATATAGCGTATCCATATCCTGGAATGAAAACCTTTGTGCCTAAAGGAATTACACTAGGGTCCACTGCTATGGTACTTAATCCATTAGGATTATAGGCCGGTTTTAAACCTAAGGCAGTGATTCCTCCGCCTGTATAGGCTGTGGCAGACATAGAATAAGTGGTTTTAGCTTTGCTTATGGCATCCATGCCAATAGCACCTCTGTTAGCTGCCCCTAGCTTATTCTTCTCTTCCTGCTGAAGCTTAGCCAATTTATCTTGACCACTTTTAATATATTTTAGAGCTTTGTCTTTTACTGAAGGAGTATTTAGCTGATCCTTCAATGAATTTAATGTAGATATTGCATCTCTCACATCATCTATGCTTGAACTATTTGAGTCTATAACTGATAGAGAATGAGCTATAAGCTTTTCTTCATTATCTTGAATTAATTGAGCTGCAGCTTGTTTCTCAGAGTTAAATTCACTGATAGCACTTTGAAGCTGAGTTTTTTTAGAATTAAGCTGATTAAGGCTGTTTACATTATCAGCTTTAAGCTGCTCTAAAGCTTTATTTTTGTTGCTCACACTTTCCATGTCAGAGGATACTTTGTCCTTATTATTTTTTAGGTTCGAAAGTAACTGCTTATCAAAAGTAGCTATTTTGTCCACAGCTTCGAATCTAGAAAATAAGTCACTTAGACTTTTTGAAGACATTAATATAGATATATAGCCCTCATTGTTATTATTTTTATACATAGCTCTAATTCTTTTGTCCGCTATTTGCTGATTTTTGTCTATTTCTTTTTTCAAAGCGTCGATTTGCTTTTGTAGGTTATCAATCTGCTTCAGATTTTCTTGGATATCCGAATCATTTTTCTTGATTTTGCTGTTTAGTGCATCTATCTGAGTGTTTAATGTTGAGACTTCTGCATTCGCACTCATTATTTTATCATTAAGCTGTTGGAATTTCATTTTGTTTTCTTTGATAGCATCCTGCGGGGAGTCAGCGAACGCTAAGCTACTTATACTAAATATTAATAGAACACTTATTAGTATAGGTAAAGCTTTTTTAAGCACTATAACATCCCTCCTTCATAGTGATTAATTTTCAGTCTTAATTTTTAAAACTGAATTCATTATTTATTATATTTTATTATTATAACAGTAAAACTATGCTTTTTGCAAAAGTATGAACATTTTGTTAATTAAAATACATATAGTTAACGAAATGTTAAAAATTAAATTAATTATTCCATTTGAATATTCTTAATGCATCTTCTACTTTTATAGATACGTCCTCTTCCAATTTGCTTTCATACTTGAGAGCTCTTTTGCTTATATGAAATTTGCTTGGAGTTGTCTTAATTCTTTCAACCAGATTTGAAACCAGTTCTGTATTGATATCAGCATTAAATATAGCTAGAAGCTTCAAGTTAAATATATCCATATAGATGTCCTTAAAGCTTTCCCATTGAATATAATCTTCTCTGTCTTCAAATAGCTTGTCCATAAAATCCTGAAGAGTATTAAGTATTGAAGTAATATTTTCAACATAAAGAAAATCTATAGTGCCAATATAGCTTAGGATTTTAGCTGTGGCAATTAGAAAATCATATTTAATAAGTTCTGCTTCATGTGCTCCAACTAAGGAGTTTAGTTTTGCAAAGCAGGGGCTGTAGGCTATGGTGTCTCTTAAAAAAATCAGAAAGGTTTCGAAATCTTCAGCATTATTTCCTGGTTCAATTTCAAAAAGTATTCTAAAGAAAACATTCCATTGAAAATCCGAATTTATTGCTTTCAATATCGTATTACCTAAGATTGCTGTAAATTCATCATTAAATCTTGGCTTACGCTCAAAATAGATTTCCAAATCAAATTCCGTATTATTTTGAGAGATTTCATTTAATCTGGCAAAGGTTTTAAGCATTACAGCATTATAGTCTTTTACATCCTGACAATTGCTAGAAGTAAAAATGTAGTTGGTTATAACATCACAGGATTTTCTAAAGTCCACTAGAAAGCCTATGTCTTTTTTCATTTTAGTAGAATAGATATCATATATAAGCATGGATATCATCATTTCTGATTGAAACATTATGCTTGGTTTGTTGTTGTTTCCTACATCATTCATTTGATTGTATAGCATATTAAGCTGATTATCTATCATGGTTAAATTCCCTTTTATAGAAGCCATGGTATCTTTTATAAAATCGTTTCCTGGAATATAATTATAGTTTTTATATATGATTTTATGTTCTATTTCGCTCCAAAAAATATTTACTAGGGATTTTATTTGAAGCTCAAAATTTATATCTATGTTATTATAAGTAAAAACACCATCGATCCTGTATATAGTAAAGCCATTTTTTTGCTCCTGAGGCTGCTTTCCGGCAAGTTCTAATTTAACATCTTCATTTTCACAGTTATAATATAAATTATTGGAAGAGACTTTGTTAAAATATTTTTTCAAAAGCTTATATAAGCTGGCTTCATCATCTATAAATCTGCATTCAATTCTTATACCTATCAAGTCTGATAAGTTTTGGAATAATTCACTGCAGGAATATTTTTTATAATAAGAATTTCTAAGAATCTTTTCTTTTAAGCTTATAGCAGATTTAACTCTGCTGGTTACATTTGAATAATCATTTTCTGAATATGATAATATAGTTCTAAAATAAGAACATAAAATTTCAGCTGCATCTTCTAGTGTAGGCTGGTTTTGTTCTAGTATATCGGTTGCTTCTTCAATGTAGTTAAATATTTTTAATTCCATATGGATCTCCTATCAAATTTTATATTCCAATTCATGTATTTTATATTTTACCATATAAATATCACAGCTTATTGACAATTAACTTAAAAAAATATGAATATTTAAATATGTTACTTTAATTTTTATATAACTTTAGCCATATATAGTGAATAGATGAAATATATAATAGTATAATATTGATGTAAATAATTACAGCAAGGGAGATAGAAATTATGAATTATGGATATTTTGATGGAAAAAACAAAGAGTATGTAATAACTAAACCTAATACCCCCGCTCCTTGGGCTAATTACTTAGGCTCTCCTGAATATGGTGCTATAATATCTAATAATGCTGGAGGATATAGCTTCGTTAAATCAGGTGCTAATGGAAGAATAATTAGATATAGGTTTAATTCTATAAATATGGATCAGCCAGGCAGATACATATACATAAGAGACAATGAGAGCAAAGATTATTGGACAACTTCCTGGCAGCCAGTAGGTAAACCTTTAGATAAGTATAAGAGTGAATGTCATCATGGTACAGCCTATACTAATATGATAGCTCAGTACAGTGACATAAAAACTGAAACTCTATACTATGTGCCATTAGATAAGACTTACGAAGTATGGAGACTTAAGTTAACAAATGAAGGCAGCAAAGCTAGAAAGCTTTCAGTAACTGGGTATATAGAATTCACTAATGACAGCAATTATGAACAGGATGGAGTAAATCTTCAGTATACACAGTTTATAACAAACACAGAATTTAAGGAAAACAAGATAGTACAGAGAATAAATGAAAATGTAGATAAGGATTCAAAGGGAAGCAATGGTAAAGAAAGATTTTTTGCAGCTTTGGGAGAAAAAATTTCTGCTTATAACGGAGATAGAGATTCCTTCATAGGAGAATACAGAAACTATTCAAATCCAATAGACGTGGAAAATGGGAAATGCAGCAATACCTTAAATTACAATACTAACTCCTGTGGCGCCCTTCAGATGGATATTGAATTAAATCCAGGTGAAACAAGAGAATTCGTATTTTTATTAGGACCTGGGGATGGCTTTGCAGCTGATGGCATAATAAAGAATTATGATAATTTTGAAAAGGTAGAAGAAGAGCTTAAAGAGCTTAAGGCATATTGGCACGGCAAATTGAACAATCTTCAGATAAATACTCCTGATGATAATTTCAATAATATGATAAATACTTGGAATTCTTATCAGTGCTTTATGACATTTATCTGGTCTAGAGCAGCTTCTTTCACTTACTGTGGACTTAGAAATGGTTATGGATATAGAGACACTGTACAGGATATACAGGGAGTAATACATTTAGCACCAGAAATGGCTCTTAAGCAGATTATATTTATGCTATCTGCTCAGGTAGATAATGGTGGTGGACTACCTTTAGTAAAATATGATCATAATGCAGGACACGAGAATACTCCTGATGATGCTGATTATGTTAGAGAAACAGGACATCCTTCTTATAGAGCAGATGATGCCCTATGGCTTTTCCCAACTGTTGAAAAATATATCAACGAAAGTGGAAATATAGCCTTCTTAGATAAAGTAATACCTTTTGCTAACAAAGATCAGGGAAGTGTATATGAACATTTAAAGAGAGCTATAAAATTCAGTATGGAGAGACTTGGAGATCATGGAATGCCAGCAGGACTTCATGCAGATTGGAATGACTGCTTGAGACTTGGCAAGAAGGGTGAATCAAGCTTTGTAGCCTTCCAATTATATTATGCTATAAACATACTTAAGCCATATGCAGAGCTGAAAGGTGATGCTGAATACTTGAAGTATTTAGAAGAGACTCAGAATAAGTTATTTAAGGCTATAAATGAATATTGCTGGGAAAAGGATCAATTTGTAAGAGGAATAAGAGAAGATGGAGTTGTAGTTGGTTCTCAAAAGGATGAGGAAGCAAGCATTTGGCTTAATCCACAAACTTGGTCAGTAATAAGTGGTTTTGCAGATGAAAAGCAAGCGAAATTAGCTATGGATAAGGTTTATAATATATTAAATACTGATCATGGAGCTATGCTTCTATATCCTCCATATAAGGATCATGCTTTTGATGGAGCTTTAATGCTTCTATTCAACCCTTATACAAAGGAAAACGGCGGTATATTCTCACAATCACAAGGCTGGTTAATACTTGCAGAATCACTTCTTGGAAATGGAGATAGGGCTTTTGAATATTATAACGAGTTCAATCCTGCATCCATGAACGATAAGGCAGAAATAAGAAAATTAGAGCCTTATGTACATGGACAATTTGTTGAGAGTAAGGGAAGCCCTTATGAAGGAAGAGCTCATGTTCATTGGCTAACAGGAACTGCTTCTACTGTAATGGTAGGATCTGTAGAAGGAATACTAGGCATAAAGCCTCAGGTTAAGGGAATAGTAATAGAACCTTGCATACCTTCAAGCTGGAAGGGCTTTACTATGCATAAGGTATTCAGAGGAAAGACCCTTGAAATAGAAGTGGCAAATGAAAATGGAAGCCAAAAGGGAGTTAAGAAGCTTTTCTTAAACGGAGAAGAATTACAAGGCAAATTTATTCCAGAAGAGCTGCTTAAGGAAAATAATGAAGTTAAGATAATAATGTAATATGGTATTAAAAAATGCCGATATAAATGAGTGATTTTTTATTTTGCTCGTTTTATCGGTATTTTTTCTTTTGTGATAAATTCTATAAATAGTTTTATGGTAACTCTAATATTATATAACAAGCGCATAAATGATTAAAATTAGGTTGTTTATTAACGGAAAAGAGAAGGACATTGACATCCTTCTCTTTTTTGTTATCCTATCGGAACGCCTGGAACATCTACTAATACATGAATAATTGGTAAACTGTAGGTTGCTACTGTTACTGTAAGTATAAATAGTATTGAGAAAAGTTTTTTGTGTTTGAAAAACAATTCGGTCACATCCTTTTTAATTATTTTTTAAATAATCTCCGCAATATGCACATATTTCTGTCACTGCTTTAGTATCGTTAAATGTGGAAAAATACTGTAATATGTTTACTAATAGTATGTTACTAACAATACCAGAATTAAATACTAACTGCTTAAATTCTTCTTTAATGTCTATATCTATTTCTTCTTTTGGAATATGTACTGTTTCCATAAGAACATCATTGATTACAAAAGTATAATTAAATGACTTAGCCAGATTTAAGCTTTTCTTTAAATAAGTAATGGCATTTGTAATATTCTTTAATTTAATATACCTTTTAGCTATATCTAAATGCATTTGCGGTAACATATTAAAATCGTTAGATATATTTGGAATGCTTTTTAGTGCCATACTTAAGTATTTATTAGAGGTATCTAATACATTCATATCCATATATATTTCAGAAAGGTTATTATAATATATAGCTCTATTACCATAATCGTAATCAGGAGTATGTGTTAAAAGATTTTCATAAGTCTGTATTGCTTCGTCATATCGGTTTAGGTGATAGAAGCATGAAGCCTTTAAAAGTAATGTTTTTAGAGATATATCTTTAATTTTGGTGTCCATAATAGGCTCTAGCTTGTCTATAAATTCTAAAGCTTTCTCATAGTCTTTTAAGTAGTTAAAATAAAGGCAAATATTAAATAAAAATATTGTTTTAGAATAAGAATCCATTTCTTGGAACCTATCCATGGCATAATTACAGACATCAATTCCTTCCTGATACTTCCCCATATAAAAATATGTCTTAGATAGCTTTATTAGAACAGGAATTAAAGGAATCATGTACATATTTACATTGATAAGACGTTTTACTATTTCATAATAAACTGAAGCCTTAGAAAAATTATTATTGTTATAAAAATAGTCACCCGCTAAGTCGTATATGATTATTTTTTCGTCAATAAAATCCCATCTAAGAATAAACTTCTCAGCATCCTCTAATGTACTTATAAAGCTTGTATCCTTGTTTTTCATAAGCATCCTAAGTTTTTCTATAAATTCATCCAATATTTTTCTTGCTTGTGATTCTTCATCTTCTAATAGATATTCTATACCTATATCTAGAATCATGTTATTTTTCTTTAGTATTTCCTTTACGTTGGATACAATTATTTCTGCTGTATTTTTAGTTAAGTTAGCTTTACCATTTTCGATTTGACTTATTAAGTTCCTTGTTACAGCTGTACCAACAATTTCATCCTGATTCAAATTATATTTTTCCCTAAGCATTCTTAATTTTTCGCCTATAGGGATTACCCTAGAACATTTCACGTATTCTCACCACCTCAATATTTAATTATACATATTATACCACTGTAAAGTCATTTATTAACAGCTAAAAATTATTTTTACAAAAAAACTAATTGTTGTAAAATTATATAACTAGCTATATAGTTGAATTAATGGTTCAAGAATTTCAATATTATCATCGTACTTTACAATTTTTGCATAAAAAGAATTAAGTAAAAAATTAAAAAAATAGACAAAGCATCCCCAAAAATAATTTTACTGAAAATAAAGGTTTTTATTATTACGACAGTAAATAAAAAGACCCGCAATTAGTTAATGATACTAATTGCGGGATTTTAATAAGTCTATATCAACATTCTTTTAAAACATAACCCAATTAAACAAATCTTCCTTCATTGAAATCATCTACGGCTTCAATCAATTCATCTGTAGTGTTCATAACGAAAGGGCCATATTTGGCTACGGGTTCATTTATAGGGTCAGCGCTTAAAAATAAGAAACCTGCATCTTTACCTTTTACTAAAATTTCTGATGCATCAGTAATAACTGCTAAATTTCCTTTTTCAATAACTGAGCTCTTCTCTGATTGAATTTCTACCTTTCCTGTATGCACATATACTAAATTAGTACCTTTGACTTTTTTATTGAAGACTCCTTCCGTTTCTGAAAGTCTTACATCAAAATAATCCACATCAAAATATAATTCTACTGGTCCTTTTGCTCCATGATATTCACCAGAAATTATTTTTACGTTTATTCCATCTTCCTTCACTATGGGCATGATTTCATTGGTTAGATGTCTGTATTTTGGATCTACCATTTTAAGCTTTGCAGGCAGGTTTATCCAAAGCTGATAGCCCCATAGATGACCATTTTCCATGGCTGGCATTTCCTCATGTATTATACCTTTTCCTGCAGTCATCCATTGAACTTCTCCAGCATTAAGATTTCCTACATTTCCTTTGGAATCCCTATGTGTAAAGCTGCCCTCCACCATATAAGTTATAGTTTCAAAACCTCTGTGTGGATGCATTGGAAAACCTGCTTCATAATCCTTCTTATCATCATTTCTGAATTCGTCCAACATTAAAAAGGGATCTGCCATATCTAGGTTTTGTGTACCTATCACTCTGTTTAATTTAACTCCAGCACCATCTTTTACCGATTGCCCTTTAACTATTTTAATCAAAATAACACCACCTTAAAATTTATATCTATATACTAACTAAAAATAATCAAGTTACTTTATATAACTAATATATATTAAAAAATTAAATTAGTCAACTAGTATTACTATTTGAGTTATAATATTAATATACATTACTTAATTTGCCATTTTATTTATATAATTTATATTTTTTCAGGAGAGGTAAGTTCATAATGAAAATTGATCGATTATTAGGCATAGTTACAATTTTACTAGAAAATCCTAAGGTTAAAGCTAAGACCTTAGCAGAAAAATTCGAGGTTTCTATAAGAACTATTCACAGGGATATTGAAGATATATGCAAGGCAGGGATACCAATAGTAACCTATCAGGGCGGAGATGGCGGCATAAGTATCGCAGAAGGCTATAAGCTAAATGACAGTATTCTTACTTTAGAGGATATGAATAATATAATCATAGGACTTAAGGGAATGGAAAGTATATCTAATGAAAAGAATGTAAAAATGCTTTTAGAAAAGTTTCAGAGCAGAAGGGAAGAGATTATAGCTGCTAATGATAGCATCTTTATTGACTTGGCTTCATTTTATAAGGAGGGATTATCCTCAAAAATTAAAAGCTTAAGAGAAGCTATAATGGAAAGACATAAGGTTGAGTTTCAGTATTTTTCTGCCAGCAGAACCTGCAAAAGAATAGTTGATCCATATTATATATCTTTTAAGTGGGGTGCCTGGTATCTTATTGCATATTGCAATCTTAGGAATGATTTTAGAGTTTTTAAACTGAATAGGATGGACAAACTTAATAAGATTGAAACTGAATTTCAGTCTGTGGATATTTCTGATGAAAAACTAAATATGGATAATTATTTTAACGGTGATGAAGAAATTGCAGAGCTTCTTATAGATAAAAGCATGGAATATAAAATAGTAGATGAATATGGTGCCGGTTCTTACGAAATAACAGAAGAAAACAAGATTAGGTTTCAGCTTACCTATGTTAATAAGGAATATGCTATAGAATTCATTCTTAGCATGGGAGACAAGGTAAAAATCATTTCACCTGATAGCTTAGTGGAAGAAATAAAAAATAAAGCTAAAAATATTTTGAGTAATTATGAATGAACATGACATATAGATGACATGTTCATTTTTTTATAATTAGTATATATCAAAAAATATTTATAGGGAGATGAAGGCATGGATAAAAATATGATGGCTATGTGTGGTACTTACTGCGGAGTATGTGAATGGAGAGAAAAAACAAATTGTAAAGGCTGCCAGGCTTCAAAAGGAGATATGTTTTGGGGCAAATGTCAGGTAGCAAAATGCTGCATAGAAAAAGGTTATGAGCACTGCGGCTTTTGTGATAAACTGCCCTGCGATAAGCTTCAGCAGGCTTTTGACAGTCCAGAGCATGGTGATAATGGAGAAAGGTTAATTAATTTAAAAAATTGGGCAAGGGGTAAGCAGGAGTATTTGAAGATAGGAGATATAGCAAAGGAGTAAGCACATGAAGGAGATAGTTAGAAGGTTTTGGAGATATATTAATGATGCCAGCTTTGATAAGCTAAATGAGGTGATGAATGAGGATGCAAGTGTTTATTTAGTTAACACTAGAGAGGTTTTTGAAGGACGAGAGAAATACATAAAATTTAATAAGAGATATTCAGGCAGGTGGTATGCTGAATTAGAAGAACTATATTCCATGGAGGATACTGTTATATCAATAGCTAGAGTATTTAATTCTTTAAATAATGCAAGCAGCTATGTAGTTGCAATTTTTAAATTCAAAAACGGATTAATACAGGAAAGCAAAGAATACTGGAGTGAAAATGGAGAGGCTCCTAAGTGGAGACTTGATGAAAAATTGAGCAAGGTATATTAAAAAACATAGATGGAGGTATAAAAATGAAAAGAGAATTTACAAACAAGCCAGCCAATATTAAAGAGGAATGGCCAGGAGAATTAGAGGCATTTTCTTGGCAGGATTTTATCACAGCCATACCATCACCCATATTTGTTGTTACAACTTACAAGGATAATGGCAAGGAAAATGCTTGTTTACAGTCTTGGTCAACCTTTGTGGGTTCTCAAGGAGAGTTTATCTGTGTTCTAGGGTCAGTATCAAAATATGGTCATCTTTATAAAAGTCTTTTACAGAAAAAAGAATGCGTACTGAATTTTCCATCTTCAGATATTTACAAGAAATGTGAGGAAACTATTGAAAATAATGCTTATGAGGATGACGAGATAACAATGTCGGGTCTTACAGCAGAAAAAGCAGTTGCTGTAAATGCACCAAGAATTAAAGAATGCTTTCTTAATATAGAGTGCCAGCTTTTATGGGAAAAAGAACATTTTCAAGGGTCCGATAGTGTAGTCATAGCTTTGAAGGCAAAGCATATCTGCATGGATAGCGAATTTTATGATGAAAGCAAAAAAGGAAGATATGGGAAGACAGGATATATATATAACATACATGATCCACAAAATCCTGACACCGGTGAAGCTTTTGGCACCTGTCTTGGAGCTCTGGAAAAATATAATATTTAAGCTGGAGGATATTATTATGGGTAAGGAGTATAAAGGTATAATAGTGGAAGAAAGTTTAAATGATAATAGAATTTTAAATAAATTAGATATTAAGAAAATACATATAACAGAAGCTGAAAATTCGAAGGATAGATGGCATATGTATGAAGTTAAGGTTTCAAAACTGGAGATATTAGAGATGTCCAAGCATATCATAGAGGATTGGTACATGCACTTTTGGAAGGAAAAAGAGATTATTGCTGTTTTTAAAAATAAAACTTTTGAATTTGATTATGAAATAAAAGATACTTGGAAGGAAGTATTAGAGTATGGTGCTTCTCTTGGGATTTCTAAAGAACAACTGGATTTTCCTATATTTGGGCTATAAACTACAATTCTTAATTTACAAATTATAGGTAATAAGTAAGAGATAAAAAATAATAGTTTCCAGAACTATAAAATATTAGCCTTGCATATAGATAGAGTAGTGATATAATTTAATTAATAACAATTATTAATTGATAATTTATCTGAGAGGATGATATATATGCAGGTTTTAGAGGCTATTGAAAGCAGGAGATCCATAGGAAAAGTTAAAGAAGCTATGGTTCCAAAAGAGATAATCGAAAAGATAATTGAAGCAGGTACTTGGGCTCCAAATAGATATTTAACTGAGCCTTGGAGATTCTTTGTGATAAGCGGAGAGGGAAGAAAAGCTCTCTCAAAGGTAATGGTGGATATAGCTATTGCTTCGGGAGTGGACGAAAATACTGAAGAGGGTAAAAAGAAAATAGAAAAAGAGAAAAACAAACCCTTTAGAGCTCCAGTAATAATAGCAGTGGCTGCTGAGGTAACTGAAAATGGAAAAGCTTTGAGAATAGAGGAACTAGGAGCTACTTACGCAGCAGTGGAAAATATGCTTTTGGCAGCTCATGAATTAGGAATAGCGGCTTATTGGAAGACAGGAAAAGCCTGCTATGATATTAAAATGAAGGAATTCTTTGGACTTAAGGAAAAAGATGAAGTGGTAGCCCTTATCTACTTAGGCTACGCAGATATGGAAAAGAAGGCGGCACCAAGAAAAGCTGTAAGTGAACTTACCAAATGGATTAACGAATAAATTTCCAAATTTAAAAGGCAGACTACAAATTTATGTAGCTGCCTTTTTTAAAGTTTTGATATGTGTTAAAAATATAATTTTATGGTATATGTATATGAAAGCTATAATATAACTACATTTCAAAAAAAAATTAAAAAACCTTACTATTATGGTAATATAAGGCAAAATATAATATATCAGTACTGATATATTATATTTTATAGGAGGGATAATTATGAGAAAATTCAGAATTTTAACTTCTTTAGTTTTGACATTTGGAATAATAATTGGACAGGCTGTTACAGCCAATGCCGACGGTTTCTACGCTGATCAGCAAGCTACTGTTCAGGGTTATAGTGCAGTAGGTATTCTTGTTTTGCAGGAAACGCTTCATGCGGATGGATATAGTTATAGCAATTCTGGTAGGGTAACTGATTTATGGTTAACGACAGATAGATGTATATTCCCTAATAACGTAGAAAATGAGAAGACATGGAAGGCGTCATATCCAACAGGACAGTATGCTAAAGGTTCTTTCAATAATAAGATAGGTATACCAAGTCCTTGGGGAGCAGTTGGTCTTGGCACATCCACGCAATACATGAGTATTCTTTTCTAAATTAATGGTAATTTAAATTTTATAGTATAAATAATATTATAACTATAGAGATGAATTAACTCATAGAGCTATCCATTTCTATAGAATTTTCTATAGAAAGCTCTAAATTATTATGATGATATTTTATAATAATTTTTATGGTAGGTGTACATATGTTAGAAATTAAAAATTTAACCATAAAATATGATTCAAATATACTTGACAATGTTAGTATAACATTTCCCAGAGGAGCAGTTACAGTTATTAAAGGACCATCAGGTTCTGGAAAATCTTCATTATTAAATGTTTTAGGATTAATCCAAAAACCAAATCCTGAGTGTTCCTATAGTTTGGACGGCCAAAATATAAATTTTAATGATGAAGCTCAAAAAGCTAAATTTAGATTAAAAAAAGTAGGATTTGTATTCCAGCAAAATAATTTATTGCAAGAATTGAAAACAATAGATAATGTCATGTTACCTATGAATATGTTGTCTAAAGATTACTCCTATGCAAAAGAACAAGCCCAGAAATGGATTGATTATATAGGACTAACAAAGGTATCTAATAATTATCCAGCAAGTTTATCTGGTGGAGAAGAACAACGGGTAGCCATAGCAAGAGCACTTATGAATGATGCAGATATTATCTTAGCTGATGAACCTACAGCTTCCTTGGATTTATACAACAGTAATATAATTTTAGAGTTATTTAAAAAACTTGCTAGGGAATTAAACAAAATTGTAATAATTGTTTCTCATGACGAAAAGGTCGCTGAAATTGCTGATGCAGTATATGAGATAAAAGATTTTAAGCTTAAAACAATAAAAACTTGCGCAAATGATATTAGAAAAACAAGTGGAAATAGTGAGGTTGAAGATAAAAAAAATATATATAGATTTATAACACATTATACTAAAAATAGAAGGAAAGAGAAAAGGCTAAATTTAGTATTAATAATAATTACAGCAATAATTGCCGCAGTTGCTACATTATTTATAAATTTTGGGGACTCTTTTAGCAAGCAGCAAAAGGATTTTATAAATGCCATTTCGGAAAGGAGTATGTTTGTAATAAACGACACTCTTGGACTCAATTCTCAAACCGACTATGGAGATGCATTGAAATTTTCGGAAGAAGATTTAAAAAAGATAAAAACTGTCCCCAATGTTAATAAAATTTACTCATACTATGAATTCACATCTTTTGGCATTACAAAACAAAATACTGAAAAAGCTGAAATAAACATATTTGATAAGTCTAAAAGTATAAAAGAAGTAGAGTATAGTAATCCTTATATATATAGCAATCAGGGGGCACAATTTCGTATATTACCACTATATCCAGAAGAACAAATAGGAAATCTTCTGGAATACACAAGTAATAAAAATAGTTACAAAAATGGATTTATATTAACAAGTGCTTTTGCTAAAACACTAAGTGATAATCCAAGTAATTTAATTGGCAAGAGTATGGAGATTAAATGCTTTGTTCCAGTAAAGCTATATGATAGTCAGACAACGAAACCTAGTGGAAAAAATGGGACTAAAAATGAAGAAACATTAAAAATTGATGGAGCTATTAGTAAATTAGTATCAATAAAGAAAGAAATAACAGGCATACTTCCTAACTCGTATTCTTATCAGCGCTCTGAAGAAAATAAAAATATTATTTTACTTGATTATAATGAAATGTCAAAAATATTGAGCGAAAATAAGGAGATAGACTATCAAGAAACATTTTCAGGATTTCCAGAAAAAGAACTTGGACCTAGTGCTTTAGTGATTTATGGTGACAGCTATGAAGATATTTCTAATATTAAAGCAAAAATAGAAAATATATCACCCACAATAAATGTTATTAGTAAAGGACTAGATGTGCACAGGATTCAGGATAATATACATATGATAAAAAACATTATGAGAGTTATATCATTAATCCTTATAATAATAGTAATGATTATGTTTTACTTTGTATATTACTTTAAAAATAGAACTAGAAAAAAAGAGATAGGAATTTTAAAAGCTATAGGATTAACTACAAAGGATGTAGTTTTTTTAGTAGCATATGAGATGGCTAGGGTAGCGACTAAAACGTTTATTCTTTCAATGATAGTTGCTACATTCTTAATGGTATTTGGAAATTTTATTATTGGGTCTAATGATATATTTACAATTTCCATATCATCAGTTGCATTTAGTTTCTTCTTATCCTTCTTTATAGTAATAGTATCTGGTATATCCTCTATATGGAAAACAAGCAGAATTGATATTATTGATGCTATAAGAAATAATAAGTAGTTATTTTGCTAGGGTGCCATATAAAAATATTAGGTTCTGTTTTAAATCAGTGTTGATTTTTCACTGATTTAAAACTTCCTTTAGTTCGGTAGGCTATGTTTTAAAATGTTGATATTATCGTTTGAGTTCATCCCATGGGTTCTGAAAGAAACCATGCCATTGCGAAAAACGCCTTTATCAACATCCTTTTAAAACATAGCCAAATATTAAAAGGGGATGATATTATGACAAAAGCAATTAAGATACTACTTATAATCTTCATTTTAATAATATTTATACTTTTATTCATTTCAGCAATATTTGGCTCGGTAAGTTATAAAAACATATAGTTATATTCTTGAAGAACATTGGGTTTAAAATTTCGTTTAGTCTATAAATCTATATATTATAACAGGATATAATAAAAGGTAAATTACATTAATTTGTAATTTACCTTTTGTAGCATGCCTTTAATAATTTTAATTATTTTCCTGCTATAGTAACATTATAGAACTCTAAAGACTTAGGACCAACAAAGCCTTCATCACTTTCACTTTCCTTTGAAAGGTGCATGTTACCTTCTAACTCCTGTATGTTAGCAGATAGGGATCCGCCAGTTACAGGAGTTACAGTATTGCCATCAAAGTATAAGCCTAGTCTTATTTCTCCACCGAAATCACCTGTGGTAGGGTCCATCTGGAAATCTGAGAAGGTTAAAAGCTCTAAATATGGTTCACTTTTCATTTCAGCTGTGGTTTTATTGCCTGTTTTTACTATAAAGTTTCCAATGCTTCCTGTAGGCTTTTGCTTCAAATAATAGCTGTGTCTAAGGTCTCCATGGTAAGCTTTAAGCACTCCGTCTTCAATGATTGAAACTGGTGATAAAGCGATACCATCATTGTCAAAAGGAACTGAATGAATAGAATTTTTTATAGTAGGATCAAGAGAAACATTTATTAAGTCACCTGTTATATCAGTTCCTTGAACAGATTTTCCAACCTCAAAAGTTGATATTTTATTGTAAACTGCTGAGGCAACAGTTTTGTAGTAATAATAGGATAAAGTTTCTTTAACCAAATCTCCACCAGTTAATATAACCTTATATTTTCCTGAAGGAGCAGCTTCCTTTGCTTTAGCTCTTGCACTTGCACGTGATATCATATCTTTAGCAGTGTTAGCTATAAAATCTGCATCAAAATCAGAGAAAGTGATAGCTTTGTATAATTCTATCTCTTCATCTTCTGGACTCTCTTTCCAGTTGGTTACAAATTCAAGCATTCCGTCGTAGCTTTCGTAGCTTACATCAGTTCCTTCAGAAGTAACTATTCTCTTATAATTCTTGTTTAAGAATATTTCAGTAGAATTGATGCCGCCTTTTTCCTCTGTGTCATATACGTATAGGGCATCAACTATTTTAGGCATCCAAGCATTTAGAGGAAGCTCAGCGAAATTGCTTGTAAGCTTCTTTGTGGTACTTGCTTCACCCTTTGGAAGTTCATAATATTCATTCTTAACAAAACCTGCTGCAAATATTCCACTTTCAATAGATTTCTTTATTTCAGCTTCTGTCATAGTTGGATGGATATCAAGAGCTGCACTTCCTGTAAATTTTGAATTTCCCTCTGTAAAATCCTTATAGACAGTAACTTTGAAATGATGTACATCCTTACTTCTAGTTATATCAACATCTTTTTTTACTAAAAATACTTCTTCAGAAGTTGTACAATCTTCTACTATCTTATAAGCTTTTATATCAAAGCCGTCTAATATGTTTTTTATTGTATTTATCATTATCCTAACCTCACTTTCACCTTCATGTATGGACCACCGTCAGAAACCTTAGCCCATTCCTTATAGCCTTTTCCACAAGCTCCAGAACCACCTATTTCTACTTTTTCAGAAACCATGGAAATGGATTTTAATAAATCAGGTACATAACCTGTGAGAACTATAGGAGAAACTAAATTGTCAGTAAGCTTACCATCTTTAATCTCTATGCCGTAGGTAACCATACACTGGATTCCCCAGTTTTTAGGGTCTTCCATACCACTAGAAGGACATTCTAACATGTAGCCATGCTTTATTGAAGCAATCATATCTTCAAGCTTGTCATTACCTGCTTCGAAGAAGGTGTTTGTCATTCTAGCATAGGTCTTTCTTTCGAAGGAATGTCTCTTTCCATTTCCAGTTGGGGTAGTACCTAGTCTTAAAGCAGATAAGGTATCAGAAATACCAGCCTTCAATATACCTTTGTCTATTACTACTGTATCTGTTCCAAGTACACCTTCATCATCGAATAGGTATGAAGACATATGATGAGCTGCGGCCGCACCATCGTGCATAGTAACAAGCTCTGAGGCTACAGGCTTATTCATATATTCAGGAGCCTTTGCTCTATTTTTAACAAACATATCCATTTCTACTCCATGACCAAAAGCTTCATGGGCAATCATACCTGTAACAGTAGGAGAACAGATTGCATCATATTCACCAGGCTCGATAGGCTTAGCATCAAGAAGCTTAACAGCCATAGCTGTTATAGGCTCAACTCTCTCTACCATTTCATCAAGAATTTCCAAGCCTTTAAGGCCAGAAAAGCTTTCATAATTTACTTTTACATTATTATCTCTTCTTGCTAGAGCGAAGATATAACTTTCGCTCCAAATATAAGATTGGGCTAAATCCTTTTTACTAGAAACAAATATCTTAGATACTTGTACAGTTTGAAGTCTTACTCTAGTATCCACTATTAGATCTGAAGAAGCAATTCCTCTGTCCTTAAGAGCTGTCATTTTTTCAATTACGTCTTTGTCATTCACATTTTGAGGAAGTATTTCACCTTCATCTAGAAAACTTGAAGTAATAGCTTCCTCTTCAATGATTGGATAAGCTGTTAAAGCTACTTTAGCTTTAAGAGTTTCTATTTCAGCTAGTACATTATTCTTTATAGTAGCAGCTACCTTTGAAAGGCTGCTTTCATCAATTTCGTTAAAGGAATACTCAGAATAGCCTACCCCGTTAAACACTCTAGCAACAAAGCCTCTTTCGTTCCACATTTGTGAATCGTCAATGCTTACACCAGTTCTTTGTACAGAATAAACCTTGCCTTTACTGTCAGTTCCAAGCACTGATACATACTTGAAATCTTTTTCAAGTTCCCCAATTAATTTTTTTAATGTCTCTTTTTTTTCTAATAAGAAACTGGACATTTTAACTTGCATTTCATCCCCGCCTTTTATACTATATTATGCTTTAATGCATTATTATATTGATAAGAATATAAGCATGCTAACATGGCATATATTTTAGTCCTATGAGAGAAAAACTTCAAGTGTATTATGATTTTTGCAATAAAAATATAATTTCTGCATAATTAATGCCTTTAAATTAATAAATTGGAAAAAGAGCAGCTTTCCTTTTTAAATTTTAAAATGCATAAAAAACACAATATATAGTGTGGAAAAATGAGTTTTTTATACTACATATAGAAAAATAGACCAATTTATAAATTGCTTTTATTTCATTTTGCTTTTATAATAAATGCAAAAGTAATTGTTATGTAATAATTATTATGTAGAAAGTGAAGGATAGGGGCATGGATATTAAAATAAGAAAAAGAAATGGTGAATTCGAACCTCTCTTTGTAGAAAAAACTAAAAAAATGGTTAGTCTTGCTTGCAAAGGCATAGAAGGTTGCGATCCTTTAGAGCTTGAAATGGATTCAAGAATACAGTTTAGAGATGGTATGACTACAAAGGAAATACAGAAAACCCTCATACAAACTGCTATTGAAAAAGTAATACAGAATGGAAAAGATGAATTTGGAAATGAGGTAAAGAAAACTAATATTAATTGGCAGTATGTGGCTGCAAGGCTTTTAGTATTCGACCTCTACAAGGAAGCTAAAATAAATAGAGACTATGATTATTTTGGTTATGGAGATTATAGTTCTTTAGTATATAAATTAGTGGAGAAAAACTTATATGGTAAGTATCTCATAGAGAATTATTCATCAAAGGACATTGAGGAACTAGCAGCATACATAAAGCCTGAAAGAGATGAACTTTTTAATTATGAAGGTTTAAAGCTTTTAAATGATAGATATTTAATAAAGGGCTATGAAGGAGAAATACTTGAACTTCCTCAGGAAAGATTTATGACTATTGCTATGCATATTGCTATACCTGAAGGGAATAAAAAAGTATATTACGCTAAAAAATTCTATGACATAATGAGTCAGCTAAAAATGACAGTAGCTACGCCAACTCTTGGAAATGCAGGAACACCTTTTTATCAGTTGAGCAGCTGCTTTATATCTTCCGTGGGGGATAACCTATGGTCAATTTATGATGTAAATCAAAAATTCGCTCAGGTATCTAAGCATGGTGGAGCCCTAGGCATATATTTAGGTAAGGTAAGAGCTTTAAATAGTGAAATAAGAGGACATAAAAATGCCTCTGGAGGTGTGATTCCGTGGATAAGGCTTTACAATGATACCGCTGTAGCTGTAGATCAGCTTGGGAAGAGAAAAGGTGGAGCATCTATAACCTTGGACGTCTGGCACAAAGATGTATATGAATTCCTAGATCTTAAAACTAACAATGGAGATGATAGAAGAAAAGCTCACGATATTTTCCCAGCGCTAAGCATTCCAGATTTGTTTATGGAAAGGCTTGAAAGCAGAGGAGAATGGTCTTTATTCGATCCATATATGGTAGAAAAAATCATGGGATATAGTCTGGAAGACTTCTTTGATGATGAGGATAAAAAAGAATTTACAAACAGATATATAGCATGTGAAAAAAATCTTGATATTCCGAGAGAAACAATTAAGGCTTTGGATATAATGAAAAAAGTAATGAAAAGTGCGGTTGAAACTGGAACACCTTTTATATTCTTTAGAGATACTGTAAACAGGGCTAATCCAAACAAGCATGCTGGAATGATCTATGCTTCTAACCTTTGTCATGAGATTGCTCAAAATATGAGTGAATGTGAGCTCATAGAAGAAGAGATAAAGGATGAAAATGGATATAGCACTGTAATAACTAAAGTTAAATCTGGGGATATGGTTACCTGCAATTTAAATTCTACTAATTTAAGCAAGGTTGAAATAGATGAGCTTAAGGATATAATTCCGCTTCAGATAAGAATGCTGGATAATGTTATCTCTTTAAATAAATTACCTGTAATGGAAGCTAGAGTTACTAATGACAAGTATAGAGCTATAGGACTTGGCACCAGCGGCTATCATCATTATCTAGCCAACCACAAAATAAGATGGGAAAGCGATAGACATTTAGAGGTGGCAGATAAGCTTTTTGAAGAAATAGCATACAATGCTATAAAAGCTTCCATGGAATTAGCTAAGGAAAAGGGTGCTTATCCAGCCTTTGAGGGATCGGAGTGGCAGACTGGAAAGTATTTTGAGAGAAGAGGCTATACTTCTGAAAGATGGAGGTCTCTGAAGGAAGAGGTTCAAAAGTACGGTATGAGAAACGGGTATATAATGGCTATTGCGCCAACAGGCAGTACTTCAAATATAGCTAATACTACTGCTGGAATAGATCCTGTATTTAAAAAATTCTTCATAGAGGAGAAAAAGGGAAGCTTCACTCCGAAAACAGCGCCAGACTTAAATGATGAAAACTTCTGGTATTATAAAGAAGCCCACACTATAAATCAGCAGTGGAGCATAAAAGCTTGTGCTGCAAGGCAAAGGCATATAGATCAGGCACAGTCCTTTAATTTATATATAACTCCTCTGGTGAAAGCTAAGGAAATACTAGATATGTATACATCCTGTTGGAAACAAGGGGTAAAAACTATTTACTATGTTAGAAATAAATCTTTGGAAATGGATGAATGCACTAGCTGTTCAAGCTAATAGGAGGGTGATTTTGTGTTAAAGAAAAAAATATTTAATGAAGAAGGGCTTCGTGGAACTGAGTCAATGATAAATGGAAATACTACGAATCTAAGAGAATGGAACAGAATAAAATATGACTGGGCCAATGACATGTACAGAACCATGCTTAATAATTTCTGGATACCAGAAGAAATTGCTCTAAATGAGGATGTTAAACAGTTCCCATACCTTACAGATGGGGAGAGAAATGCTTTTGATAAGATAATATCCTTTTTAAACTTTCTAGATTCTGTTCAAAGTGAAAATTTACCTAATATATCCAGATATATAACTGCTGCTGAGGTATCATCACTTTTAAACATTCAGGCCTTTCAGGAAGAGATTCATGCACAAAGCTATTCATATATATTGGATACAGTAACCAATCCGGTAACTCGAGACAAGATATATGATGAATGGAGGGAAGATAAGCATCTTCTTAAGAGAAATAAGTTTATAGCAGGAATATATCAGGCCTTTAGTGATGATAATAGTATAGAAAATTTTCTTAAGGTTATAATGGCTAATTATATATTGGAGGGGATATATTTTTATTCAGGCTTCAGCTTCTTTTATACCTTGGCTAGACAAGGGAAGATGACTGCTACCAGTACTATTTTTAAATATATAAACAGAGATGAAGTTACGCATTTGGTCCTATTTCAAAATATAATTAAAGAGCTTAGAAAAGAGAATCCAGAAATATTCTCTAAAGAACTGGATGAAGAATTTAGAAATATGATGAAAATAGGTGTGGAGCATGAAATAGAATGGGGAATGTATGTTACTAACAATGAAATACTAGGGTTAAATGCAGAGCTCATAGATAGATATATTAAGTATTTATCTAATATAAGGCTTACAGCTATAGGCTTGGAGATACTTTATCCAGAGCACACACAGCATCCTATGGAGTGGATAGATAGCTTTGCGAGGCTCAATAGCACAAAAACAGATTTTTTTGAGGCTAAAGTAACAAATTATACAAAAGCTGCTGCTTTTGATTTTGATGAATTAGAGTAAATCTCATATTTTACAGAAAAACTGATAAGGATTAACAGTCTTTATCAGTTTTTTTATTATTAAATGTTAGCAAAAAGAAAACGATTTTATGCAAAAACGCGTATTATGTTAATGGGAATTATTGAATAAAATGCTATTTAAGCAATTATTATCATAATTATTGATATATTTTTAACAAATGTATATAATTATCTGCTAAAGACTATATAAATAAAGAATTTATGGGGGATTAGAAAATGCTTAAAAGGTCATACGCTATAATGGTAGTAATACTAACTATAGTTTTTACGTCCGCATTAACTGGCTGCGGATTTACGAAAGATAAAAATACATATGATGTGCCAACTTTAGTACAAGCATCTGCAGCTAGCAACCAAAAAACTGCTAAAGTACAAAGAGGAGATGTAGCAAGAACTGATACTATAATTGGAAAGGTTATAGCTGCTACAAAAACAGACTTATCTTTTGGAAGCGCAGAAGGGTATCTTGCAAAGCTGAATGTAAAAGTTGGCGATACAGTAAAACAGGGAGATGTAATCGCAGAATTAAATAAGGATGAAATCCAATATGAGATAAAGCAGCAAGAAATAAGTGTGCAATTAGCTCAATTAGATTGCGACCAGATAAATAAAACACCTAATGCATCTGATTATGATAAGCAGAAGGCTAGTTTGCAGCTTGAATCTGAAAAATTAAAGTTAGATCAATTAAATGATCATCTAAGTAAATCTGTGCTTGTGGCCAGCACATCTGGAATAGTTATAAGTATGCCAGATATAAAAATAAATGAAAAACTAGAGCCCTTTGAAGCTGTAGCAACTATAGCAGATAAAGGCAGCTATCAGGTAGAAGGTGATGTAAGAAATGCAACACTTACTCCTGGAACAAAAGTAAAAATAAGCGTTAAAGCCACAATATCCATGCCGGATGTAGATGGAGAAGTTGTTAATAATGAGATAGATAATACTGGTGCAGTAAAAGACAATAGTAAAATAATATTTAAATTTGACAGCGATACTAAAGGACTTAATTTGGGAGATGAAGCTACCGTAAAATATACGCAGCAAAAGGCGTCTAATGTTTTATTCTTGCCAGATAGTGCGGTTAAGAAGGGATCTGGAAATCATCCTTATGTAGAAATTATAAAAAACGGTGAAGTAAGTGATAAATATATAGAAACAGGAGTTGATGATGGAACTAACATAGAAATAGTGTCTGGAGTTTCAGAAGAGGATACTGTTATAAGTGAATAGGAAGGAGAATAAGTCATGTTTAATATAACTATAAAGAATATGCTTAAGGATAAAAAAGTTACTATAAGTCTTATAGTTGGATTTCTTCTCTCCATAGCTATTGTGAGCAGTATACCAATATACACTAGAGGCATTTTAAATAATATGTTAATAGATACTTTTGCTAACTATAAGGCAGATAGTACTTCTAATGCGTCAAGCAGCTCGCAAAGCAGTGATGCATCAAGCAACAGTTCTTCAACTACGACAACAACTGCTACAGATAGTAGCTCTAAAAATACTACTAATACTAGTAGTGATAATAACAGTAGTGGTAAAGCAGATGAACTTTATCAAAAGCCTGAGCTTAATTATTCTGAAAATAAGGGCGAAAGCAGCGACAGCAATAAAACTTATCCAGCTATGCTAGGAGTTTCTTATTCAACAAAGGTTAATTCAAATTATCAGAATTTCATAAGTAATTATACCCAGTTGAAGGAAAACTTCGATAAAGAAACATCAAAAATAGATGCCCCAATTGCTGCTAAAAAAAATACAATAACCCTTCAGGGAATGGATTTTAACTATAAAACTAAAAGTAATACTGATGAAGATGCTGAATGCGATATGGTGGGGATTTCTGATATTACTAAGCATATAGATATAATAAAGGGTGAAATGCCGAAAGAAAGCATAGACTCGGAAAAAATTGCAGATGTGCTGGTAGATCAGAACACCTATGATAACTTAAATATGGAGATAGGGAAAACTTATGAAATAACGTCTTATGGAAATGACCATCCACTTAAGATTAAGGTAGCAGCTGTATTTCAGGAGAAAAATGATAAATTTTGGAGTGCAAAGGATACTAACAATTTTTATGGTAAATTAGTGGTGTCTGAAAAAGAACTTTTAAATATATTAAAAACAGATGAATTCTATTTTAAATACTTTAAAGATATGAACCTTAGAATAGATTATGACTACAATTCGATGCAAAGCAGTAAGGCAGATGCTATTAATAGCAATTTACCAAATATAATTCATGAACTTAATGCAAACACAAATACCATTCAAGTAAAGTGTACATTAAATGCATGTCTTGACAAATATGCAAAAAATGAGTCTTTATATGTTACTTTAATTTGGATTTTTACATTACCCATTATTATAATAATACTATTCTATGTGTATGTGGTATCAGGATTTGTAGTGGATTCTGATAAAGATCAGATTGCCTTATTTAAAAGCAGAGGCATAGGTATTTTTGAAATATTGAGAATATATCTTTACGAAGGCTTTATGATATGCGCTTTAGGAATAGTTATCGGTCCGCTGATAGGTTACTATATTTGCAAAGCAATAAGTTATATAACAGGATTTTTAGAGTTCGATGCAGCAGCGAAACCTATTAAGTTTTTAATTAGCATGAACTCATATTTATACGCTATCATGACTGCAGCGGTTATGCTTGCTACTCTCCTTGTTTCGGCTTATTTTGCATCCAAAAGCAGTATTGTGGAGGCTAAGAGAAGTAGAAATAAATATTTAATGTCTATATTAACCAATAAAAACTTAGATATTGTCTTACTGGGAGTATCAATATATGGTTATTATGTGTACTCAAAAGGAAACAGCAATATGTTTTCAAAGAGCGGAGACGTACCAGTAGACCCTCTTTTGTATTTGCTTTCCACAGTGTTCATAATAGGTTTTGGAATGTTTGCATTAAGGATATATAAATATGTGACTAAATTGTTATTTCTTATAGGAAATAGATTGTCAGGTACATCCTTCTACCTAGCTATAATCAATGTGCTTAGATATCATTTAGTCAAAAATGTAATAATGCTTTTTGTGATAATGACAATCGCTATAGGAATATTTGATATTAAGATTGCAAAAAATATTAATTTATCCAATGAAAATACTGTTAAATATTCAGTTGGAGCGGATATGACTATACAACAGTACTGGTCAAGTACTGTTGATACTGAGTATGCTACAGGGGATGAAGAAAATGACAATGGAACAAGGTATATATATAACGAGCCTTCCCAGGCTGGACTTAAAAATGTTAAAGGCGTAGAGGCATATACCAAAGTATTAAATGCTAAAAATCAAGGTGACGTAAAAACAAAAAATGGCACTACTTTAATCACTTCTATTCAGGGAATAAAACCCTATGAATTTGGGAAAATAGCATGGTTTGACAGCAATCTTTTAAACTATAACTGGTATTATTATCTTAACGCTATGACTAAAAACAGAAGTTATGTGATAATATCCAGTGGTTTAAGCAAGGCTTCTGGAATAAACAAAGGTGATACAATATCCTATAAGCTTGGAAATGGACTGTATGTAAATGGTACTGTAATGGAGATAGTAGATTATTGGCCAGGCTATCAGAACTTAAGCACAGATAAGCTGGTTATAGGAAATTTTGATTATATATTTTCAAAGGTGTCCATTTATCCATATGAGGTTTGGATAAAAAAAGATGGAAAGACCTCCAATAAGGACATATATGACTCCATGAGAAAACAGAATTTAAATATAATAGGATATAAGGATACCTCTATAGAATTTTATGAAGCAAAGGAAAATGCATTTCTGAAGGCTACTAATGCAATTTTATCCTTGGGAATAATATCCGTAACCATAGTTACGGTAATTGCATTTGTGCTTTACTGGGTAAATTCATTAAAAAATAGAAAATTGAGCTTTGGAGTATATCGTTCCTTAGGAATAAATTCTAAAAAAGTATCACTTATTCTTATAATAGAGCAGATATTTACCTTGGGGGCTTCAGTACTGATAGGAATAATTAATGGAAATGCAGCCTGTGATTTATTTTTGCCTCTCATAACTGGAATGTGGAAAAGCGGAAGTTTTTCATTGCCAGTTAATTATATAAGTTATATAGACGAATATTTATCCTTTGGCAGTATACTAGCTATTGTATTTATATGCTCACTGATTATACTCATTAGGTATATTTCTAAGTTAAAGATAAATGAAGCAATAAAATTAGGAGAGGATTAATATGAGCACTATAATTAAAACTGAAGGAATATGTAGGGATTTTAAAGTAGGTTCCAGTACTATAAGTGCATTAAAAAATATAAGCATAGAAATTGAAAAAGGGTCGATAACTCTGCTAAGAGGAAGATCTGGTTCAGGAAAAACAACGCTTATGAACATACTTGGCATAATTGATGCTCCTACCAATGGGGAAATATATATTGATAATAAAAAAGTAAGCGAAATGAATGACAGTGAGAAAAATTACTTTAGGCAGAATAGAATCGGGTATGTATTTCAAGCAGGTGCTTTAATTCCCAACATGACTATATATGAAAATGTAGAACTTATGCTGAGAATAAAAAAAATACCTCTAGCAGAAAGAAAAAAGAGGGTAGAAGAAAGTGTAGCTAAGGTAGGATTAACTAAAAAACTCCATAGATATGCTCAGGAAATGTCAGGAGGAGAAGTTCAAAGAATAGGAATAGCAAGAGTATTAGCCTATAAGCCGGATATAATATTTGCTGATGAGCCTACCTCTGCATTAGATTTTAATACTGGTTCTGCCATGGTTAGATTATTTAAAGAAATGGTAGCTAAGGATGGATGCACTTTAGTTTTAACTACCCATGATCCTAAGGTAGTTCCAATAGCTGATTATATATATAATCTTTCGGATGGGGAGGTTGTAAATGAGTAAGAATATAATAGAGTGTGATAATTTATACAAAATATATAAAACAGAGGATGATGAAGTGTTTGCTCTTCAGGGATTAGACTTTACCATAGAAGAAGGAGAGCTTATGGCTATAATAGGAAGCAGCGGCAGTGGAAAGTCTTCTTTGTTAAATATATTAGGAGGATTAGATAAGCCTACTACGGGGAAATTATTTGTAGATGGCATAGACATGTTTAAGCTCTCAGAAAGGCAGATGAGACTGTATAGAAGAAACACAGTGGGGTTTGTATGGCAAAATAGCGGAAGAAATCTGCTAAGCCACCTTACTGCCTTTGAAAATATAGAGCTTATAGCAAGAATGTCCAACTCCAGAGAAAAAAGTAGAAAAATAGCTTCTGATTTACTAGAGATGGTGGGGATGGCAAGTAGAATGAACAACAAAGTAAGTCAAATGTCAGGAGGAGAACAGCAAAGAGTGGCTATAGCTATAGCACTTGCCAATAATCCAAGAATATTGCTTGCGGACGAACCTACAGGATCTGTAGATTCTAAAACTTGTGAATCTATTTTTGATTTATTTAAACATCTAAATAAAAACCTGAATTTAACCATAATAATAGTTACTCATGACATGCAGGTAGCTCATAATGTAAAAAGAGTGGTATCCATAAGCGAAGGTAAGATATCCAAGGAACTCATTGCAAAAGAATCTTATGCTATGGCTGCTAATGGAGAAAGCATAGTAACTAATATAGATAATGAAGACACCCATGAAGAATTTTTGATACTGGATAGGCATAATAGAGTTCAGATTCCAGAACAGTTTTTAGAAGAAATAAATATAAAAAAGCGAGGGAAAATAAAGGCTAAACTTGAGGAGGATAGAATAATATTGCATTCAGGTGAAAAAAATTAATATGTATTGACATTTTATTATTTAGATGATATGTTTTTATCTATGGATAATTATTATTATATTTGGTATTAGCTCCATCCAATTTTAATGAGGAAAAGCCTATGATTATAGAAAAGATAATAAACAATAATGTAGTTACGGTTGTAGATGAGAAAACAAAACAAGAAAAGGTCATAATGGGAAAAGGCATAGCTTTTCAGAAAAGAATTGGTGAAAGCGTAGAGGAAGATAAGATAGAGAAAATTTTTGCTATAGAGAATAAAAGCAAGAATCTAAGATTTCAAAGCATGTTAAAAGACGTAAATATGGAATATATAAAGGTTTCTGAAGAAATAATCAGTTACGCTAAAAAACAGTTAAATTCAGAACTAGACGAGCATATTTATATAGCTTTGACAGATCACTTGGCCTTTGCGTTTAAAAGATACCATATGGGACTGAAGATAAAAAATAATTTAATATGGGAAATTCAGAGGATACATAAAAAAGAATATGCTATAGGTTTATGGGCAATTGATTATATAGAAAAGAAGCTTGGCATAAAGTTTGATTTAGATGAAGCTGGATTTATAGCCCTCCATATTATTGATGCAGCCTTCAAGGAAGGCATGGATGACACCATGAACATGACAGAGATAATTCAAAAAATACTGAATATAATAAAGTATAATTTTTCAGTGGAATTCGATGAAGAGGATATTTTGTATGATAGGTTAATAACTCACCTAAAATACTTCGCTCAAAGAATATTGCTGAAAACAAAGCTTCCTGAAGAGGGAGAGGCTTTGCTGAACATGATTAAGATAAATTATAAATCTGCATATAATTGTGCACTTAAAATAAAAAAATTTGTGGAAAATAATTATGACTATGAAGTAAATGATGGGGAAGTTGTATATTTAGCTATCCATATTCATAGAATAGTATCAAAAAAAATTCAATAGTCGGGATTGTTACTGGTTAAGCAGGCAAGACCTAAATACAGGATTAAATAAGCTAATCCTGTATTTAGGTCTTTTATTTTTTATAAAAAATAATGACTATGTTTTAAAACAGAGCCAAAATAATAAAACAGGAGGAATAATCTTAATGGATTATCAAAACACAGGTAAAGAAATACTTAAACTTATGGGTGGAGAGAAAAATATAGTAAGTGCCACACATTGTGCCACAAGGCTTAGAATTGTGGTAAAGGATGAGCAGGCTGTAGATACAAAGAAAATCGAAAGCCTCGAACAGGTAAAAGGGGTATTCAATAGTTCCGGTCAGCTTCAGGTAATTATAGGTCAGGGGGCTGTAAACAAGGTTTACAATGGCTTTATAGAAGATACAAAAATAGCAGAAAGCAGTGTGTCCGATATAAAGAAGGATGCTATGAAAAACATGAATCCTTTTGAAAGATTTGCTAGAATGCTTTCAAATATATTCGTGCCAATAATACCTGCTATAGTAGCAAGTGGTCTTTTGATGGGACTTTTAGGAATGCTTAATTCTTTCAATCTGGTTAATTCCAAAAGCGGTATATACACTTTATTAGATATGTTTTCTAATGCCGCTTTCGTATTTTTGCCTATGATCATAGCGTTTAGTGCTGCTAAAGAGTTTGGAACAAATCCTTATCTTGCAGCAACCTTGGGAGCTATAATGATTCACCCCAATCTTCAAAATGCATGGACACTTGGCAATGGAATTCAGAATAAAATAGAAATTTTTGGACTTCATGTAGGCATGGTAGGCTATCAGGGAACGGTACTTCCAGTGCTTATAGCAGTATGGATTATGGGATATATAGAAAGAGCTGTAAGAAAAATTGTACCAGATGTGCTTGATATTCTAGTAACACCTTTTGTTACTTTAATGATTACAGCCCTATTCACTATGCTGATCATAGGACCTATAGGAAGAGGGGTAGGAGACGGTATTTCCTATGCACTACAGTCACTTTATAATTCCGCAGGTTTTGTTTCTGGAATAATATTTGGAGGGCTGTATCCCCTTATAGTTATAACAGGAATGCATCACAGCTTCCATGCTATCGAGGCAGGTCTGTTAGCTAATCCTAATATACACAAGAATTTCTTGCTGCCAATATGGTCTATGGCTAATGTAGCACAAGGCGGAGCAGCCTTAGCAGTATATTTCGGAAGTAAAAATAATAAAATTAAAGCAATTGCAGCACCAGCTTCTCTCTCTGCGCTGCTTGGCATAACTGAACCTGCCATATTTGGAGTAAATCTTAGATATGTTAAACCATTTATAGCAGGATGCATAGGCGGAGCTATAGGGGGAGGTTACGTAGTATTTACTAAGGTTGCCATGACTGCGGTAGGAGTTACTGGGATTCCTGGACTTACAATAGTGAAGCAAGGTGCCATGATTAATTATATTATAGGATTGCTACTTGCCTTTGGAGGAGCTTTTGCTATATCCTTTTTATTAGGTATAAAAGAAGATGAAACAGAAAAAAATTCAAAAGTTTCATTAGAAGCTGCGGAAGCCGCTGATAATTCGGAAACAGAAGCTGCTGAAGAAATAGATACTATAGTTTCACCTGCCAATGGAATTGCCTTAAGCCTAAAGGAAGTACCAGATGAAACCTTTGCTCAGGAGCTTTTAGGAAAAGGTGTAGGAATAGATCCTATTGACGGCAGTGTTTTATCTCCTATAGATGGAGAAGTCATACATGTTTTCGAAACAAAACATGCTATTGCCATAAAAGCTTCCAGCGGAATTGAGCTTTTAATACATGCTGGTATTGATACAGTTAAAATGAATGGAGAAGGTTTTACAAGTTTTGTTCAAAACGGAGACATAATAAAAAAAGGTGATAAGCTATTGGAGTTTGATTTAGAGAAGGTAAAAAAAGAAGCTAAATCATCAATAATATTAGTGATAGTTACTAACACAGATGATATGAAATATGTTAAAAATATTAAGCTGGGCAAAGTTAGTCAAAAGGATGAAGTGGTAGCTGTAGCCATTAAATAAAAGGAGGTGTAACAAGGCATTTTATGCTTTGTAATTTTATGAATAATATTTTATGTATAGGAGAATTGCTCATCGATTTTATATGTTCAGATATAAACTCAACTATGGTACAGGGTGAGAATTTTAAAAAGAAAGCCGGCGGTGCACCAGCCAATGTTACTGCGGCAATATGCAAATTGGGAGGAAAAGCTTCATTTTTAGGTAAAGTTGGAAATGATCCTTTTGGAGTATTTTTAAAAAATACCTTAGAAGAAGTCAATGTGGACACATCTATGCTTATTATGGATAAAAACTCCAATACTACCCTTGCTTTTGTTTCTCTTAAATCAGATGGTGAAAGAGATTTCGTATTTAACAGAGGTGCAGATGGACTTTTAAGATATGAGGAGTTAGATGTAGAAAAAATATATTCTAATAAAATCATGCATTTTGGTTCCGCCACTGCCTTATTAGAAGGAGAAATGAAAAATACTTATTTAAGGTTGATAAGGGAAGCCAAAGCAAAAGAAATATTTATTTCATTTGATCCTAACTACAGAGCAAATCTTTGGGATGACAATAGGGAAGATTTTATAGATATTTCAAAGGAATGCATAGCTATGGCTGATTTTGTAAAGCTTAGTGATGAAGAAGCAAGGATAATATCGGGATACCAAGACATAAAGGACGCGGTCAAAGCATTAGCAGCGGGAGAAAAAAAGCTTATTGCTGTGACCCTTGGCAAAGATGGCACTTTGATAAGTGATGGAGAAAATATTGAAGTTGTAGAAAGCATATCAATAAAATCCATAGACTCAACAGGTGCTGGAGATGCCTTCGTAGGTGCTTTTTTGTATAAGGTATCTTTATTGGAGGATAGTAAGAGGTTTTTATCAAGCTTTGATGAGGCAAAAAGCATTGTAAGTTTTGCCAATAAGGTGGGAGCTATTGTTTGCACAAAGTTAGGAGCTATAGCTGCTATTCCAACTTTAGAGGAAGTAGAAAGTTTATAAAGGCGGTACAGTATGTCTAAAGAGCAAGAATTATATATGAATGCTAATAAAGAAATTGAAAAACGTAAGTATAGAATCGATGAGGATTATTATAGATTAAACTATCATTTGATGCCTCCAGTAGGTTTTATGAATGATCCTAATGGCTTTATAAATTTTAAGGAGGAGTACCATATATTCTATCAGTTTAATCCTTTTTATCCAGCGGGAAAAAAAGTATATTGGGGGCATTATAAAAGCAGTGATTTAATTAATTGGCAGCCCATGCCAATTGCCTTATGCCCAAGTGAATGGTATGAAACTCATGGCTGCTATTCAGGCAGCGCAGTTTCTGTAGATGGTAAAATGACGCTCATGTACACTGGAAATGTGAAGGATGAAAATAATAATAGAGAAACTTATCAGTGTCTTGCCCACAGCTCGGATGGAATAACTTTCACAAAAAATGAGAATAATCCTGTTATTTGCAATCAGCCAAAAGGATATACTAGACATTTTAGAGATCCTAAGGTTTGGAGGCATAATGATCTATGGTATATGGTTCTTGGAGCTCAAACAGAAGCACTAAAAGGAACTGCTTTAATTTATAGCTCTGAAGATTTAAAAGAGTGGAGTATGCTGGGGGAGGCTGCTGGATCTAACAATAAGGATTTAAGCTTTTTAGGATATATGTGGGAGTGCCCTAATATATTCAGTGTAGATGGTGAGGATATACTTATGTTTTGTCCCCAAGGAGTTCAAGCTCAAGGAGATCTTTACAATAATATATATCAATGCGGGTATCTGATGGGAAAGCTTAATTATGAAACAGGAAAATTAAGCTATGGAGAATTTATTGAACTGGACAGAGGCTTTGAATTTTACGCTCCGCAGATAACAAAGGATATAAAGGGAAGAACTTTAATCTCTGGGTGGATGGGACTTCCTGAGGAAGAAGAGGCTCCAACAGCAGAAAAAGGTTGGCTTCACTGCCTCACTATGATGAGAGAGTTGAAAATTAAAGAAAGAAAGCTAATCCAGCTTCCAATAGAGGAAACAAAACTCTTAAGAAAAAAAGAAATTAGTTATAGTCAAGTTATTGCTTCTGATGAAAGTGTTTCATTTGAAGGAATATGCGGTGACAGCTATGAGCTATTATGCAATATTTCCTGGGAAAAGACAGAAAGCTTTGGAATAAGACTTAGATGCAACAGTAAGTTGCAGGAGGAGACATTGATTTATTATTCCAGTCGAGAAGAAAAATTAGTGCTTGATAGAAATAGAAGCGGTATGTGCAAACAAGGAATCAGGAGATGCAGCATAAAAAATAACGGTAAGCTGAATTTAAGAATATTCATGGATAAATCGTCTATTGAGATATTTGTTAATGAGGGTGAGGAAGTATTTACTTCTAGAATATATCCATCCAAGGAGAGCCAAGGAATAGAATTTTTTTCAATTGGCGGGGAAATAGATTTAGATATTAATTTTTGGCAGATATAATTAATAAAAATTTAAAGACATCACAAGTCAGAGTTAATCTAGCTTGAGATGTCTTTATGCTTCCATATATAGAAAATAGGGTTACTAGATTTTTTTATTTATGAATGTTAAAATATTAATGTATTAAACATAGGATGATTCAATATATGATAAAGGAGAGAGATTTAATGAAGGCAAACTTAAATGAGATACTAGATATAGCTACCAGCAGCAGCTTAACATATCAGCAGAAACTTTTTAATATTGCAAATGCAGCAGAAAGACTATTTGATCCAAGAGAAATATTAGGCTATACAGATGAAGAAATGACTTATATAGAAAATGAAATGATCTGTGACTTAAATGAAGGGTATGCAATTTACAGACCAAGATATATAGTTCCTGATTACAGCGTATTGGTGAAGAAAGGCTGTGAATTTTTGGAATTAGATCCGCCAAAGGATTTAGACGAGCTATTAGATAGTCTTTTAATATTATATGCTCACGTACCTTCAATTACATCTTTCCCAGTTTTTATAGGGGATTTAGACAAGCTTATAGATCCTTTCATAACTGATGAAGATAAAGACTATATTAAAATAAAGAGATTTTTGAACCATGTGGATAAGACTATAGTTGATTCCTTCTGCCATGCAGATATAGGACCGGAAAAAACTAAGGCAGGAGAATTGATTTTAAAAGCAGTTATAGAATTAGAGAATGTTACTCCAAATATGACTATAAGATACGACAAGGATATTACTCCAAGAGATTTTGCTTTAAAGGCAGCAGAAGCATGCCTCAAGGTATCCAAACCTTCCTTTAGCAATAATAAAAAATATGTTCAAGATGTAGGAGATCATAGAATAGTCAGCTGCTATAATGCACTTCCTAATGCTGGAGGAGCTTATACTCTTCCAAGACTTAGACTTGGAACTATTGTAAAAGGGGTAAAATCCCTTGAAGAGCTCTTAACAGATAGATTACCTAAAGTTACTAAGGCAATGGCAGCTATGATGGATAAAAGAGTAAAATTTATAGTAGAGAAATCTAATTTCTTTGAAAGCTCTTTCTTGGTAAAGGAAGGCTTCATAAAAAGAGAAAACTTTTCAGCTATGTTTGGAATAGTGGGGCTTGCTGATGCAGTAAATTATATCTTAGATTTAGAAGGGCTTAACGAAACCTTCGGAACTTCAGAGCGTGGAGATGAAATAGGGCACAGCATACTAAAAGTAGTGGAAGGAATAGCATTGAGTCATGAAGCAGTATATTGTGAGAGAACTAATAATAGATATCTTCTTCATGCTCAGGTGGGAGCTAGTTTGAGCGAAGAGGATAAATGCAATACCCCTGCTCATAGAATAAAAGTAGGGCAAGAGCCAATACTTCCTATTCATATAAAGCAAGCTGCACCTTTTCATGAATATTTTACTTCAGGAACTGGAGATTTATTTGCTCTTGATCAGACATATTTAAATAAACTGGATGCGGCTTTAGATATAATTGATGGAGCTTTTGCTTCAGGTGCAAGATATATAACTACTTATCTTCACAATACAGATTTAATAAGAGTTACTGGATACTTGGTTAAAAAGAGCGAAGCAAACAAGGTAAAAGAAGGTAAGGCAGTGCTAAGAGATACAGATATGCTTGGAAATGGTTCAAATGCTATGGCTCATGTATTTGATAGAAGAGTAAGAGAAGATGGAAAATAAAGCAGTAGTAAATAAAATCATACCTTTTTCAAATGTAGACGGACCAGGAAATAGATTAGCTATATTTTTTCAAGGCTGCAATATACACTGCGTATACTGCCACAACCCTGAAACAATAAATAAATGTGTAGGCTGCATGGAATGCGTTTGTAAATGTCCAGTGGAAGCTATTAAGGATAATGATGGGAATATAAGCTTTAATCAGAAGCTTTGCGTAGAATGCGATACATGTATAAAAACCTGTAAAAAATTTTCTTCACCAAGAACTGCAGAATATACGGCGGAAGAGCTTCTTAAGAAAATAGATGATTATAAGCTATTTATAAGAGGAATTACTGTTTCAGGAGGAGAGCCAACTCTTAGAGCTGATTTTATTACTGAACTTTTCAAAGAGGTAAAAAAGCTGGGACTTACCTGTTTTGTTGATACTAATGGATTTTTTGATAAAGCTAATATGGCGCCTCTAATTGAGGTTACAGATAAATTTATGGTGGACATAAAAGCTGTAGATAATATAGGAAAGCTTTGTGCTACGGATATGAGAAATAATTTAGATAATCTTAAGTACCTTTTAAGCTTAAACAAGGTTTACGAGGTAAGGTCTGTAATCATCGAGGATTATATGGATGTAGAGAATACAACAACCACAGTGGCTTCCATTATAAAGGATTATCCAGAGGTAACCTATAAGCTTATAAGAGTTCATGCAGTTGGACTTCAGGAAAAACAGAAGGAGCTAATTAAGGCTAAAATTCCTTCTGAAGAGAGAATTAGCAGCTTAGTTGAAAAGATAAAGAAAATTGGAGTAGAAAAGGTAGAAGTTATACTTTAGCAAAATATAAATTATGAATTATAGATGGCAAATTGGAGTATAACAAAATATTATGAGCTTTGTCCTAAGCTTAAAATTAACTTGGGCAAAGCTCATAATAATTTTTAAAGCAATTTGCTGTTTAACGTTTTTATTCAAAAATAATATTTTTATAAGGGGGACGAATTAATGGATAAGTCCAAAGAACTTGGGGTGGAGAGCGTAGGTAGATTATTATTAAAATTTTCTATACCAGCAGTTATAGGAATGCTGGTAAATGCTCTATATAGTGTAGTGGATAGAATATTTGTAGGAAGAGGAGTGGGCGAAATCGCACTTTCTGGTGTAGGTATAACTTTTCCTATATCAAATGTAATAATGGCGGTGGGTATGCTGGTTGGAATAGGAGCAGCAGCTGTTGTATCTATTAAATTAGGTGAAAAAAAGCAGGAAGAGGCAGAAAAAATAATAGGACATACTTTTACACTCTCTATAATGCTTTCAATATTGGTAACTATAATTGGTCTCATATTTTTGAATCCTATTTTAAAGGCTTTAGGAGCTAGTGCTGAAACTATGCCATATGCTAAACCTTTTGCCACAATAATATTGATTGGTGCAGTTCTACAAAATGCTGGGTTTGGATTGAATCCTTTAATACGTGCAGAAGGAAATCCTAAAATGGCTATGGTAACTATGCTGATAGGAGCAGTTCTCAACTTTATAATAAATCCTATATTAATATTTGGTTTCAAATGGGGAGTCGTAGGCTCTGCATCAGCTACACTTATATCTCAAGCGGTATGTTCAATTTGGATATTTGCATATTTTACTAAGGGAAAAAGCCTATTAAGATTAAAAAGAAAAAATATGATATTAGAAAAGAAAGTTGTTAATGAAATAATAGCCATAGGAATGTCACCTTTTTCTATGCAAATAGCAGCTAGTTTAGTAACTATAACCTTCAATAAAAGTCTTTCCAAATATGGAGGGGATTCTGCTATAGGAGCGTTTTCTGTTATAAATAGTATAGCTGTGCTTATAATAATGCCGCTATTAGGAATAAATCAGGGTGCTCAACCAATTATAGGATATAATTATGGAGCTAAAAATATAGCTAGAATAAAAAGAACCTTAAAATATAACATAATAGCAACAACTTGCTTTTCTACAGTAGGTTTCATATTAGTGCAGCTATTTTCTAAGCAGATAATAGAAATTTTTTCTAAGGATGATAATCAATTTATACTAATGGCAGCTCATGGAATGAGAATTTTTATGCTAATGTTTGCCTTTGTAGGCGCCCAAACTACTTGTGCAAATTATTTTCAAGCCGTAGGGAAAGCAAAAAATTCTATGTTTCTAAGCTTACTTAGACAAGTCGTATTATTGATTCCTATGATACTCATACTACCTAATTTTATGAAATTGAATGGTATATGGGCAGCAGCAGCAGTTTCTGATTTAGTTTCTTCAATAATATCCTATGTTATGACGGCCTCAGAAATGAAGAAGCTTACAAGAATTAAGTATGATAAAGATACGGAACTAGAAAATAAAATAGTAATTTAAATAAGAATACCGAAGTTTTCACACTTCGGTATTCTTATAATCTTTTTTGCTGTTATACATATTCATATCTGCTATTTTGAACCATTCATCATATTTTGAATAAGAGGAATATCTTACAGCGTAACCTATAGCAGCAGATACCTTAAAAGACCTTCCGTCCTCTGTGGAAAAAGATTTTGAGGCGGATAATGAGGCTATGCTTTGAATAAGCTCTTCTGCCTTTGAAGCATCACAGCTGCTTAAAATAATTATGAATTCATCTCCACCGATTCTAAATATTGAATCTTTATTAGAAAAAGCAGTTTTTAATATATCTGCGAACATTTTTATTAAAATATCTCCATAATAATGACCATAATTGTCATTTACATATTTTAGATTATTTATATCACAAATTATTAGTGTTTGAGGATAAACCATGCTATCAAGAGAGGGTAATACCTTCGAATGAAAGTAATTCCTATTAAATAACTCTGTAAGAGAGTCTATTGAAAGCAGATATTCTCTTTGTTTTAAAAGCTCTTTTTCTGTCCTAGATTTTATAAGTTCACGAATAAGCTTTATAGAGAATATGAATATAAAAATTACTACTAATATTAATACCACATTGATAACAATAAGCCTCTGATAACTTTTATCAAGATTCTCATGAGGAACTTCAACATAACCTTTCTTTGATAATTTGGTTATATCCAGCAAAGGCAGTACCTTGGTTATAATACTGGCGAGCTCAGGAGAATTTTTTGATATACCCAGATATAAATAGGAGGCAGTACTAGTAGTTCCTTTTTGCACTAAATCGAAATATCTAAGCTCATTAATATAATAATTTATTATAGATGGGTTATCTATAAGATAGTCTGCTTTACCTTCGTGTACAAGCTTCATTGATTCTTGAATATTATCTGTTTCGATTATTTTAACATTAGTTAAATTTTTGGTAAGAAAATCATTATGCCAATATCCCTTTACTACTGCAACTTTTTTTCCTTCAAGTCCAAAGATATCCATTACTTCTTCGTTGGAATTTTTCCCTACTATAACATCTTTATCAGTGCTTAATGGTGCAGGGTAAATTATATAATTGCTTCTATCCTGGGTTTTAGCCACGTTTAGCATGTCTATTTCACCAGATTTCATCTTTGGCAGCAGTTTATTAAAATCATCAACTTCATATCTAAATTTTATTCCTACCAAATTAGTGATTGCATTTAATATTTCACCATCAATGCCTTTTAACTTGCCATCATAGTAATCGAAGGGCAAGTAATTTTTAGCTACTCCAAAGGTAGCAATTTCGTTCTCATTAAGCCATTTCTTTTCAACATCAGACAAATTAAGTATCATTATATTGTAGTCTATTTCAGATTTATTCACCATTTTAGCTAAAGTTCCATTTGAGATGAGATGATTAAGCTCTTTATCCAGTATATCAATAAGCATAGTATTGTTTTTTACAGATGAAAAGAACATATTTGAGGTTATATCATCAATGGTAAAGGAATAGGACAAATCTTTATATTTATGTATATAATAATACATGGTTTGTTTAGAGGAAGTTATGAATGCATCTATTATACCTTTTCTTAGATCATTCACCGCATCTTCTTCAGAATTATATCTATTATAGGGCAGAAAAACATTTTTGTATTTATCCGAAAGCTTTTCTACAACAAAATCATCGGATGATACTCCAACCATTTTGTTATCTAAGTCACCTAAAGTAGATATATTGCTGCCATTTCTAGTGAGAACCAAGTAAGAATTCTTAATCACAGGTATTGATACAGCAGCATTATGAGATGCGATTTTGTTATATATAAGATCAAAATTATTATCTTCGGGCCTATCAGTAGGTTTCAGTTCCAGATTTATTTTTAAATCTTTATTAATTGTATCAATTAAGGGAAGTAGGTAACCTTTGGCGGAATTATCAGAGTTAAAATATTCTATGCTGGATTTGTTATCTATTCCTACTGAAATAGTTTTGTTAGAACCTCCATCCAACCATTGAATTTCATCCTGTGTAAGATTTAAGTTATTAATGTTTTCAAAAGCATAAGTAATCTTGTTTGGATATGCAAGGGATAATAAAATAGATAGCATAAAAATAAGTCCTATTTTATGATTCATTGGTAAAACACCTACTTAAAACATTATAGAAATATAATTGAAGCACTGGGTTACAATAACGTATTTTACAATAAATATTAAAACATGCGTCAGTCATTACATATTAAATAATTACATTATATCATAAAAGTGATCATATAACATATTTAAAATCTTGATATACATAAATAGCATCAAGGCTAGTATTAATAGCTGTTATATTATTGAGGATTATTTTTTATGTTATAATGATATTATTATATTTATTTGACAAGGTGGTTGAGAATGAGTAATATTGGTTTAGTTTTAGAGGGAGGAGCACTAAGAGGACTTTATACTTGCGGTGTTCTGGATTTTTTTATGGAAAAGAATATATGGTTATCATATTCTATAGGAGTATCTGCAGGAGCCTGTAACGGAGTTTCTTATGTATCTAGGCAGAAGGAGAGAAGCAGGAGAATAAATGTTGATTATGTTAATGATAAGAGATATCTAAGCTTTAGAAATCTCTTAAGGGAAAAAAGTGTATTCGGTATCGATTTTGCTTACAATCAGCTTCCTAATATACTTGATCCTTTTGATTATAATAAATTTTTTGACTGTGAAGAGAATTTTACTATAGTTGCTACTGATTGTGTTACAGGAAAACCAGTGTATTTTAATAAAGACCATTTTAAAGGAAATAAAGAGGATATACTTACAGCTATAAGAGCTTCAAGCAGCATGCCCTTTTTAGCTCCAATAGTTCACTATGATGGACTAGCTCTTCTAGATGGAGGTATAGCAGATCCAATTCCTATAAGAAAAGCCATAGCAGATGGGAATAAAAAAAATATAGTGGTGCTTACAAGAAATAAAGGATATAGGAAAGAACCTTTTAAACTTGGGTGGGCAGCAAGCAAGCTTTATGCAAAATATCCAGGAATAGTTAAAGCTATGAAGGAAAGATACATGCTATACAATGATACTTTAGAGTACATAGAAGAGTTAGAAAAAGAAAACAAGGTATTAGTCTTAACACCTAGTAAACCGATAGAAGTTGGAAGATTAGAGAAGGATAAAGATAAACTAATAGCTTTATACAAAAATGGTTATAGGGATGCAGAGGAAAAATATAAACAAATAATAGAATTCCTGCAAAAATAAAATTAGCGGGGTTTACATTCTTATTTAATAAGGCTGTAAACTCCGCTATAAAAATTTCTCAGTTGTATATTTCATTTGAAAATACAACTCCCATCTACTGGGTGCTACAAACATAATGCTACCTCCGAATGCATTAAGCAAATAGTATATAATCACTATAATTGCTTAGAAAGGATTATAAAGACTGAAAAAAGCAGAAGCTAAGATGATTGCAGCTGAAAATGTTAAAGGTGCAGCTTTTCTTATTTTTGCCATAATATACCCTCCTTTTAATGAATTTTCTAACGATTTAATCTTTAATGATATTATATAATGACTATTGACGAAATGCTTCACTATTTATTAAATACGGAGGAAAATTATCAATGTGTCAAAATATATTGATAATTATTAGTAAATAGTTAAAAAACAATTTCTAATAAGCCTTTCAATAGAACAATCGTATTTTATACGTGTAGTAATAAGCTCTTAATAATTGGAATTCAATCTTTGTTTTGGTATAATAAAACAATGAATATTCTTGGAAGTGATTAAATGAAAAAATACAATCCTATGATTATATTAATTATTGTTACTTTAACTATAGCGCCATTGATTTTTATGAATTATGTCTTAGTTTATAATTCTGATAAAGGTAATAATGGTCAGTTGCATTATTATTATAAGTCAGTGAATATAGCTGAGGTAAATTCTGCTATTCCAGTAGATTCACAATGGAGCAAAACTGGTTGGAGCAGCTTCAATATACCTGGTAAACCTAAAGTTAATAGCAATAATTATGTCTGGATTAAAATTAGTATTCAAGGCGAGCCTATTAAAAATGCAGCCCTGATGCTTAAGGCTTATGATCAGATTTTTCAAGTGTATATGGATAAAAATGTGATTTATAGCTATGGAAGCTTTAATAAAAGCACTTTGAACAATACCATAGGGTCTCCTACTCATTTTATTGACCTGCCTAATGATTATTCAGGCAAGGATTTATATATTAAAATGTACTCCTCTGAAAAAGCAAATATAGGATATATTAGAAGTATTAGCATAGATGATAAAAACAAATTGGTTATTAATATGATAAAAACTAATCTTATGCAAGCTATATTAGCTTTTATATTCATTGTTATCGGATTATGTTCAATACCGCTGGGATTTATAAGGAAAAGCTATAAACCCATATGTATTAATTTTAGTGCAGCATGTATAATCACTGGAATATGGCTTCTATCAGATGGTGAGATTAAACAAATTTTCACATCTAATTATACTTTGTGTAAGTATATATCTGGTACCGCCTTTTACATATTACCAGCCATATATTACAATTTGATTAAGCACATATTAAATAACAGATTTTCTAAATATCTTTTTATAATGGCTAAGTCTCATGTTATTTTTGTTTTAGCTGCATTTACAATGGATTTTTTGAGAGTAAGTTCGATTATTCTAGTTCAACCTATATTTTTTATTTTGTTTGGAATAAATATGCTTTTGCTTATTTATATATTGATTGAATCTTATAGGGAAGGAAATCAGGCTACAAAACTTATATCTTTAAGCTTTTTCCTTATGTGCTCTTTTGCTGTTGAGGATTTAATAAATTGGAATTTGAATGTGAAGCATATACCAATATACTTTTCTCAGTGGGGGATTTTTATATTTATAATAACACTTATAATTTTAATGCTTAGAGATATGCTTAATAATGAAATGAGAGCTTATGAGTATTCTCAGAAGCTTAAGGAAGCCAAGGTAAATGACAGATTAAAAGCAGAGTTTTTTTCAAATATATCTCATGAACTAAGAACACCCATAAATGTGATTTTGAGCACAGTTCAGCTTCTAAATTTATTTTCCAGAGATGGCAGCTTAAAAAGTGAAAATAGAGACATTGATAAATATCTAGGAATAATGAAGCAGAACTCATATAGGCTAATAAGGCTGGTAAATAATATAATAGATATAACTCAAATAGATTCAGGATATTTAAAACTATCTATGGCTAAACATAATATAGTGGAAATAGTAGAAAATATAACTCAAGACGCAGTTCAATATATTAAAGATAAAAATATCAGTATCACTTTTGATACTGATGTGGAGGAAAAAATAATAAGTTGTGATTCTGAAGCAATAGATAGGATAATGCTTAATTTATTATCTAATGCAGTGAAATTTAGTAAGCCTAATGGTAAAATAATTGTAAGTGTATGCGATAGAGAAAGTTTTGTAGATATAATAATCCATGATGATGGTATTGGAATTGAAACAGATAAACAGAATATTATATTTGAAAGATTTGCAAAGGTGGATAAATCATTAACTAGAAATAATGAAGGCAGCGGGATTGGGCTATCAATTGTGAAGTCTTTAGTTGAAATGCATGGGGGAAGAATTGCTTTAGAAAGTGAGTATGATGTAGGAACTACTTTTACTATAAGTTTACCTGCGAATAAGAAGATAACTTATAAAGAAATTGCTATGAAAGAAATCAGCACAGCCCATGAAGAAAAAATAGATATAGAGTTTTCGGACATATATAATAACTAGCAAAAGAGCTGCATTATATTAGAAAGCAATCTAATATAATGCAGCTCCTTTTGTTCTATATTAAACAACCGCACATTTTTGTAAGCTTATTTCTTTTTGCTCATTTACATGTGCAGATGCATATTCCTTACAAAATAACGCTCTAATATATCCTCGATCCGTTGTGGTTGATTCAATATAAAAACCTCTTCCATAATAAAATCTTACAAGTGAAAACATTCGAGAAGCGGTATGCAGATAAAGCCTTCTTATGCCTAAGGTTTCCATATATTCATCTACGGCATTCATTAATATCTTGCCAACACCATTTTTTTGGTAAGATGAGCTCACACCGAAACGGCTAAGGTAACCAGTTTTGTCAGGTTTTATTTCAATTCTGACGCTTCCAATTACAGTACCATTACATACAGCAACTAAAACCAATTTTGACATTACATCATTTTTTATAATTTCATAAGTTTCGCAAAGTGCAGGAAGAGTTATTTTTATTTCTGCGTCTCTTGAATAAGATCCAAAAGCTTCCTTAGTTATGTTTTGAATTTGAGGAATATCATCCTCTACAGCCTTTCTAACCACAAAGACCATTTGTTCCATCGATCTACCCCCAGTATTAAAATATTCTAAATAAAAAAATCAACTTATAATCATGTGGATACAAGTAAATAATTACTTTTTAATTAACAGCTCTCCAATATTCTACATAATAAAAGCTTAGAATATTAGAATTAATAATACATGATTTTAAGTTAAATGGTTAATACAAAAATATATAAACTTACTGTCTGCGTGTAATTATACATCGATATGATTAAAAATGCAATAAATAATATAAAAAAAATATTGAAAAAAATTAGGGCCGTAAATTGTAAAATTGAGAGTGCAATACTGGATTTTTTGAATAATATGTAATAGAGAGATTATCATATATTTTTTATAGGTGATAGTTCCTTAAAGAACTAAAGGAGGAGATAGAGTGGGCTCATGTGCAAGAAGAAATTGTTGCAGACCATGCTGCAGGCCATGTTGTGAACCTATAGTAGTAACAAATGTAACCAGACCGAGAATAAGCAGAACATTGTTAGCTGGAGCGCTTCTAGCCTTGCTCGCAGGTACTTTTGTGAATAATGATCCCAATGTGAATACTAATGTAATAAATATAAATAGTGATCCTATAGATGGTGATCCCTGCGATTGCAATTGCAGCTGCAATAGATGCTGTTAAAAATTAAATTTTAATAAGTTAAATATGTATCCAAGCTCAGTATTAATTCAACAAATTGAAATTTTAAGTTGAAAGTAAAGTGGTGAGCTTGGATTTGCATTTTTAGAAGTAGTTACAAAAATCAATATTTGATGCTGTGAAGATATTTATAAACATACAATAATATGCATAAAATATGAGATGATTTTGAAAAATAAGTATTTTCAATATACATGTATCATTATCAATTAGTAATAATTATTGACAATAATATTTTACTATGATAAATTTAGATTATCAAAAAAGTGACATTATTTTCAAATAAGTTTTAAATTGAGTAGGCTGTAAATAATATATAGTAAGGTGATATAATAATGAATGATATATATATGAGACAGACAATTTACTTAGCTAAAAAAGGAATTGGCTTTGTAAATCCAGATCCGCTAGTAGGGGCTATATTAGTAAAAAACGATAAAATAGTTGGCAGTGCCTATAAGAGTTTTTACGGAGAAGATGCAGTTATAAAAGCTATAGATAATGCAGGTGAAGATTCCGCCAATTCGGAATTGTATACTAATTTTGAGCCTGATTGGGAATCAGTTTTTAAAAGCGGTGTAAAAAGGATATATATTGGAGCCTTAGATATTAATCCAGATAAAGATCCTAAAAATATAGAGCGTATTGCAAATTCTGGAATTGAAGTGATTACTAACGTATTAAAACAGGATTGTGAAAGCTTAAATGAAATATATTTGCATTTTATAAGTAAAGGGACTCCCTTCGTTTTTACCAAGTGGGCAATGAGTTTAGATGGTAAAATAGCAACTAGGACAGGGGATTCAAAATGGATAAGCGGAGATGAAAGCTTAGAATTTGTTCATCATCTAAGACAAAGAGTGGCAGCTATAATGGTTGGAGAGAATACAGTACGCAAAGACAACCCTATGTTAACCACAAGATTAAAAGGAGTTAAGATATCCAATCCTGTAAGAATAATATTATCTCGGCATGGAGATATAAATATGGATGCCAATGTTTTAAAAATAGATGAGAGTATGAAAACAATAATTGTGGTATCTTCAAATATATCAATTGAAAAAGAAAATGCATTTTTAAATAAAGGAGCTGAAATTATAAAATTAGATGAGGTCAATGGAAGAATAGATTTTAAGGTAATGCTGAAAGAACTTGGAAAAAGAAAAATAGATTCCTTATATATAGAAGGAGGGAGTGGAGTTTTAGGGTCAGCTTTTGAAAGCAAAATAGTGAATAAGGTATATGTAGCAGTTGCACCTAAAATAATAGGAGGAAAAGAAGCTGTTACAGCTGTGGCAGGCAAAGGGATAGATAAAATGGCTGATGCAATTGTATTAAATAAAGTAACCCACGAAGTTATAGGCAGCGATGTCATAATCAGTGGATATATAAATAACTAAATAGGAGGGTTTTTATGTTTGGAAGTATTGAGAATGCTTTGAATAGATTTAAGAATGGAGAGATTTTTATACTTGTGGATGAAGAAAGCAGTGAAAGCAGAGGATCATTAGTAATGGCTTCTGAAAAAGTTTCAAAAGAAGCTATTAATTTTATGATTAAAAATGGAAGAGGCTCAATTTATGTTTCATTGAAGGAAGATAGGTTGGAAGAACTAAATTTCCCCCAATTTAATGGAAATAATAATTTGAAAAAGGTAGATTTAACAGTATCGGTGGATTTCCAGGACACAATTAGTGGAGTATCAGCTGATGATATAGCGCTAACAGTACAAAAGTTGGCTGAAAATCCACAGGGTTCGAAAAATTTTAGGATTCCAGGGCATGTATTTCCTACAAAAGCTTTAAATGGAGGAGTGTTAAAAAGAGCAGCTAATGCTGAAGCGGCATCAGATTTAGCAGAATTATCTGGATTATATCCTTCAGGTGTAATATGTGAAATACTTACAGAGGATGGATCTATAGCATTTTTTCCGCAAATAAAAAAATTTGCAGAGGATCACAATTTAACGATAATATCTATAGAAGATTTAATAGCTTACAGAAGAGAAAGAGAATGTTATGTGGTTAAGGAAGCAGAAGCTAAGCTGCCTACAGCTTATGGTGATTTCAATATGGTGGGATTTGTGAATAAGCTTAATGGAGAACATCATGTAGCACTTGTAAAGGGCGATATAGCAAAAGATGATGAAGTTCTTGTTAGAGTTCATTCAGAATGTCTTACTGGCGATGCCTTTCATTCACTTAAATGTGATTGCGGAGAACAGCTGGCTTCAGCTTTACATGCAATAGAAAATGAAGGAAAGGGAGTTTTGCTTTATCTAAGGCAAGAAGGAAGAGGAATAGGACTTATTAATAAAATAAAGGCATATAAGCTTCAAGAAGAAGGCTTAGATACCGAAGAAGCAAATCTTGCATTAGGTTTTCCAGCGGATATGAGAGATTATGGAATAGGCGCCCAGATATTAAGAGAATTAAATGTAAGAAAGATAAGATTAATGACTAATAATCCTAAAAAAATAGTTGGGCTTAAGGGACACGGTATTGAAATAGTTGAGAGAGTTCCATTAATTATGAAAACAAATTTACATAATGAAAGGTATTTTAAAACTAAAAGAGATAAGATGGGACACCTTTTCTAATTATTAATGACAAAAGATAAATTTAAAATAAAAAACCTGCATGTAATAGAGGTTTAATTCTGTTCACGCAGGTTTTTGTATTCATAGCTTTAACAATTTATGGTCGTAAGGTTTAGTTTGTAATTACAAATTTAGTCCTTTTCGTCTATCTAATATTATCTTTTCAAGCCTATTTGCAGCTTCTGTAACATCGTCTTCAAGGATTAATTTTCCTCCAGTTAAGCCTTCCAAATCCTCTGTTAGAGTTTTTGTTACAATTTCACTTCCTTCTATGAAAGGAGGAATAGCTAGATGTAAAGGAAGTCCTAGAGCTAGCCCAAAACAGCCGTCTGCAAGAGCTTGCTCTTCTAGCCATTGAGGTGCAGATAAAACAAGAGGAAGCTGAGGGATATCTATATTTAAAAATTCTGCAAGCTCAGAGGCAACTATTTCAAGTCTTCCTATAGCAAGACAAGGGCCGAAGTTCAATACTGGAGGTATGCCAAGGCTCTTGCAGACTTCTTTTAAGCTGTCACCAGCAAGCTCAGCAGCAGAAGGAGACATTAAGCCTACGTTTTCAAGTCCACCGCTAGAACAGCCAGCAGATAGAATTAAAATATCTCTCTTTATTAGTTCTTTTGCAAGCTCCACAGTAAATACATCATGTCCCTTAGCAGTAAGATTAGAGCAGCCCACTATTCCTGCTACTCCCTTGATTTTCCCGGCAGCAATTAGATCTACTAGCGGTTTCCAGGTTCCGCCTAAAAATTCTTTTAAGGATCCTTCACTTACACCAGTTATTACATCGTCAAAGCCATGATTCATTGGAATATTTATCTTTACATCTTTTCTTCTGTTAGTATAACTATCTATAGCCTCATTTATAATTCTATCTGTTATAGCTTCTCTTTCTTCAAAGCTGTAATTTACATAGTCTGCATTAGCCTTTTTAGCCACGTCATCTATGCATAGCATTTTAACTTCAAATTCGTCGGCTATAGGCTCAATACCTGGAAGAGTACAGTTGAATTCAGATACTATCATATCAATTCCGCCTGTGGAAATCAGCGCTTCACTTGTGAAGTTATTACCAGCATGTCCTGAGAAAACTTCTTTATAATGCTCTCCTCTTAATTGAAGATCCTGTCCCACACAAGTGCATCCAACTAATTTAAAGCCCTTTGCACCAACAGCTTTAGCCTTAGCTATTACGGAATCTTCTAGTAAGTAATCCTGAAGATGCGCTATCATAGAATGCTGATGACCTGTTATCATTATGTTTATATAATCAGTATCAACTACTTTAAATCCTACCTTTGCAGGTCTTATAACTGGTTCACCTAGCATAACGTCATTAAGAAGGTTTGTAAGAGTAAGTCCATAAAGACCAGTAGAAATACCAAGATTTAAGCAGTTAACAAGCATATCTACAGGATCGCTGTTTAAATTTGTGGAAGTTTTTACTACGGCATCAAAAACCTCCGCTTTTGCTCCTCCAGGAAGAATATTAAGCTTCTGCCATAATTCATATCTTGGCTTGTAGGCTAACTTCTCTACTAAGTCCATCTTTTCATATCTAGGTTTATATAAATCTTTCAGTACCATATCTGCTACTGAAATAGCTTTCTTATGTAAGTCCTCTTCTTTTATACCAAAAACTTGGGACAAATGATTCAAAGTTTTTTCGCCTTTTATAATACCCTTGCTCTCTCCGGTTTTCTTTAGATTCAAAGCAGTAGTTTCAACAACATGCAAATAACAACCTGCACCAGCAGCTACAGCTCTTAAAAAGTTTCTAGCAACTATGGTATCAGCATTAGCTCCACATATACCTCTTGGAGATTTAGGAGTTATTCTGCATGGACCATTGGCACAAAGCTTACAACAGACTCCTTGCTTACCAAAATTACATTTTGCCTTCTGACCTTCAACTCTATGATGAGAAGTCTCTACATTAGAATTGGCAATAAAATTCTCAAGAACCTTATCAGCGCTGCTGCATAGTGTACAATTTCCACAAGTATTCATTTAAAATTTCCTCCTTGAATATATAAAATAAAAATTTGATAAATAGTATACTAATTTGGTATAGTATTTGCCTTTAAAAAGAGGAATTTTTCATTCCTCATTTATGTTCTATAGGTTATTTTGAAGGATACTCTAAATTTTTAAAATTTATTTTACCTAATTGGGCAAGAAGATCAATCTGTACTTGACTTAGAGCATTATGAATTTCACATTTATTACTTCTATGCACATTGCAATAAGATGGGTCATAAATGCATCTATTTACGCAAATGGGACCATCAATAGCTTGAATAACATCCTTAAAGGTTATATCTTCAGGAAGTTTATTTAGTGCATAGCCTCCATTTACACCTCTATAAGATTTTATAATGTCAGCAGTTATAAGCTTTCTAAGCAGTTTTAATAAAAATCTAAGTGGCAAGCCTTCATGCTCTGCTATAGTAGCTGCATCCATTTTGTTATCATAACCAAGCTTGGAGAGATAAAGCACTACTCTTAGTGCATAATCAGCTTCTTGCGTTATTTTCATAGGTTTTCTCCTTTAAAGTATACTCAATTGGTATAGATTAAGAATAATATTAGCTAAGCGTTTTGTCAATATATAAAATATTTTTTATTAACAAAACAGTGGAGCTGTTGCACAATGAAGATAAAGTTATTTTAAAGAGAAATAGATAAGAACACATTAATGAGTAAAAATTAAGAAGCAAAAGTAAAGGCAAAAATTCAACCTTGCTGAATTTTTTATAAATTTATAATTATTATTTTCCTCAACTCTTACTTCTTACTTGATTCAAATTATTGTTTAATAAGTTATTATAAATATTGTTTTTCAAATTCTATATGGTGATCCAAGGAGTACTTTGGTTGTAAATCATGAAAAATGAACAGAGCTCTATATTCATTTTCGGATACTTTTTCCACTATTTTTGCATTGAGAAAGTAGCAGCTTTTAAATATAAAGGACAAAGAAACCAAATCGCCTACATCTAAGCTGTTATTAGTCTTAAATCGCAGGCCCCAACAAGAAAGATCCACAGTAAAGCCTTTAATGACTTTTTTTCCGTGAATAATATTTAGAAAAATCTTAGTTTTTATTCTAGAGACAGTTCGAGCGTCTTTTAGTGTGGATATCATAAGCAATCTCCTCCTACAATAAAGTTAGCCGTTACTGTAAACGTATTCTTTATGATTTTATTTTACCATTAATTAATAAAGATGTAAATAAAAATTCTGAAAATTATAAAATCTATTGACAGTTATATATATTAAGAGTAAAATGTTTTTAAATTCGGTGAAGAGAAGAGTAATCTATTATCAGTAATCAAAGAGAGCGGGGATTGGTGGGAGCTTCGCATGAAAGTAATTGATGAAGGACATCTCAGAGAAGTTTATTTGAAATGAGGCCTCAAGTAGAGTAAATCGGAAGCCACCGTTAAAGGGCGTAGAGTTAATCATAAGGATGGTACCGTGAGATATATGCTCACTCCTATTTAGGAGTGGGCTTTTGTTTTTTGGATTCGTTTTTTAAATCAGAGTTGATTTTTACGCTGAATTAAAACATTTCTTTTGTACTATATGTATAATCCTTTTGATTAAATAGGATGGCACCGCGTAACTTCGCTCCTAAATTGGAGGGAAGTTTTTTTGTTTTAGTATATATATGTTTTAAAAAGAGGGGAGTTTGGTTATGGAAAGATTGTTGATAGAAAATTTAGAAGAAAATATCGGTAATAAAGTTTTATTAAAAGGATGGATTCACAGAGTAAGAAAGCTTAAAAATATAATTTTTGTTATTCTGAGAGATAGAAGTGGACTTGTACAATGTGTTGTCAGTAAGGAAATGGATAGTGCTGAGCTTAGAAATGAAGCTGTGGTAGAAATTCAAGGAGTTGTGCAAAAATCAAATAATTCACTGAATAACTTTGAAGTGGCTGTGGATAAAATTAATATAATTTCTAAATCGGAAGAGACTCCTATAGAGATAAATAAAGAAGAAATGGATATTAATTTAGATACTATGCTTAATAATAGAGTGTTAAGTCTAAGAAATCCTAAAAATAACGCTATTTTTAAGGTTCAGCATATATTGTTGGAAGGTTTTAGAGAATTTCTTTCCAATGAAGGCTTTACTGAGATAATTACACCTAAAATTGTTGCTGAAGGAGCTGAGGGAGGGACTGAACTTTTTAAAGTTAAATATTTTGATAGAGAGGCCTATTTGGCTCAAAGTCCTCAATTTTATAAGCAGATGATGGTAGCGGCAGGATATGAGAGAGTATTTGAAATAGGAAACTTTTTTAGAGCTGAGGAACATGATACTAAAAGGCACCTCAATCAATTTACCAGCATGGATTTAGAAATGGCTTTTATCCAAGATGAGAAAGATATTATGGACATGGAAGAGAAGCTATTGAAGCATATAATAGACAAATTATCAAAGGAGGGCAAAAAGTATTTTCAGCTCCTAAATGCAGAAATACCTAATATGGAAAAATCCATTCCCAGGATAACTTTTCAACAAGCGGCAGAAATTTTAAAGGAAAAGTACTCTAAAATTGTAGAGGGAGATGATCTAGATCCAGAAGCAGAAAGGCTTATAAGCGAATATGCGAAAGATAAGAAAAATATCGATTTTATATTTGTAACAAATTATAGCAGAAATAAAAGGCCTATGTATACTATGCCTAAGGGACAAGGGACAAAGTCCTATGATTTAATATTTAGAGGAATGGAGATAACCTCTGGAGGACAGAGAATTCATGATTATGAAATGCTGGTAGAAAGCTTTAAATTAAAAGGATTGAATCCAGAGGATTTTGGAAGCTATATAAATATTTTTAAGTATGGAATGCCTCCTCATGGCGGAATGGCTATTGGGCTTGAGAGATTTTTAGCTCTTCTTTTAAGCTTAAATAATGTGAGAGAAACCTCCATGTTTCCAAGAGACAGAAATAGATTGGTACCATAGAATACAAGTTTTAAATCATAACAAATAAATTAAATCTTTATTTCCATGTGATATAATAAGAATAGAAATTTGCAGCTGAGGTAAAAAGTAAGAAGTGGGGTCAAAATTAGCCTGCAGCAAATTTATAACTCTGTACTATTGACTCTTACTTTTTACCTTATTATAAGGCTATGGAATAAAGAAGGTGTGAAAGTGAAAAAATTTAAAAATCTGATAATAACGGATTTAGCTACTTCTGCTATTTCTATTGTTAATGGGGTGCTAAATATTATTGAGAAGAGGAATTTGCTTGCTTTTTTATGGATTTTGTTATGTGCATTCTGGGGCGGTATGGCTTATATTCAATACTTGAATTTAAAAAAACATAATAACAAAATACATATACCTGAAAATGTAGAACAAGTTAATATGTAATGAAATAAATAGAGCTTTAAGGCAAGTTTTTTTTCCTGGTCTTAAAGCTCTATTAAGCTTTATTCTAGATACTTAAGAGTTAAATAAGCGAAAAGTCTTGAGGTATTAGGTATTACATCTTCATCCACATTGAAGTTTGGATGATGAAGTCCATAAGTTGTATTCTTATTTTCGTTATAATTACCTATATGAAGGAACACTCCAGGTGCTTTTTCCTGATAGCAGGAGAAATCTTCTCCAATCATGGTTGGCCTTTCTATTAAGGTAACTTTGTCATTACCTAAATAATCTTTAGCGTTTTTCTCCACAAAGGCTGTTAAATCAACATCATTTATAACAGGAGGACAGAATGCCTCATATTTAAATTCGTAGGAAGCTCCATTGGCTTCACACAAGCCTTTTATGGTACTTTCCAAAATTGAAGGCACTTTTTTTCTTGCAGCATGGCTTAGAGTCCTTATGGTACCTTCTAATTCAGCAGAGTCCGGTATTATATTATAATTTGATCCAGCGTTGAATTTACATATGCTTACTAAAACTGGTTCTAATGGATCTATTCTTCTTGTAAGATCGTTTTGAATCGAGTTATAAATTTGGCAACCTATAGAAATAGGATCTATGCAATTTTGAGGAGTGGCCCCATGACCTCCCTTACCTTTTATTATTATCTTAAAGGCATCTGGTGCTCCCATCATGGCTCCATATTTTACTCCTATGCTTCCGCTGGGGATATCTGGCCATATGTGAGCGCCTAAGGCTATGTCTACTTTAGGATTTTCCATCACACCTTCTTTTATAAGAAGCTCGGCCCCTCCAGATCTTTCTTCACAAGGCTGAAAAACAAATTTCACATTTCCGTGAAGTTCTTCTCTTAATTTGGATAAGATCATAGCAGTGCCTATGAGCCAGCTAATATGAGCATCATGACCACAGGCATGCATAAGGCCAGGATACTCGGATTTGTATTCAAGTTCATTTAATTCTTGAATAGGTAGGCAGTCCATATCAGCCCTTAAAAGTACTGTTTTACCTGGATATTTACCTTTTAATAAGCCAACTACTCCAGTTACAGCTTTGTTTCTTTGTACTTCAATATTTAATCCTTCAAGTATATCAGCTATAAGGGAGGAAGTTCTATTTTCTTTAAAGCCTATTTCGGGATGCTTGTGAATATCCCGTCTTAGTGCTATAAGCTCTTCTTTTATTTCTTGAGAAATTTTGGCTATTCTATCTGAATACATATGAAATCAACTCCAATGCAAACTATATGATAGTGCATATTATATCATGAAGAATTTAATTTGGGACTAAATAATAAAAATTTTTTGAATTTAAAAAATAATGAGTTGACAAATGGAATAAAAAGAATATAATGAAGTATAGAAAACATATAAGAATAGTTGGAATACTGTGAAGAGAAGAGTAGATGGAAGTAAGCCTTCAGAGAGAAGCTGCCTTGGGTGTAAGCAGCTTTAGGTGGAAGTTCATTGAATTGCATCTCTGAGTACTGGTTTGAAATTTAGTAGATGCCAGCGGGTACGCCTGTTAAAGCGTTGAGGTATGATAGTACCAAAAAATGAGTTTTTGCATATTTTATTTGTGCAATAAACAGAGTGGAACCGCGGGATATACAACCTGCCTCTGTAACGGAGGCAGGTTTTTTTGTTTTCAAATTTATATAAATATAAAGCTATTTATTAAAGTAAGCCAAAATAAAAAATAGAGGTGAGTTAAATGAGTTCAGTAAAATATTTTGATTCCATAGCTCAAAATTGGGATGTAATAAGAAGTGAGTACTTTGAAGAAAAGCTGAAGTATGCTGCAATTTCAAAGGTTGATATAGATTCTAAGGTGTGCGCTGATTTAGGCTGCGGAACTGGATTTATATCCTTAGAGCTTGCTAGAAGAGCAAATATAGTATTTTCTATGGACGTTTCTACAAATATGTTAAAGCAGATATATAATAAGTCAAAAAATGAAAATCAGCATAATATATATCCTATAAAGGCCTCTATGGAAGATATACCTTTATTTGATAATTCTGTAGATGTTATATTTACGAACATGGCTATGCACCATGTGGAAAATCCAGCAGCAGCTATGAAAGAAATGAATAGAATATTAAAACCAGAAGGAAGAGTAGTGATTTCTGATGTTAAAGAGCACAACGGAGAATGGGCCAGAGAAGAAATGTTTGATGTATGGCTTGGTTTTAATAATGAGCAAATTGCAACATGGCTTAGAGAAGCTGGATTTAAAAATATAGAGATTGAAAACACAGATTTAAGCTGTATAGGCTATTCAAGCAAGGGTGAAAGAACTGAAACAGGAATATTTATAGCAACAGCAGTTAAGTAAATAGGCTCTGCTTTAAAGCAGAATCAATAAAATAAAACTTTGGAGGAATAAACATGAATATTGAATCATTGTTAATACATGGGGGAATTGATGGGGATGAACTTACGGGTGCAGTAAACGTGCCTATATATCAGACTTCTACTTACAGACAAACCGCTTTAGGAGTGCACAAGGGATATGAATACTCAAGGACTGGTAATCCTACTAGAGCTGCATTAGAAAAACTTATTGCAGACTTAGAGAAAGGCTATGCTGGCTTTGCCTTTGCATCGGGGCTTGCAGCTATATCAGCTGTGCTTACATTATTTAAGAGCGGGGACAAAATCCTAATTTCAGATAATGTTTATGGCGGCACCTATAGAATAATAGATAAGATTTTTACTCAATTTAATTTAGAATATAAAATAGTGAATACTTCAGATTTGAAAAAGGTTGAAGAAAGCGTTGATGCTAAGACTAAGGCAATATTTATAGAGACACCTACAAATCCTCTCATGAGCATAACCGATATAACAAAGATATCTTCACTTGCTAAAAGTAAGGGGATACTAACAATAGTAGATAATACCTTTATGACACCTTATCTTCAACAGCCAATAGAATTAGGAGCAGATATTGTGGTTCACAGCGCTACCAAATATCTTGGAGGTCATAGTGATTTAATTGCTGGACTTGCTGTAGTGAATAATAAAGAATTAGCTGAAAGGCTTCATTTTATACAAAATGCTACAGGAGGAATTTTGAATCCTTTCGATGCTTGGCTGCTTATAAGAGGTATAAAAACCTTAGGAGTAAGATTGGATAGACATATTGATAATGCTATTCATGTAGCAAATTATCTTAAAAACCATGCTGCGGTAGAAAAAGTTTATTTCCCAGGGTTTCAGGATCATGAAGGCTATGAAATTCATAAAGCTCAAAGCAGAGGAGCAGGAGCTATGCTATCCTTTGTATTGAAAAAAGAATATGACTTGAACAAATTCTTTGAAAGTCTTAAATTGATTACCTTAGCGGAAAGCCTTGGGGGAGTGGAATCCTTAGTGTGCCATCCAGCTTCTATGACTCATGCCTCCATACCTTATGAAATAAGACAGGAAATAGGGATAGTTGATAATCTCATAAGAGTATCTGTGGGAATAGAGAACAAAGAAGATATAATTCAGGATTTGGATAATGCTTTTAATGAAGCGAAATTATAGTTTTGGGGATGAATGTTATGAAATATGTTAATGATTTAAGAGAACTTATTGGAAATACACCTATATTAAAAATAAACAGCTTGGATGTGAAAGAGGGAGTAAATATTTTTGCAAAGCTGGAGCAATTCAACCCAGGAGGAAGCGTTAAGGACAGAATTGGGGTATTTATGCTGGAGGATGCAGAGAAAAGAGGGGCATTAAAGAAAGGGTATACAATTATTGAAGCCACCGCTGGGAATACAGGGATAGGAGTGGCTTTTGCGGCTTTAAAAAAGGGATATAATATTATATTCGTGGTTCCAGAGAAATTCTCGGTGGAGAAGCAGCAGCTAATGAAAGCTCTTGGGGCTAAAATCATAAATACTCCGAGAGAGTTTGGCATGGAAGGTGCCATAAAAAAGGCTGAAGAACTTCTTAGAACTACAGAAAATTCCATAGCTCTTGGCCAGTTTGAGAACCCTATGAACCCATACGCTCACTATAAGACTACAGGACCTGAAATATATGAAGCATTAGAAGGTAATATAGATTATTTTATAGCTGGTGCTGGAAGCGGGGGTACTTTTACCGGTATAGCTAAATATTTTAAAGAGAAGAATAAGAATATAAAAAATATAATAGCTGATCCTGAAGGCTCTACTATAGGAGGAGGAGAGGCAAGCTGTTATCAGATAGAAGGTATAGGAAATGATTTTATACCAGCAACTTTAGATATAAAGCTGGTGGATGATTTTATTAAGATTAATGATGAGGAAGCCTTCAAAATGGTTAAGGAATTGGCATTAAAGGAAGGGCTTATTGTAGGATCCTCTTCAGGTGCAGCTGTGGCAGCAGCAGTAAAGCTTTCAAAAACTATAGACAGAGGAAATATAGTTGTGGTGCTTCCAGATAGAGGAGACAGGTATTTCAGCAAGAATATATACGAATAGTAAAATATATGGGAAAAGGTGAGCTATTTAAGATACATTAGCTCACCTTTTGTTAATGAAAGCTGCATCAGCATTCTTTTAAAACATAGCCTATTTTAACGCATTGTCGAAAACTTTCTTGATTTTTTCTTTTGTAGCTGCACCCTCATGGAGCTTTTCTCCATCTACGTAGAATGTAGGAACATAATAGTAATCATATGAATTTGCTAGATCAGCCTCAATATTTTCATCTATTTTAGTAATAGCAATTTCGTTATAAGCAGGATTTTCATCCTTTAATTCCTTTACCCAGGATAATGCTTGCCTGCAGTATGGACAAGTTTCCTGAACAAACATAAGTACATCTTTCATAAGAATTCCTCCTTCTTAAGTTTAAATATTTTAGGTTATGTTTTAAAATGTTGATATTATCGTTTGAGTTCCTTTAAGAAAAACGCCTTTATCAACATCCTTTTAAAACATAGCCATATTTTATTATAAACATTATTGCTAATGATTATCAATGCCAAAATGTAATTTGATAAAAATAATTATTATATATCAAAACATGTTGAAAGCTTATAATTAGGCTACATATTAAATAAATATCATTAATACAATAGTTAGTGAAATAAATGTTGGGAGAAATTTCATGGAAGTTAATTTTATACTTGAGGTACTGGAAATAGCTCTTTTAGATTTAGCTTTGTGTGGTGACAATGTAGGGGTTATAGCTTTAGCCACTAGAAATCTTCCTAAAAAATATGAAAGACTAGCTAGTCTAATAGGCATAACTGGTGCTATTCTTCTAAGAATATATTTTGCTATATGCGTATCTTTTTTTCTAAAGATAGACAAAGTACCATTAAAATTATTTGGAGGAATAATTTTAATAAAAGTTACTTGGGATCTTATTGTGCCAGATAAAAAGGAAAAAGAAAAAGAAGTTAAAGAATCTGAAAAATTTTGGGATGCAGTGCTGGCAGTTATAATAGCTGATATAAGCATGAGCCTAGACAATGTACTTGCCATTGCAGGAGCAGCTAATGGAGATATGCTGCTTATAATGGCTGGAATAGCGCTTAATATACCAATAATTTTTTTCGGAAGTCAATTTGTTGTAAATATGATGAGAAAATTTCCTATAGTTATATATGCAGGTGCTGCTATACTAGCATATACCTCTATAAATATGATAACCGAAGATACACTTTTTATGAAATATATTAAGCTTCCCTATGCCATAGATATTTTTATACCCTTCATAGCTGGAGCAATGACTATTTTATATGGACTGTACATGATATATTTTTGCAACAAGATAAACAATTGAGACTATTTTATATCGCTTAGCAAAGATGATTTTTTCTCTATGGAGTAAATATATAATCTGTGGAGAGCTCTAGTCATGGCTATATACAATAGTTTTGTGTCTAATTCATTGCTTTTGTACATATTATCGGAGGCGTTAGCAATTATAACTACGTCAAACTCTAAACCTTTTACCAGATAGGATGGTATTATGACCATTCCTCCTGAATACTCTTTTTCATTTCCAGATATCATTGAGACCTTCTGATTAAGCTTTAAAAGTTCAGCTTTTAAAGCTTTGCTCTCTTTAAGAGTTTTGCATATTATTGCTATGGATTTAAAATTTTCTTTTTGACTTGCTTCAATTTTTTCTACTATATCTTCCGCAACAGCTTTTATAGAATCTTTTTGTTCCACAATAACGGGTTCTCCGTGTCTTATTACCGGTTTTGCTAGAGGAGCATTTAAGTTATCTATATTTTTTATTACAGTATTTGCAGCATCCATTATTTCCACAGTTGTTCTATAACTTTGCTCCAAAGTCATAAAATCAGATTCTCCATTGAAAATTACTCTATTTAATTCATTCCAATCTTTAATTCCTCTATAGGAATGAATTCCTTGACAAAGGTCACCTAGTATAGTGAAACATTGTATATTGATTATTTTTTTTAATACAAACAATTGAAAAAGACTAAAATCTTGAGCTTCGTCTATTAGTATATGCTTAACAGTAAATTTTTCATCTAGACCAAGAAGCTCGTATTTTAAATACATTAAGGGAGCTAAATCTTCCAAATCTAAATAATCCTTTTCAAGCACTTTTAGGGTATAGCTTCTCAATTCTTTATAATTTGAATACTTTGAGTATATATTTTCTTCGTAAATTAAGTTTTTATAGCATTCTAAAGGAGAAGGAATATTTATTTTCTTTATATAGTCATTAACAATGGTTTTTGAAGACTTTTTGATTTCCTCTAATAGCTTATCTCTTTTATCCAGAAGCTTGATGATAGCTTCTCTTCGCTTAGGTGAATCTTCTAGTTTAGATTTAATTAAATAAAGCTTGTGATCGTAATCGTAATTTATTTCATCTAATATGGAATCTTTTTTTAGTTTGATGCAGTTTATCATATGTTTTTTTATTTCTGCTATTCGCTTCATAAAGGGAAGATGATTATAATCCCTTAAGAATAATTTGTTTATTTCTTCATAAGACAAAAGACAGAAGGAACCTATTTTAAAATCGCAGTGAGGAATAAAGGAGGTTTCTATATCTCTTATATATTTTTTTATAATATCAGCGAATTTCAGAGAAGATTTAAAATTTGAAATAGCTTTAATTTCTTCATTGATAATTTTTTCTTTTTCAGAGGAGTTTTCAACAAAATTAGCCAGTTTTTCGTGGGAAGGCAGAAGCTTTAGTTTTTTTCCTATAACATTTTCTGCTAGATCTTCAAAAGTACTTTGGAGTACATTTTCCACACCTAGGTCAGGCAGTACCTCAGATATATAACTTAAGAAAAACTTATTTGGGGCTATTATCATAAAGTTTTTAGGAGATAAACTTTCGTGATTGTATAGGAGGTAAGCTATTCTATGGAGAGCTATAGTAGTTTTTCCTCCTCCAGCAGCTCCCTGCACTATAAGGGGCTTCCACATATCTGCACGTATAACTTTGTTTTGTTCAGCTTGTATGGTTGAAACAATATCTTTAAGTCTGCTATCTTTACTGGCACCAAGGCTTGCCTGAAGAAATTCGTCATTGGTGGTTATATCTATGTCGTATATTTCGGATAAAATTGAATTTTCAATAACATATTGCCTTTTTAAAGCGATATCTCCTTTTATTTCTCCCTCAGGGCACAGGTAACTTGCTTTTCCTATTCTTCCTTCATAATATAAATTGGCTATTGGAGCTCTCCAATCCGTTATGAGAATTTCGTTATCTTCATCCTTTAAAAGAGACATTTTGCCTATATAGATGTTATCAATTTTATTAGAAAGCTTTTCCTTAAAATCAACTCTTGCAAAATACGGCTTTGACAAGCTTTTTTCTACACTTTTTAGTTTATGCTGAAGGCTTTCCTGAAGAGTGGAGTTTATGATAAGTGAATTGAATTGTTCTGCGTTATCTGAATTGTAGTGTCTTGTACCATAATCTACCTCCTTATCTACTTTTCGCTTTTGAATATCAATTCTTTTATTATATTCTTCTAGATATTCAAGAATAAAATTCAGTTTCTTAAGTTCTTTAGAATAATGCGGATGATTACATGCGGGCATTTTCTTTCCCTCCATTTGAAAAATTTATTGCCGTGAGTAATACATATTTTACAAGAAATAAAGTGGAAAATAAAACTTATTAAAACCATTAATTTATAATGCTGAAAGTAAGACATACAAACTTATGCCACAAGGTGTTTTTTTCTTACAATTAATAGATTTTTCTTGACAATCCATGGTTTTTATATTATGATAATAATATAAATTGACAGTAAGATATAATTTGGTGCGAATAGTAGCAAAAATAAATAGAAAATTTACAGAAAATGTAAAATTTATTGAAACGTGAGGTAAGATTAATGAAATCTTATCTTTTTTATTTTTTGAAAACAAAAAAGCGGTTTCCCGCTATTTAATAAATCACTTTCCAGTTATTATTTACAGTAGCTTCTATAACTTTTCTTTCAAGTATATAGTTTGCTATAAGCTCAGACATATCTAGAGGAATATCAGCAACTACTGGTTTATCCTTATACATGTAATAATCTCCGCCGCCGCCAGCACGGTAATTATTCATAACTACATCAAATTCTTCCTCTGTTCCAATAGGCTTACCGTTTTTTGTGAGTTTTGTGATTTTTTCGCCTTTAGGTTTAGAAGCATCTATAATATATTCAATTCCTTCCCACATATCATAATTATAGTGTTGAATTTTAGGGCTCATGAATTCAGGGTTTACGCCAATTTCACCGTCTTTAATGCAGAAATAGGATGCACTTTTTTCAAGCGCTGCTTTTATGTCTTTTCCTTTGAGTTTTAAAACCTTTAGAGTGTTAGGATAAATATAATTTGATACGATATCTCTCATGGTCACATTTTCTCTGAAACCAACACATTTATTGTCAAAAAGTGCAGTGTTAGAAATAGAAGCACCAGAGGAACTCATCTGAACTTTATTTATAAACTCTATTAATGCGTTATCTTTAAGTCTTAATTTGAAATGATTATCGATAACCATATTTCCGTTTATTCTTCCCATAGGTTTGTCAAGCCAATTTTGAGTTCTATTTTCTATATCTTTTACTAAATCAATAACTTGCTCATCCACTTCATATTTAGAGGAATCTATTAATTTAGCGACTTTGCTGATGATTTGCCACTTATTATCTTTTTTTTCTAAGGTAAGGGTGATCTTAGACAGATATTCACCGTTGCAGCTAGGCTGACAGGTTATAATTCCATTTACTAAGGCATTGTCTATTTTTCTGTGCTGATGACCAGTAAGAAGTACATCTGCATGCTTTACCTTTGACAGGATCTCATAACCTTGATTTTCACCAGTAAGGTTTTCAGTAGGCTCTCCTGTGACTAAATCTCTTTCAAAGCCTCCATGGTAAGAAATTATAACGATATCAACCCCAAGGTCTTCCTTCAGATATTTAGCTATAATAATAGATTTATCTACAGGGTCTTCAAAATTTAAATTGGATATTTCATTAGGATTTTCCCAGTTTGGAATGTACTTTGTTGTAACTCCTATTATGCCTATTTTTAATCCATTATCAAATTCTTTTATGATGTAGGAATTGCCACTCAACGGAGAGGAATCATTTTTAAATACTATATTAGCAGAAATCCAAGGAAATTCAGATTGGGCAAAAGCCTGCAGCAGATATTTTTGACCATAGTTAAACTCATGATTTCCAATTATAGCTGCGTCATATTTCATGTAATTCATGACATCTATTACTGGATTTTTAGAAGCCTTATCTATTTTAGCGTGAAAATAAGTTAAAGGAGTTCCTTGCAATATATCGCCGTTATCTATAAGCAAGGTGTAGGGATTATTTTCTCTTTCAGAATTTATAATTGAAGAAATTTTTGCTAGACCTTTTTGATTTTTACTATTATCGGCATAGGCAATTGGCAGCACGGAACCGTGCACATCGCTAGTATGATAAATATTTAGGTCTATTGTATTAACTGTATCCATATTTTTTTCCTTTCATATTTCTTTTATATTGATCTTTATTGTGCATAAGCACCTTATTTGTTACTTATATTAAAATTATTATATCAATTCATTATAAAAGTGTACATAAAATAATTTTCTAGATACTGCATTTTTATAGAATATACTATTTTAAGCCACTAGCAGAAGTGAATGATAAAATATTTTTTTACATTAATGTTCGTGAAATGCAAAAAAATGTAGTGAGAATATCATATTTTTTACTGAAGAAATGTTAAATCTACAACTTTTTTGTTAAAAAACTTTAAAATTAATATAAAGCAATAAAATAGGAAATAATCTACCACTTTCTAAATTTATGTGATATACTAAAAACGAAATTTATTTCGAATCGGAGGAGTAAAAATGAAAAAAGCATTTATTATGGGATTGAGTGCAGTATTAGCAGTTTCAGTCCTAGCTGGTTGTAGCTCAAAAAAATCAGGGGATTCCAGCAAACAAAGTTATGTACCAAAAACTCTTACAGTTCAGTTCGTACCATCAAGTAACGCTGAAACACTTGAAGCAAAGGCAAAGCCATTAGAAAAGCTATTGGGGGATAAGCTTGGCATACCTGTTAAAGTAAGTGTATCAACTAACTACAATACTATAATAGAGGCTATGGCTTCAAAGAAAGTTGACGTAGGATTTTTACCTCCATCAGCTTATGTGTTAGCTAAGCAGAAAAATGCAGCAGAATTATTATTACAGGCTCAAAGATATGGAATAAAGCAGCCTACAGGAGAAAATACAACAGAGCTTGTTGATTCTTATAGATCAATGATAGTTGTTAAAAAAGGCTCAAGCATAAAGTCACTTCAAGACCTAAAAGGAAAGAAGATTGCTTGGCAGGATGTTACTTCTTCAGCAGGATACATATGGCCAGCTGCTGAAATGAAAAAAGCTGGAATAGATCCAGAAAAAGATGTTCAGGGTACAATAGTTAAAGGACATGATAAAGGAATACTTGCAGTATTAAATGGCGACGTTGATGCAGCAGCAGTATTTGAAGATGCTAGAAACGTTGTTAAAAAAGATTATCCAGATATATTCAATCAAGTTGAGCCAATATACTTCACTAAAGGAATACCTAATGACACTATAAGCGTTAGACCAGATATGGACAAGACTTGGAAAGATAAAATACAGCAGGCATTCTTAGATGTAGCTAAAGACCCAGAAGGTAAGAAAGTAATAAATGATGTTTATACTCATGCTGGATATGTTAAAACAGATGACAGCAAGTTTGATATAGTAAGAGAATATCAGAAATTAGTTGAAAAATAATAAAAAGTGGGGTTTTGCATTAGCAATTGAAAATTGCTGATGCAAAGCTCTTTTTTTATCTGTTACATACACTTTTTATAGATATTTATTAACAAAATTAACTCAATAGATAAAAGATGGTATACTTTAAAAAGCCTTTTAGAATTAAGGCTTTTTTTAAAACAAAAGTATATTTGTTGGCACTTGATTCTATCTTTGTCCCATTCATTTTTTATGAAAAAAAGAAGCTGTGCACTAATTACTTAGTGCAACAGCCACTTTACGAAAAACGTCCTTATCAACATTCGTTTAAAGCATAGCCTTTTATACAAGTCTTTTACGAATGGCACTCGATAGGAACTCTATTATTATAACTGTTATTATAATACCTAGAAGTATTATACCAACTCTGCTCCAGCCTCTAGCGTTTAAAGCAAATATTAATGGAGTACCAATACCACCGGCACCAATAAGTCCTAGTATTGATGCAGAACGCACATTTATATCGAATCTATATAAAGTCAGTGATGCGAATTCTGGAAGTATCTGAGGAATCACTGCAAACCAAAGCACTTGAAATTTGTTGGCTCCACAAGCAACCAGTGCTTCGCTTGGACCCATATCCATATTTTCTATGGCTTCAGCATAAAGTTTACCAAGCATTCCTACGGAGTGAACACCGAGTGCAAGAACACCAGCAAAAGCTCCAGGTCCTACAGCTTTTATAAATAGTATAGCCATAACCAGCTCTGGAAAAGTTCTTATAAAGCTTAGCAAAAATTTTGTTATAAAAGGTACAGCTTTGAAGGAAACTATGTTATTAGCTGCTATGAAGGCAATAGGTATACAAAGTACAGCAGATACAAAAGTACCTAGTATAGCAATGGCTATAGTTTCAATCATAGTGCTGATTAAGCCTTCTCCATCTGGTGGATTTATGTATGCCCAATCTGGGTGAAACAGTCCGTGAATTATTGAACTGACAACTTGACCTGCTGAACTCTTAATCCCACCAATTTTTAATCCTGAAAATGCCCATATGTATATAAGCAAAATTACTATTAAAATAATTATATTCTTAATCTTTTTCTTGTTAATCATAATAAACTCTCCCTAACTTTTGCGCTTATAAAATCTATAGCTACAACTATAACTAAAGTAACTAGTATTATTGTAGAGGTACGAGTATATTGGAATAACCCTAAAGTTTTGTCAAGATAAAGTCCTATACCACCAGCGCCTACAAGTCCAAGCACCGATGCAGCTCTTACATTTATTTCAAAAGCATAGAGCACATAAGAGATAAACTGTGGAAGAGCCTGTGGTATTACGGCGAAAAATATCCATTGAAGCTTATTAGCTCCTACTGCGGTCATAGCTTCTAAGGGACCGTCATCAATAGTTTCCATGGACTCATACTCAAGCTTTGCTACTAGTCCGAAAGAGAAGAAGGCTATAGCCAAGATACCAGGAAGCATTCCTAAACCAAAGATTGCAACAAATAATGAAGCAAATAGTAAATCAGGAATGGTTCTTATTATGCTTAATACGAATCTAGAAATAAAATTTAATATTTTAGATTTTATTACGTTTTTAGCAGCTAATATGGAAAAAGGTATAGCTAATATAGCTCCTAAGGTTGTACCTATTATAGCCATTCTCAATGTATCAGCCATAGGCTGCCATATTTCAGAAAGATAATGCATATCTGGAGGTACCATTTCAGTAATGAGAACACCTATTTGAGGCAAACCATCTATCAGTTCGGAAAAAGAAGATTGAGTTTTTATTCCACTGGCGATTAATAAAGCTAAAACAACTACAACAATCAAAACTCTTGTAACAGTTTTTTTCATTTGCGAATTGTCTTGAATAGGCATTTAATTCACCCCTAACAACTCGGAATTGTTTATTGGACGTCCGTATATTTCATTAAATACTTCGTCCGTAGCACTTTCAACTGGTCCATCAAATACTAATTCGCCAGCTCTAAGCCCTATTATTCTTGTAGAATATTTTCTAGCTAAATCTATATGATGAAGATTTACTATCGTTGTTATTCCCAATTCCGTATTAATTTTTTTTAAGTCATCCATAACTTGAATGGTAGTAAGTGGGTCCAAGGAAGCTACAGGTTCATCTGCAAGTATTATTTTAGCTTCCTGGGCTAGAGCTCTAGCTATAGAAACACGCTGCTGCTGACCTCCTGAAAGTTCATCTGCACGAGAATAAGCTTTTTCTGAGATGTTAACTCTTTTTAGTGCATCCATAGCTAATTGCTTGTCTTTATCAGGGAAAAGACCCAATACGGTTCTTATAGTTGAGTAATATCCAACTCTTCCTGAAAGCACATTCTTTAGAACTGAAGAACGTTTTACAAGGTTAAAGCTTTGAAATATCATTCCAATATCTCTTCTTATTAATCTTAATTCTTTACCTTTGGCAGAGGTTACTGATTTTCCATCTATTAATATTTCACCATCAGTAATCTCATGTAACCTGTTAATGGATCTTAGCAAAGTGGATTTTCCAGCTCCAGACAATCCTACTATAGCAATAAATTCTCCTTTATTTATTTTTAAATCAATGTTCTTTAATCCAAGCGTACCATTAGGGTATTTCTTCGATACATTTTTAAATTCAATCATGTGTCCATCTGCCTTTCTTTTATTTATAACGCTATAAATATTGAAAATGATATTTATTTAAGCTTTACAGCACCAAAGTATATTTTACGATAAAATTAGTATTTCTTCAATAAAAACCAAGTAAACATTAAATATTTAAAATGAACTTTACATTAATATATATTTTTTTATGAATTAATAAAATTTATAATATATAATGAGAATTTAATTTATTGTTTAACTTACACGAACAATATATAATAAAGCATATATTAATAGTAAGGAGATATATGGATGAAAAGAAATATAGACCTAATAAGTCAAATAAATAATACTAGCTTAAGCGATGATTGCATAGCCATATGGCAGTTAGGACAAGAAAGTATGGTGGTGAAGAGCGGTGAAACCATATGCTATTTTGATCCATATCTATCTAATAATGTAGATGATACTTTTGGAAATAGTCCTAGAAGCTTTAAAGAGCCTGTTGATCCATCCGAAATAAACAACGCTGATTTTGTATTTATATCCCATGATCATTTGGATCATTTAGATCCTGAAACCTTAGTGCCAATAGCTAAAAATTCTCAAAAGGCTAAATTTATATGTCCAGCACCACATGTACATATTTTAATAGAAATAGGTATTGAAAAAGAAAGAATCATAGCTGCAAGGGCGAAAGAAAAAATTAATATAGGCGGGATGGAAATTTATCCTGTTGCAGAAAAGCATGAGGATTATTCCATAGATTCTAATGGAAATCATGGATATTTAGGATATGTGGTAAGATATAATGAAGTAGTTTTTTATCATGCAGGTGATACCATAGGATTTTATGAGTTAGCAGAGGATTTAAAGCCTTTAAAAATAGATGTAGCATGTCTGCCCATAAATGGAAGAGACTTTAAAAGATTAAAGGTTGATAACCTTTTAGGAAATATGGATTTTAGAGAAGCTGCAGAGCTTTCTAATATTATAGGAGCAGATACCATAATTCCTATGCATTATGACTTATTCGGATTTAATACAGAAAACCCTGCTTATTTTGTGGACTACCTTTTAAACAATTACCCTGACCAAAAATTTAAGCTTTTGACTTTAGGAGAAAGAATGATATATATGAAGTAAAAAAGTGCACCGATTTCTCGGTGCATTTTTATTTTGAGTAAAATTCTATTATAGATACTTCATTTACTTCGATAGGTATTTCTGACTTTTCAGGAAGCTTTACTAAAGTACCTGAAAAATTATCAAAATCCTTAGTTATATAAGGTAATTCAAAGCTTCTGATATCTAAGAAATTTTCAGAAAACATTTGATTCTTTCTTGATTTTTCTCTTAAAGAAATAATATCTCCTACTTTTACTTCATAGGATGGAATATCAATCTTTGAATTATTTACCAATATATGTCCATGATTAACAATCTGTCTAGCTTGCCTTATAGAATTTGCAAAACCGATTCTATATACAAGATTATCCAGTCTGCATTCTAATGTTTTTAACAAAACCTCTCCAGAGACTTCTTTGCTTTTCATAGCAGACTCCACATATCTTCTGAATTGCTTTTCAAGAATGCCATAGTAAGCTTTAAGCTTTTGTTTTTCTATGAGTTGCAATCCATATTCAGATATTTTTTTGCCTGCTCTGCTGTTTTGATTTGATGCTCTTTTCATAGCCTTTGGATGACCGTAGATATTAACTCCTAGTCTTCTGCTTAATTTAAATCTTGGTTCTCTGTTTGTTGCCATTTAAAAATTCCTCCATTTATTACTTTAATTCCAGCCGCAGTAATAAATCCATAGGATTCGCCAACGGATAGATTATAACATAACGATAAATGATAATCAATATCAACATTGCTGCTGCTGTAATTATTAAACTTTTAATTTTTATATCTCTTACTTTATAATTTGTAAATTACAAATTAAATATTATAATTTTTTATTATTTCAATCTTTAAATTTGTTGTATAATTAAGTTTATATATGTAAAACAATGTCTAATATAAATAGTAAAGCTAAAATATATCATTAAGTTTTAGGAGGAATATAGCATGTTATATAACTTTGATGAAGTAATAGAAAGAAGAAATACTAACAGTGTAAAATGGGACAGAGGACAACAGGACGTTCTTCCATTGTGGGTAGCAGATATGGATTTTAAAGCTGCAGAGCCTATAATTAATGCTTTGGAGGGAAAAATTAAGGAGGGTATATTTGGATATACCATTCATCCTAAAAAATATTATGAAGCTGTGGTTTCATGGATGGAAAGAAGACACAACTTACATGTAGAAGAGGATTGGATTCTTTTTTGTCCAGGAGTAGTTCCAGCTCTTAATTTTATTATTAAAGCACTTACGAATCCAGGAGATAAAGTTATGATACAGACCCCAGTGTATCATCCTTTTTATAGAGTTATAAAAAATAATAGCTGTGAAGTCGTAGAAAATGAATTGATTTTTGATGGAAATAAATATGAAATGGATTATGAAGATTTAGAAAAGAAGGCTTCAGACCCAAAAGTTAAACTCATGATTCTTTGCAGTCCGCATAATCCTGTAGGCAGAGTATGGAAGGAAGAAGAACTAAAAAGATTAGGGGATATATGTTTAAGAAATAATGTTATAGTAGTTTCCGATGAAATCCATAATGATTTGATTCTTGGAGGAAATAAACACATTAATTTCGCTTCAATCAATAATGAATTTTCTAATAATACCATTACTTGTACATCTCCTAGTAAAACCTTTAATTTAGCTGGTTTACAAGTTTCAAATATTATTATCCAAAATAAAGAAATAAGAGAAAAGGTTGAAAATATCCTTGAATTAAATGAAATAGGAGAGCCTAATGCTTTTGCTGTAGATGCATTGATAGCTGCCTATGAGCAAGGGGAAGAATGGCTCAATCAATTAATTCGTTATTTAGATAAAAATGTAGAATACATTTCTGATTATCTTAAGGAAAATATACCGGAAATTAAGCTTATAAAACCAGAAGGTACCTACCTTCTATGGCTGGATTGCAGAGAGCTTGGGATGAAAGGTGAGGAATTGAATAAATTTTTCATGGATAAAGCCAAGGTTTGGCTTAACGATGGAAGAATGTTTGGAGCAAAAGGAGAAGGATTTGTTAGAATGAATGTAGCATGTCCAAAATCCATAATAGAAAAAGCGTTAACTAAAATTAAGAACACACTAATGTAAATTATTAATATAATAAAAAATTTAGGCATTTTTAATAAAATATTAAAAATAACATTATATGGACTAAAATATTCGACAGTTAAACAGTAAATGTTATATAATACACAAGTATAAACTTATTATATGGCGGTGACGAATATGAAAAAGTTCCATAATATGAAAAAGTTCAGCAACATAAAAAAATTTTACAGCATAAAAAAATTTCATAATTTTAAGATATCACAGAAAATAATAGCGCTTTCAGCTGTTATGATGGCATTTATATTAGTAATAGGTGCTGTTGGTTTCTTTTCGGTAGGTCATGTTCATGGATCCTTGAAAGAACTCAACAATGAAAGATTAACACCATTACGTACGCTGGAAGATGCTCAGTCTGATTTCAAGAATATGAGACTAGCTCTTAGAACTCATATAAGTACGGAGGATATTGCAGAAAAATCATCTTTGGCCGATGAAATCAAATCAAATGAAGATGAAATGACCAGCTTATTAAAAAAGTATTCACAAGGAAATATTGATAGCAGTGAAAAAAAAGGACTAAGTGATTTAAATGCAGCTTATGCAGCTTATGAAGATTTAGTCAGCAATATAATGTCTTCTAGCAATAGTGGACAAACTGAAGATGCTATATCCAAAGCCGACAATGAGGGAAAAGACGCGTATAATAAGGTAATAGCTTGTTACAAAAAAATAATAGATTATCAAATAACGGCATCAAATAAACTTTATAGCAGCAGTGTTAATCTATATACATTTATAGTTGTTGTATACATAGTACTTATAGCAGCAGCTGTTGTAATTGGAGTTTTGTTAACTATTATAATAACGAAATCAGTAGTTGTTCCTATAAAGAAAGTATCTGACAAACTTAAAGAAATATCTGATAATGGGGGAGATTTAACCCAAAGACTTAACATAAATAGTAAGGATGAAGTTGGTGAATTAGCAAATTCTTTTGATGAATTTGTAGGCGGACTTCATGGAATAATAGCTGATATAGCAGATTCTGCTAAAACTATATCTGGTTCTAGCGAACAAGTATTACTATCCACTGCTGAAACTAATAGAGCTATGGATCAGGTTACTGGTATAGTATCCAGCATAGCTGAAGGTACTACAAGCAATGTGGCACTTACAGATCAAGCTAAGGAAAAGCTTCATAATGCGGCTCAGATATCTGAGGAAACAGCCGCAGCAAGTAGTAAAACTGCAGAAAACAGCATTGTGGTTAAAGAATCTGCAGATGCAGGGGCTAAAAATGTGGGAGATATAGTGGATAGCATTCAAAATGTATCTGGATATTCTCAGGAAGTTTTGGTGCTAATTAAGGATGTAGATGCTTCAGCAAAGAGAATAGGTGAAATAGTGGAATTAATTACAAATATTTCATCTCAAACTAATTTGCTTGCACTTAATGCAGCTATTGAAGCTGCAAGAGCAGGAGAAGCTGGTAAAGGCTTTAATGTGGTAGCGGATGAAATAAGAAAGTTAGCAGATGAAACTAGTAAAGCTGCTAATGATATAATAGTTTTGGTAAAAGAGAATAAATCGAAGACCACAAATGCGGTAAGTTCTGTAAACAAGGTTGACGAAATGGTAATTGATGCGGTAGGTAAAGCAGAAGAAGCTAAAGAAAACATAGATGACATAATAAATAATATAAATAATATTGTTCAGCAAATAGAGGGAATGAATGCTCAGATTGAAGAGCAGTCAATGATATCAAAACAGCTTTCATCAGATATGGATGAAATAGCTGCAAGTGCTGAAGAGATGGCAGCTGGAACTGAAGAAATGAGTGCCAGTGTACAAGAGCAGGCTAGCAATATGCAGGAAATAGAGCTTAGCAGCCAAAAGCTTTCACAGATTGCAGAAAGCCTTAATAAAATAACTTCTAGATTTATATTGTAAAAATTAATATTGGTTATATGCAGCAAGTGGCGAGTTAATATGGAAATTATATTTAATTTTCTAAATTACTCGCCACTATTTTGTTAATAATTTTACATTAGCAAATATTGACACGAGATGCTTTGTTTAATAAAATCTAACATAGGGCTCTTTTATTAGAGCTTATGTGAAGGAGGTGAAAGTATTGTTTAGCTTAAAAGAAGAGAGCAAAAGGATAAAGGCAGTATTATTTTTGTCTTCTGCAATAATGTTTAGCTTAATAATGATTTCTATATTCTATTACGGAAATAGTAATTTGTTAGGTGATTTCTATAAACCAAATAACGATGATGTAAAATTTATAAGAAGTGCGTGGCTTCTAGCTACTACAGGGAATTATACTTATCATAATCCTCCCTCAGCCACAGTTTTTATGATGCCTGGGCTATCATTTACTTTAGCATTTTTTATGAAAATATTTGGAGAATTTGGAGGAATAACGGCCTTTAGAATCCTTCAAGGTGTTATGCAGATTGGCTCATTAATGCTTATATTCTACATTGGAAGAAAAATATTTAATAGTAAAGTTGCAATAGTTGCAGTAGTATTGGATTTATTTTATATAGCTGAAATATTGATGCCTACACTTATACTTACCGAAACAATATTTAAGTTTTTTGTTCTATGTCTTATTTTTATTTCTTTATATGCTGTGGAAACGGGAAAAATAAAATATTACGTTTTGGGCGGAGTATTTTTAGCGCTGTCAGCCTTATTTAGGCCAACAATTTCGCTATACCCAATATTAATTTTAATAATGTGGATAGTAAAAAAAGAAAAACCAATCAATTGTATAAGGTATGCATGCATTACTATTGCCGTATTTTGCGTAATGTTAAGCCCTTGGTGGATAAGAAATTATACCATATTTCATAGATTTATTCCCTTTACTATTGCCTCTGGAGATCCTATGAGACAGGGCACATTCATAGATTATGATAAATCAGTAAAGCTTACGGAAGGGATTGATTATACTAATTATAACTATGATAATCCTAATCTCAGTGAAATCGAGAAAGATAATATGCAGACGAAGTTCTCAAAATATAGGTTAAGCATATTGTTTCCAAGGGAACCTCTGCGATTTGTTTACTGGTATACTATAGGCAAAGGCTGGATTCAAATAAAGACACCTTTTTATTGGAAGGAAATGTTAGGAGTGACCTTTTCTCAATCGAAAGAATATCATTCTCTATTGTTAATTTTAGCTTTTATAGGGTGTATAGCTTATTTTAGAAATAGAGATAGGAATAAGCTTGGATTGCTGCCATTTATGGCACTTATATATTTTATAATAGTATATCTTCCATTTTACACTATGAGCAGATATTACTATCCTATAATGCCTTGTTTAATAATATTTTCTGCTAATATTATATTACTAGCCTATGAGCACTTGAAGAAAAATTTAATTCCAAGATTACAAAAACGTTAGCCATGGCTAACGTTTTTTAATTTCATGAAATTATATTATTATAGAGATTCTAGTAAGTTCCGTATGCTCCTTTTCCGCATCCAGAGCAAGATAAGAAGAACAATGCTATTATGAACAATACTCCATTATCTATGATGTTTATTCCACCACAGCAAGTTCTGGATTCTTCATCATCACAGTCATAATCCTTCTTACAGCCTTTTGAAAATTGAAGAATTATAAGAATCAATATAACAAGAGTTGGAAAGTTACATATACAATTACTATTTAATCTTGGTTGAACTACTGGAGCCTGAGGTGCATATGAAACCTGACTTCTACAACAACATCTACTCATTTGAAATCCTCCTTTTAAATTATAAGTTATTTTATCTCAAAGTAGTCTTATCATTTGAAGGGTACATGATATGTCAATTACATGTAAGATGTTAAAAATTAAGAAATTAAATTAATTGACATATATGTATATCGATTTGTTATGATACGGAGAACGATTGAGTCCTCCGTCTAAATCAAAAATAAGGGGGATTTATTATTAATTCAATTATATTAAAGTTAGTATGATTTTAATTTAAATTCCTTATATTGTATAGTATGATGAATTTCATAAATTCGTTCCACTATAAAATAAATCTCTTAAAGTTCGTTTATTATCAGTGTTACCAAGTGCCGCAGCCTCTACAAGAAAGATAGAATAAAGCTACTATAAATGTTATGCCGTTATCAACCAATCCGCTTCCTCCGCCATGGCCTTTCTTAGAAAATTGGAGAATTATAAGAATTAAGATAACTAGTGTAGGTAAGCTGCAGATGCAATTGTTTCCATCATAACCAACATTCGTTCCCATGATTATACCTCCCGTTCATTTAATTTAACAAGTTGTTATCTTCGGCTATAGTACATATTATGAAGGCTATTTTTTTATTGTTACATAGTAATGAATAAATATTTTTTCAATGCTGGAATTTCAGGCTCTGCTTTAAATCAGTGCTGATTTTTACATTCTACTAAAATATAGACTAATTTAAAATTAACAAATTATTAATACGTTTTTAAGAGATAATTAATACTATTTTGAGAAAAGTGTGTTATATTATATGCATAAGGTTTAAGAATTTATGAGTGAGGTGAAATACATATGCCAATGAGAGTTAAAGTAAATGGAGTAGTAGGTGAAGTTATTGAACCTTGTGGAAAATTTAATTATGGTGATATAGTTGAAATAATAAAAATAAAAATATCTAAATTTGATTTTTTTAAGAGTAAGGTTTGTGTTAGTGATGGACAAACTGTTTACTGGATGAATATGAAAAGTATAAAACTTATGCCTGCGGAAGATTGCTCAATATAAAAGGGGCTGTCTCAAAAGGATTATTTATTCTATTCAATTAAGAAGTAAGCTGTAAAAATTAATAGTTATTGAGGAAATCGTCTCTTTATGAGCCGATTTCTTTAAATTATAATATAAAAAAAATTCAGCAAGGCTGAATTTTTACCTTCAGTTCGAGAGGCTATGTTTTAAAATGTTGATATTATCTTTGGAGTTTCTCACATGGGTTCTGAAAGAAACCATGCACAGACGATCAAAGTCTTTATCAACATTTTTTTAAAACATAGCCTATAATTTAAAGCTATCTAAAATAGCCATGGCACTTACTGCTTCAATTACTGGAAGTACTCTTGGAACTATACAAGGATCATGTCTTCCTTCCACAGTGAGAAGTGTGTTTTCCATCTTAACTATATCCACCGTATTTTGAGGACGGCTTATGGAGGAAGTTGGTTTAATTGCACATCTGAATATTATAGGCATTCCATTAGTTATGCCGCCGTTTATGCCGCCGTTATTGTTAGTTGAGGTTTTTATATTGCCATTTTCAATAAGTAATGGATCATTTGCCTGAGAACCATATAATTCGGTTATAGAAAAACCTAGCCCAAATTCGACGCCTTTTACCGCTGGAACGGAAAAAAGCAGATGAGATAGAGTACTTTCTATAGAATCAAAAAAAGGATCTCCTAAACCTGCCGGAGTATTTAAGATAGCGCATTCTACAACTCCGCCCACTGAATCCTTATTTTCTTTGGCATTTATGATGCATTCTCTCATTTTTTCAGCAGAAGCATCGTTAATCACTGGAAAAGCTTTTGAAGTTAAATCAGCTATTCGTTCTTCTGTAATATTGGTTAAATCAAAAGGAGTATCTTTAATATTATGTATGCTATGTACATGGCTGATTATCTTTATTCCTCTTTCAGCTAAAAGCTGCTTGGCTATTGCACCAGCGAATACTATAGAAGCTGTTATTCTTCCAGAAAAATGTCCGCTGCCTCTAAAGTCATTAAAGCCGCCGTATTTTATTTTACCGCTGTAATCTGCATGACCAGGTCTCATAGCATATCTTAAATTATTATAATCCTTAGATATTGTATTCTTATTTCTAATGATAGCACAAAGTGGTGTGCCAGTAGTTTTTTCTTCAAAATATCCGCTTAAAATCTCAAAATTATCCTCTTCTTTTCTAGGAGTAACTAGATTGCTAGAACCAGGAGCCCTTCTCTGCATTTCCTTTCTTATAAGCTCTAGATCTAATTTTATACCTGAAGGAAGTCCGCTAATTACTATACCTAATGCGTTTCCATGGGATTCTCCAAAAATAGAATATTTGATTTTATTTCCCCATACTCCGCTCATTTTATCACCCCAATTTATTATAGATTTTATATTTGATTATACCTAATAATATATTTATGTCAACTTGAAAGCGCACAATTCTGCAATTTGTAATTAATATTTTTGAAAAACATAGACTATTTTAAAAATTCGGTGTTTACAATTTTAAAAGGTTACTGTATAATCTTAAATAATATAAGGCTATGAACAGAAATAGTAAAAATTTATAGGATTTTAAGAGAGCCATGTTTGGTGTGAGATGGTAATCCTGTTATTTTGAACTCGTCTGTGAGCTGTCGCTTGAATTTATGTAGGGCGGAACGCAATTCCAGCGTTAAAGGGATAGATGGTAAAGCTTTGGGGGCACGCCATCGAAAAGTGGGTTTGATAGTCAAACTAATTGGAGTGGTACCGCGGGATTATGCTCGTCTCTTATGTTTAAGAGACGGGCTTTTTTGTTTGGCTATGTTTTAAATCAGTGTAAAAATCAAAACTGCTTTAAAACAGAAACTAGTATTTGTGATTAATAAAAGGAGGGCTATTACTATGGAATATTCAAAGTATAAAAGATATGAAAGGATAAAGCTTTATGATAGGCAGTGGCCTAGTAAAGAAATAGAAAAAGCACCTATATGGTGCAGCGTAGACTTGAGAGATGGCAATCAATCCTTACCTACACCTATGACGGTGGAAGAAAAATTAAAAATGTTTAAGCTTCTTACGGATATGGGATTTAAGGAAATAGAGATAGGATTTCCATCGGCATCAAATACAGAGTATGAATTTACTAGAAGACTTATAGAGGAAAACTTGATTCCAGAGGATGTAACTATACAGGTACTAACTCAGGCTAGAGAACACCTTATAGAGAGAACTTTTGAAGCACTTAATGGGGCTAAAAGTGCTATAGTTCATCTCTATAATTCTACTTCTGTGCTTCAAAGACAAGTAGTTTTTCAAATGAGCAAAGAAGAAATAATAGGAATAGCAGTTAAGGGGGCTAAGCTTTTAAATAAATATAAGAAAAGATACGAAGGTACAAGATTCACTTTTGAGTATTCTCCAGAGAGCTTTACGGGAACTGAACTTGATTTTGCTCTTGAAATTTGCAATGAGGTGATTAAAGTATGGAAGCCAACCGGTGAAAATAAAGTAATAATCAATTTACCTTCTACAGTAGAAATGTCCACTCCTAATATATACGCTGATCAGATAGAATGGATGAGCAGGCATCTTTCTAATAGACAAAATATAGTATTGAGCCTTCACACTCATAATGACAGGGGAACTTGCACGGCTTCCAGCGAATTGGGGCTTTTGGCTGGAGCTGATAGGATTGAAGGAACTCTTTTTGGCAATGGAGAAAGAACTGGGAATTTGGATATACTTAATATGGCTATGAATATGTATTCCCAGGGCATAGATCCTAAGCTGGACTTTTCAGATATTAATGCTATTGTAAGGGTTTATGAGGAATGTACTAAAATGAAGGTGAATGATAGGCATCCATATGCAGGAAATCTAGTATTCACAGCATTTTCTGGTTCTCATCAAGATGCCATAAGAAAAGGCTTCAAAGATATGGAAAAGTCTAATAAAATTATTTGGGAAGTACCATATCTTCCTATTGATCCTCACGATATAGGAAGAGAATATGAAGAAATAATACGTATAAATAGTCAATCAGGAAAAGGCGGCACTGCTTATATTATGGAAACTGAGTTTGGTTTCTTTATGCCAAAGGCAATGCAGCAGGAATTTGGAGCTTTAGTGAAGGAAAAATCAGATAATGCATCTGCTGAGCTTAATTCTAAAGCGATATTTAGTTTATTCGATAAAGAGTATTTACAGAGAAATTGGCCTTATAAACTAAGAAGCTATAAGATTAAATCCATTCAGGAAGTTGAATCAAATGCTAATGAGGTAAATATACAAGCCGCGGTATCTATAAAAGGTATGGATAACCTAATAGAAGGCAAGGGAAATGGACCTATAGATGCTTTCTTTAATGGGCTAAGTAAAGCATCTATAGGAGAATATAAATTTAAGTCTTTTGATCAGCATGCCTTAGATAAAGGCTCTCATTCTAAAGCTGCCTGCTATATACAAATAGAGAAGAATGGGAAAAGCTTTTTTGGAGTTGGAATATCTGAAAACATTGATACCGCATCCCTTAATGCACTTGTTAGTGCGCTAAACAGAAGCGAAGAAAATAATTGAATATGAATTTTCTCATATGCATTTATGAATTTTTGTACTAGGGATTAATATAAAAAACAAGTATAATTACATCATAAAATAAATTGCAATCAAAGGGGAGAATTCTTATGAGAAGAAATTGGTTTTGGAGTTTAATATTCTTTGTAGTAGCATTAAAATTTGTAACTCATGTTATATTAAATATAACTGGCGCATTATTTGTACTAGTTGGACATATAACTTCTGCAGTTATAGTTATTGCTCTCTTAGCATATTTTTTTGGTGGGGCAAGGCATCACAGAAGATATAGGAGAAGAAGAAGAGATAATTACGATGACAATTATGAAGCTTACAATGATTACGGTGAATATGGCAGTAATGATAATAATGATATGAATTATAATTCTTATGATGGAAGCAAGAATTATGATTATAAAGAAACTTCTCCAGAAAAAATGGGTAAGGAAAATAAGAAAAATAAAAATTACAATGAGGACTTTTACGATGATGAATATTCAGTAAAATCCAAGGATGTATTTTTTTCATCACGTAACATAGTACCGAATGTTCACGCTAAGGAGTATAATGTGGTATTTGGAAATGGAAGCATAGACTTCACAAGGCTTCCGGTGCCTAACAAGGTTAAAAAATTCAAAGTAGACTATGTATTTTCCGGCGGAGAAATAAAGATAAATCCTAATATTCCTCTAGTTATAAAAGTTGATTCAGTATTTTCCAGCGCTGAACTTCCTAATATAGGTAAAGTAAGCTTTGGAGAAGAGGTTTATTTTTCTCCAAGCTATAGAAAGGGAGAACCTCATTTTTATATAAAGCTAGACACTGTATTTAGCAGTGTGGTAATAAGAGAAGTAGTGTAAAACTACTTTCAGTTCGAGAGGCTATGTTTTAAAATGTTGATATTATCGTTTGAGTTCCTTCCATGGGTTCTGAAAGAAACCATGCTATTACGAAAAACGCCTTTATCAACATTCTTTTGAAACATAGCTTTTTTCATGCAAAATTCGTAAAATAATATTAGCGTAAAATTCAACATTGATTTAAAACATAAACTATAGTCAAAATTAGTCTATATCTAGTATAATAAATAGTATTGATGGAATATTTTTCTTTAATAAACTTGTCTAGCAAAGGGATAATTTATGGAAAATTATATTATAATAACTAAAATTGCAGTGCTTATATATTGTATCACGGATTTCATAACTAATGATTCCATGCACTCTGGTTTTGTAAAAACTCATGTACCATTCACAGTAGGATTTTTTTTAGCCTATGTGTGTCTCACTGTTCTTGTGTGCATAGCTGATAAAAGGAAAGCTAAAGAGTTTATACATTTAGTAACTATTGTAGGAGTATGGGCTGGCTTTAAATATCTTGACAATATTTTTATACTACTTATGCCTTTATCTATATGCGAATTGGTATTCATGATAACGGATAATGCATGGATTCCAGCTATAATGATAGAGATGCCTCTTTTTACAATTCAGGAAAATATGATATCTAAATATATTCTTGTTAGTGCTCTAACCTGTACTATTTACATAGCTATATATAGATATCATTATAAACTGAAAAAGCTGTATAAAGAAAATGATATTATGAGAAATACCATACATAATCTGTCTGGAAAATTGATTAAAGATTCCGAATATGAAAGACAGGTAAAGTATACATCTCAGCTGGAGGAAAGAAATAAGATCGCTCAGGATATACACGATAGAATAGGTCATTCTATGTCAGGAAGTATGATACAGCTGGAGGCTGCAAAAATATATTTGCACAAGGATCCTGAAAAAGCACAGGAAATAGTTCAGAGAGTCATAAATATATTGAGAGAAGGTACGGAAAATATCAGAGCTACTCTCAAAAATATAAAACCACAAGCTCAGCAGATAGGGATAAACAGAATAAAGCTTTTGCTGGATGAATTTAACGTGAATCATAATATAAAAGCTCAGATGGTGTTCTCAGGGGATTTGCAGAAAATAAACAGCATAAATTGGAAAGTTATAAGTGATAATATAAAGGAAGCTCTAACCAATATAATAAAATATTCCTATGCCACAGAGGTCAAGGTAAATATACAAGTCCTTAATGGTGTAGTAAAATCAGAAATAAGAGATAACGGGATAGGAGCTCATTATATTAAAAAGGGACTTGGAATAACTGGTATGGAAGAGAGAAGCGCCAGTGCCGGAGGAAAGGTGATAGTAGATGGATCTAATGGTTTTTCTATTATAACTCTACTTCCGATAGAAGAATAATAATTTGGGGGGAAAGGTATGGCTATAAAATTGCTTATTGCAGACGATGATCCTATAATAAGAGAAGGCTTCAAAATGGTATTGGGAGCAGATGAGGATTTCGAAATATTAGAATGCGTAGAAAATGGACTAGAAGCAGTAAATTACTGCGTTAATAATCAGGTGGATGTAGCACTTTTGGATGTAAGAATGCCAGTGATGAACGGTGTGGAGGCAGTTAAAAACATTTGCGAAAAAACTGCTGTTAAGCCGCTTATATTAACCACCTTTGATGATGATGAATATATAATGGATGCGGTTAAAAATGGAGCTAAAGGATATCTTCTTAAAAATAATCCTCCAGAAAAGATAAAAGAAGCTATAAGAGTAGTACATGGAGGAAATACCATAATGCAGGATGTAGTATTGGATAAAATAAAAGAAATATTAAGAACTCCAAAACCTAATAAGTTTATTAATGATATGTTTTCAGAAAGAGAAATAGAGATAATGGAGCTTATTTCTAAGGGATATTCCAATAGAGATATATCCAAGGAACTTTATATATCTGAAGGGACTGTGGCCAATTATATTACCTCCATATTCAATAAAACAGGCTTGGAGCATAGAACTCAAATAGCAATATATTATATAAATGGCGGGAAAATGTGATATTATTCATATTTTATTAATGATAATTTTCACAAGAAAGTGGTGAATTTATTTACTAGGATGAATTCACTACTTTTTTTATAATTAGGATATGTGGAGATACACAATTTTTATGAAATGAGGTAAAGAAATGGGTATAGTAAAAATAAAGGGACTAGTAAAAAAGTTTGGGGACTTCGTAGCTGTAGATGGAGTAGATTTAGACATAAAAGAGGGCGAAATATATGGACTTTTGGGACCCAATGGTGCAGGGAAAAGTACTACTATTAATATATTATCCGGACTTTTGTCCTTTGATAAAGGAAGAATAGAGGTATTTGGCAGTGATATAAATAAAAGCAGGGCTGAAATTAAGAGAAATATAGGCATTGTACCACAGGATATAGCCATATATGAGGATTTAACTGCTTATGAAAATATAGATTTTTTTGCTGGACTTTACGGACTTAGAGGCAGGCAGCTGAAAAAAAGCGTGGAAGAAGCTTTAGAATTTACAGGCCTTTTAGATAAAGCTAATGCTATGCCAAGCAGCTTTTCTGGTGGAATGAAAAGAAGATTAAATATTGCTTGCGCCATAGCTCATAAGCCAAAGCTTATAATTATGGATGAGCCTACAGTTGGAATAGATCCTCAATCCAGAAATCATATAATCCAGTCTGTAAAAAAACTTAATGAATCTGGCTCTACAATTATATATACAAGTCATTATATGGAGGAAGTAGAGGAACTTTGTACAAGGCTTGCTATAATCGATCATGGTAAATTGATAGCAGAAGGCACTAAGCAGGAGCTTAAATCCATTGTAACTAACACTGATAGCATATGGATAACTATTGACTCTTTAAAGAATTTTCAGGCTAATGAAATAATGAGCATAAATGGAGTAATAAGTGTAGATATAGATGAAAAAATTGTGAAAATAAATACCACTACGGATGTTAATAATCTTGATAAGATAATACAGTATTTTATTTCAAAAGCCATATCCATAAGAAATGTGGAAAATAAAAAGCCGGATTTAGAAACAGTATTTTTAACTCTTACCGGAAGAAATCTAAGAGATTAAGGAGGGAAAAACAGATGCAGTTTTTCAAGATACTGGTTAAGGAGATAAAGCATACAGTAAGAAGTAAAAGATCATTTTTTATGAATTTGCTTTTCCCCATAATTCTCATAGCTATTTTAGGTACAGCTTTATCTGGAACCTTTTCAAATTCGAGCTCTTCTTCTGATTCCAGCATAGGTGTTATTTATACTAACAATGGCGGGAAAGCCTATGATGAACTATTAAACTCTTTAAAAAATGTTAAAAATATAGGAGTAAGCTTTTCGGAAGCTGAAAGTAAAGAAGAAAGTTTAAATAAAGTAAAGAACAGAAATTATTCTTGTTATATAGATTTTGAAAAAGAAAATATAACGATATACAGCAATAACAAAGAAACCATGGATACAGCTAAGGTCGAAGCCATAATTTCAAGTGCCCTGCAGCAGTATAAATTAAAAACAATTCTATTAAGCGGCTCATCGGTAAACGCTGATAATCAGATTAAAAATAAGAATTATGTAAATGAAGTATCCTTAAACGGACCTAAGAGCCCAAGAGCCTTGGACTACTATTCCGTCACAATGATTACCATGATAATAGCTTATGCCTGCATGGGTGGATTAGAAATTTTTAATATGGAAAGAAGCCGTAAAACAGGTACAAGGATGCTTTATGCACCTGTGAGAAAGTTAGATATATTTGCGGGTAAAATGATAGGAAACCTATTTGTGAAGTTTATTCAGTATTTAATATTGATATTATTTACTAAATTTATATTTAAAAGCTATTGGGGGGATCACTTAGGAATAATAATTTTAATAGTGCTTACTCAAACAATAATGTGTTTGGCTTTAGGAACAATGATTTCTTGTATAGTAAAAAATTATGCAGCAGGAAGGCAGATCTTGAATGTGGCAATAGGTGTAATATCATTCTTAGGAGGAGCCTACTTCCCAATAGATAATGTGGGCAAGGTAATAGGTACTATATCTGAAGTATCCCCTCTTAAATGGACTAATGAGGCTATATTTCAGATTATTTATAGAAATGATTTTAGCTATATAACAAGAGCCTTGCTGATAAGTATAGGTTTATCAATTATATTTATAGCAATATCTGTTAGATATATTAAGAAGGAGGCTTTTTTGAATGAGTAATGTGCTGTGGCTGGTTAAAAATAATTTTAAAGTTACTTTTAAGAAGAAATATTCCATAGTTGTATTCTTTGTTTTGCCAGTAATACTGATATCCTTGCTTGTGGCAATAAAGGGAAGCAGTAGCACCGGTGAAGTTAATATAGGAATAATAGATAACGAAAAATCTCAAATATCACAGGATATGATACAGTCTATAAAAGGTCAAGAAAAGTTTGCTATTCAGAAGGGAAGCAGGGATGCTCTTGAAAAAAGGATGGTAAATGGAGAATTAGATTCTATTGTGATAATACCAAAGGAATTTTCCTATAATGTGCCTGATAGTGAAACTAAAGGAGTTGACCTCGAATCATTAAGAGGCAGCGAATCTAATGCATGGTTAAATAATTATATAAATAACTATTTAAATAGTGTTAATGATATAGTTAAGTATTCAAAAGGTGATTCTAGCAAGTTTAAAACCTTGTACAACAGTTTTAGGGATAATTCTATAAAAATTACTAGTGTGAATATACAGGATGAAGGGCATAGCAAGAGTGTTTCCCAAACAGGTATAGGAACGCTTATAATGTTTATGATGTTGTGTGCCGCTAGTGTTTCTGAAATGATTCTTAAAGAAAAAAGAAATAGAACTTACTATAGAATAAGGTCTTCCGGAATGAAAAGTCAGTACTATATAGCCGCAAATGTGCTTTCGGGATTAATTATAGTTAGTATACAAACTGCTTTAATACTTTTTGTTATGATAAATTTTATGCATATGCAGATTTTTATTCCATTTTTCACATTAATGCTTCTTCTTATTATATTTAGCGCCTCAGCTGTGGGGTTAGGACTTGCTATAGTAGCATTTTCTAACGATTCTAAGGCTGTTGGAGCCATACAGAGCATCATAATAGCTCCAACTTGTATGATAGGAGGATGCTTTTGGTCCTTGGATTTTATGCCTGATTCAGTAAGGAAAGTATCTAATTTTGTACCTCAAAAATGGATTATGGATGCTATACAAAAGCTTCAAAATGGCTCATCTTTCAAGGATATCATAATAAATATAGCAATAATACTTGGCTTTGGTATAACCTTTTTCATATTAGCAGCCTATAGGTTTAAGAAAAATCAGGATATAAAAACTTTTGTGTAGGGCTATGTTTTAAAAGCTGTGGATATAGACTTATGATCCTCTGTCATGGTTTCTTTCAGAACCCATGGGATAAATTCTAAGGAGTGCTTAATTATAATCTGCAAATTATTTACTATAAAGAAAAAAAATATATAGACGATAATTTATATGATATTAATTTTAATAATAGATTTTATAGAATACAGGGGTGAGTTTCATGGCTATATCTTCAGTCACAGCTCAAGGCTATAGTCCAAGTGTTAATCAGGATAAATCAGCAGATAATATTATAAAAGCGTTGGAAAAGCAAATTGAGAATTTAAAGTCTAGAATTGAACAGGTAAGAATAAATGATAAGCTAGATTCAAAAACTAAGCAGCAAAAGATTGCGGAGTTAGAAAAACAGATTGCAGATATACAAGGGCAGATATCTAGTGAAAAAGCGGAAGAGGCTTCTCGTAAAACTGAAAAAGAAACAGAAAAAGCTAACAATAAGAATGCTGGCAGCAATGAAGTTAAGAAAGCAGAAGACGACTCCAGATCAAGTGAAACTATGAATATGATGAATGATGTAAATCAATTAGGAGTGCTTTTTAAGGTTAAAAAAAGTCTTATAGTGGAAAGAAACAGAACTATAAATGAACCAAGTCAAAGCCTAGAAGGCCCTAAATATTCTGAGGGAGATATTGAGAATATAAAAAAGAAATCAGTGAAAATTTCTGATACCGATAGAAAGATAAAAGATAAATTCCGTGAACTAAGTCATAAAGTAAAAAATAGTGCAGATGAGGGAATCAATGCTGTTAGAGTAAGCGGGAGCTCAGAGGGTGCTATTAATTCAGAAGATACTTCTCATACAGAGGTGGATGTGAATGACAATAAAGAAAATAAAAAAGTGAAGTTTAATAGCAGAGAAGAAGAAAATAAGGTAATTAATTTTGACACCTATGCTTAGGGAAATAAATAATACTAAATTTTTATATGTGAATGAAAATTTGTTAGGGAGAGCGAAAGCTCTCTTTTTTTAGGTTTAAAATTAGTCAAACATTTCATGCTGTTATAAAATAATGTATAATTTGTGGGGGTTAAATGTAAAATTTAAACAATTTTAACAAAACAATAAAAATGGTAAAATATATGTAAATGTTTACTTGGAGTGATGATGAGTTCACTGAGCAGGTATACATATTATATAGGGGGGGAAAAGATGAAAAGAAAAGTATCAAAAATTTTTGCTTTTATCATGACATCATGTATGGTTACAGGGTTGTTTGCTAATGCATCTTTAAAAGCCATGGCGGAGGATAACTCAAATAATTTAATTTCAAATGGCACTTTTGAAGATGGAACTACTAATGGATGGACTCCGCGAGGAGCTGCTGTACTTACTGCTACTAAAGAAGATAAGGCCAGCGGCAATTATAGTATGAAGGTAACAGGAAGGCAGGACAGCTGGCAAGGTCCCTCTGTGGATCTTAAAGGAAAGCTGCAGAAAAGTAAGACTTATAATATATCGATGAAGATAAAAGTAGTAAAAGATCAAGCTACAGCAGGAGCATCAGATACTAACCAGCAAATAACTTTATCCATGGACAGAAAAGAAACTGGAGCTGCAAATGATAGCTATGATACCATAGCATGGCAAAAAAACGTTAATGAAGAAGCTTGGACAACTATTACAGGTACTTATTCACCTAGCTTTGATGCTTACGACACATTAAGTATGTATATTGAATCTCCCAATAAGACTTTGCAGTTCTATATTGATGATGTAATCGTTTTAGATTCGAATCCCGTTAAAATGGGAGAGAATGTGATTCCAAACGGTGACTTTGAGGCTGGAAATATTGACGGCTGGTCAGCTGGCGGATCAGCGAAAATTGAAATTACCACGGAAGATAAAGCCAGCGGAAATTACAGCATGAAGGTAAGCGAAAGAAAAAACAGCTGGGACGGACCATCCTATCATCTAATTGATAGGGTGAAGATAGGAAGTATATATAAGTTTTCATTAAAAGTAAAGGCATTACCGGGACAAAGTGGAGCTAAAGAAATAACAATACACACTTCCAAAACTGTAAACGGATCTGACACTTGGCCTTCTTTAAAGACCGATGTGCCTATAAGCGATACTGCTTGGACTACTGTGGAAGCAGAATTATCTTTAGCAGATGCTACAAGTGCATTGAGCAGATTAGATTTATCTATAGGTTCATCTAATACAGCTTTAAGCTTTTATATTGATGACGTATCTCTTACAGAAGAAGTAGATAACAAACCTTTGCCTATTCAAAAAGATATTCCTTCCTTAAAGGATGTGCTAGCCCCATATTTTCCGCTTGGAGGAGCTGTTCAGCCAGACAATTTAGCTGAGGGGTGTTTATCAGAGCAGTTAGTAAGCAAGCATTATGGTGTCCTTGTAGCTGGAAATCAGATGAAGCCAAGTTCTTTGCAGCCCACAGAAGGAAATTTTACCTTTGGGGATGCAGATAAAATAGTTGATTATGCTATAGCACATAATATGCAGATGAGAGGACATACCCTTCTTTGGCACTCTCAGGTTCCAGACTGGTTTTTCCAAGATCCAGCAGTTCCTTCAAAACCAGCTTCAAAGGAACTGCTGCTGCAGAGATTGAAAACTCATATAACTACAGTTTTAAAGCATTTTAAAGATAAATATGGAGACAAAAATCCTATAAAATGGTGGGATGTTGTTAATGAAGTTATAGGTGATGATGCAAACTACAGGCAGTCAAAATGGTATCAAATAGCAGGGCCTGACTATATAGAAACAGCTTTCAGAACTGCCCATGAAGTAGATCCTTCTATGAAGCTTTATATAAATGATTACGGCATAGAGAATAATAATGCTAAGACAGAAAAAATATATGAAGTTGTAAAGGATCTGAAAGCTAAAGGAGTTCCTATCGATGGCATTGGTATGCAGATGCATATAGATACGAGTACTTCTGTAGATGCCATAAAAGCTTCAATTGAAAAACTTGCTTCTCTAGGAGTAGATATTCAAGTAACGGAGATGGATCTATGTATAAAAGACAACAATCCTATAACTGAAGAAGGATACGAAAAGCAAGCTAGATTATATAAGCAAGTATTTGATCTATTTAAAAGTGAAAAAGATAAAATAAGCCTAGTAATGCTTTGGGGAGTTACCGATATAGATTCTTGGCTTTCAGATTCTCAGCCATTATTGTTTGACAGCAAATTTCAGGCAAAACCAGCATACTGGGCAATAGTTGATCCTTCTAAAAGCATAGTAAATAGGCTCAGTGTAGACGCAGTGGAAGGAACTCCTTCAAAGGCAAGTGATTCTATTTGGAATTCCGCAAAATCTATTACCAATTTTACTTATGTTAAAGGTGTAAGCGGAGCAACTCCGAAAATTCAAACCTTGTGGGACAATAAAAACCTATATGTTAAAATCGATGTTAGTGATAATACTATAGGAAATAATGATAGCGTAGAGATATTTTTGGACAAGAATCATGGAAAAACTACTTCCTATGAAGGGGATGACCAGCATATAACGATTAAGCGTAGTGATTGTGTTAGTGACGCTAATGTATATACGGCGTATAAAGTGATTCCTATAGATGATATAAGCCCCAGTGTGGGAAAAGTTATGGGATTTGATGTAAGAGTTAATGATGATAAGGGAAAAGGAACAATCGATTCCATGTCAGTGCTTAATGATTATGGAAATAGGCAAGACACTAACACTGCTTATTTTGCAGATTTAAGCTTATCAGGATCTTCAAGAATGACTAAAGCTTTATATGGAACTCCAACTATTGATGGAATTAAAGACGACATTTGGAACTCAGCAAATGAAATCAGCACAGATACCTGGGTAATAGGCAAATCTGGAGCCACTGCTAAGGTTAGAACTTTATGGGATGAACATAATTTATATGTGCTTGCAGAAGTGACAGACAGTTTATTAAACAAAGCAAGTACCAATGCCTATGAACAGGATTCTGTAGAAGTGTTTATAGATGAAAATGACGGTAAAACCACTTCATACCAAAGCGATGATAAGCAAATAAGAGTTAACTTTGATAATGAGCAAAGCTTTGGAGGGAGCAAGCCAGCGGGCTTTAAATCAGCCACTTCTAAAACCTCCACTGGCTATATAGTTGAAGAAGCAATACCTTTAACCAGCATAAAACCAGCAGATGGAAGCATGCTTGGTTTTGATGTTCAAGTTAATGATGCCGATGCCAGCGGTACAAGAAAAAGTGTGTCAATCTGGAATGATGCTTCAGGAAATTCCTATAAGGATACTTCTGGTTTTGGAAATCTGTTACTGGTGGATAATAGAACTACTCCCGTAGTAACAAAGCCTGAAACTAATCCGCAGCAAACAGATACGGGGAATGGCGGCTCCACAGTAAAGCAAGTATCCGCAACTACAACTAATACTAATGCTGCTTTATCGAATCAATTACCTAAGACAGGATCTATGATAGATTTTGATGTGCTAGTATTTGCAGGAATATTATTAACTGGTTTAGGACTAGTATTAGTATTCAAGAAAAATTCTGCTAAGTAAATAAAAAGCAGGGCTTCCTATGACAAATTCTTGTCATAGGAAGCCCTTTATTTTATAAACTTTATGGATATCCTTTCATTTGAAAATTGCAATGTATTGACAAATATAAATTAAATGATATATATATTAAAAATGAAAGGGTTGATGAAAATGGAGTTAACTAAAATTAAGGGTAATACTTATTATATAAATGCTCCTACAAACATAGGGGTTTATTCTTATAAAAATAAGAATTGTCTTCTTATTGACACTGGAAGAAACAATTCTGCTGCAAGGAAAATCGAAGAGGTTTTAAAGGAAAATGGACTTCATGTTAAATATATTATAAATACTCACAGCCATATGGATCATTGTGGAGGAAATAATTATTTTAAAAACGAATATACAGGCTGCATAACCTATGCTTCTTCTAAGGAGAAGATTTATATGGAGAATATAGAATTACATCCATCTATACTATATTCTTCTTTTCCGGTAAAACAGCTTCAGGAGGAAGGAAGCAATATAGAAGTAGATATAGTTCCTGAATATGGTGTAAATAAAATAAACGATGAAAAAATAGAGGTAATTCCTTTAAAAGGGCATTCTCCTGAGCATATAGGAATTATTACTCCTGAAAAGGTGTGCTTTTTAGGAGATTCTATATTTAGTTCGGATATACTAGAAAAATATTCTCTGCCGTTTTTATACAATGTACAGGATCAATTTAAGACTCTGGAGGCTATAAAGGAAATTGAAGCGGACTATTTTGTAATAAGCCATGCCAAGGATATAGTGAATAAAGAAGAGATTATAGATTTAGCAGATAGAAATATAGAAAATATACAAAATTATTTAAATGATATATATGAACTTTTAGAAAAGCCTCTTACAAAAGAAGAATTACTAGAAAATATAGTCATAATAAATGATATTAGTTTAAATTATAGACAATATCACCTAGATTATTCTTCTGTATCGGCTTTGTTAAAATACCTTATAGAAAAAGGAAAGGTAGAAAGCTCCATAGAAAATGGAAAGCTTTATTATTACGCAGTGCAATAAGTGTACATCTTATATGGGATCTAGTAAATTAAAGTCCTTCTACAGCTATACTGATTGGAAATACTTCTTTGAATAATTTGGACTTTTTTTCTAAGCGTTTCTCTATGGGTTCATAATTGCTTCCTTTTAATTTAAGGCTTAGTTCATTGTCCTTTAAAACAGCGTCAACAGCAATGCCTAAATTATGCTTATGGTCTAAGGCATCTGCAATTCTCAAAATAGAAATTAATCTTATGACAAGAGTTTGTATGTCTTTAGGGTAAAAAAATATGTGGTGATCCAAAAGCTTTCCGTGGCTCCTCACCATTATACCTAGAATAAATCTCAGCTCTATAGGAAGCTTATTAAAGCGGTCATCTTTTAAAATCAATTCCTTTGAATGCTCATGATGTCCTTTTTTCTGAACAAAATAGCCTATGTCGTGAAGCAGGGAGCTGTAGTATAATAGGCTTCTAAGGTTTATGTTAAGCTGAGAAGCAGGAAGCAGTGTATCAAAAAGCTGCATGGAAAAATTTCCCACTCTTATCTCATGCTCTGATATATTGTTTACAGAATAGTGACTGCAGATATGGAATAAGGCTTCCCTGCTTAAATAGTTTTCTATATTATCAATCAAAAAAATCACCCTCACATAGAATGCTATTGCATTATTATATGAGGGTGAAAAATTATTTATACTATTGTAAGCTTTTTATTAAATATTCTCTTAAAAGCATTGCTGCAATCCATGGCAGAATTGATTTCAAGAGAGGCATCCGAGTCAGATAGCACATTTATTTTTACTTCATCTTCTGATATATTGCAATACAGTTTTTTCACATTGCTGTTCATAGCTCTATCTAAATTCTCAGATATTCTTAAAAGCAAACCTAATTTTTCAATGATAGCCATATCGTCGGAATTTAAAATCGTTTCATAATGTTTTTCATCTACTTTAAATTCATTCTTTCTATGGAGAGCAGAAACATAGGCAGCCATGAGCAGCTCCTTGTGGCTTAATCCGTTCAGCTTAGAACGTATTATTATATGATAGGATAGTTCCTGGTGGTTGTAGTAGTTTATTCTTATGCCGCAGTCATGAAGCAGGGAAGCCGTTTTTAATATATTGTGAGAAGAGGTTGAAGTATTTAAAAGCGGGATTAATTCCAAATAAAGCATATGGGAAAGCTTCCAAACCTGCTGAGCATGAGTAACATCAATCTCATAAATTCCCATGTGATTTTCCAGTGAAAATTGAAAAACATCTTCCACAGGTGTTGTTCCGTTTAATATATGCTCGTATATAAGACCTTCGCGAATGCCGCTGCCACTTACTATTACTTTATTAATACTGCACTTATTTATAATACACATAACTGAAGATAATGGACCAAGAAATACATCAGCTCTATCCTTAGACAAACCTCTTATCTTTTTTCTTTGATTTAAATCCTTTGTCTTTACAGAAGAATGTATATCACGTACATCTTCTATTTTCAATACATAATTATGAAGGGTATCCAAGGGATAATTCTCTTTTTTTGAATGTATTTTGGCTATATTTCTTATTGAACCGCCTATGCCTATGAGTGGAAGATTCTTAACTTCTTTTAGCCAAGGTACTTCATCAAATTTTTCATTTAGAAATTTATTAAGAGCTTTTTCCTTTCCCTCATCTAAAGCATTTTCTAAGGAAAACCTTTCAGTTATGTTTATGGCTCCCATAGGTAAGCTTATAGATTCTTTAATTTTTCTATTATCCATCCATATAAGCTCTGTACTGCTTCCGCCAATATCCATAAGCAAGGCCGAAGGAATATCTAGGCTGTTTACAACCCCAAAATAATCGTAGTAAGCTTCTTCTTTTCCAGAGAGTATCTTTATATCTAAATTAAGGCTGCTTTTAATAAGATTTAAAAATTCTTTTTGGTTGGAAGCTTTTCTTACAGCTTCTGTAGCCACAATCTTTATCTCATGAATATTTTGTGCATGGCATAGAGCTTTAAAAAAGCTTAAGGTTTTAAAGGCTTTATCCATTCTTTCAGAATTCAAGCTGCCATCTTCAGTCATATCCATTCCTAAACGAACTGTTTCCTTCAATTCATCTACTATTCTAAAGCTTTTATTATCAATAGCTATGATAACCATTCTAATGGAATTGGAACCAATATCTATTATTGCTGTTTTGTTCATAGTTCTTCTCCTTGCTTAAGTATTATTTCATATCAAGTTTTTACTGATATGTAAATTATATAGCTGGCATGAAGCGTATTCAATACTAAAATTAAGTAATGCCTTATAAAAATGAAATGTTAAATTTATGTTATGTGCACATCTGATTTGGTCTTTTAAACTCACATATAGTATAATAATGTCGTAGAATATTGAATATATTTGTTAAATTTTCAAAACAACTAATCTGAAGGAGAATAATATGGCTAAAGCTAAGATTAACAATCCGGTAGCATCCATAGACATAGGATCTAATTATTTAAGAATGACCATTGCTGAAGTAAATGAAGATGGAGATTTCAATATATTAGAAGATGTAAGCAAACAGACTAATATAGGAAAAGATACTTTTTCCTTTGGAAGAATAAAAGTTGAAACCATACATGATATTTGTGATAATTTGAAAGGCTTTGGGGCTTTAATGAGAGATTATCATGTTAAAAGCTATAAAGCTATCGCCACCAGTGGGATAAGAGAGGCAGAGAATAAGCAATATATACTTGAGCAGATAAGACTCAGAACAGGGATTGTGGTTAAGTGTCTGAACATAGCTGAAGAGAGATTTTTTGTGCTAAAAGGTATGAAAAACACATTTTCTAAGATAGATATAGACTTCTCTAAAAATGTACTTGTAATTAATATAACCTCTGGAGCAATTGAAGCATCCATATATAAGCAAGGACAATTAAAGTTTACAGAGAACATAAAGATAGGCTCTCTGCGCTTGCCTGAAATATTGTCAGAATTGCAAAATAAATCATTGAATTTTCCAGGGCTTATGGAGGAGTATATAGAAAGTAAAATATATCTTGCTAAATTAAATATAGAGAATCTAAATGTTAGTCACTTTGTTGCCATTGGAGGAGAACTAAGCACTATAATTGACATTATGGAGAGAAAAGCAAAAAGTAATGAAAAATTTGCATGTATAAAGCGAAAGAATTTTATAAGCTTGTATGACGATATTAGAAAAATGAGTCAGGAACAAATAGAATTTGATTATGATATACCTAGAAAGAGAGCCAATCTAGTGCTTTCAACAGTTTTGCTGCTTCAATGCTTCCTTAAGCTGACAGAGGCCAAAGAAATTTATACTCCTGAAATAACCTTAAGGCACGGAATATTAAAGGATATAAGCGACAATATGGTTGTTGGTAAACATGAAACAGATATAAGCGACATAATAAGCTCTGTATGGCATATAGGAGAAAAATATAAGATAGATGAAAATCATGCCTCTTACGTGGAAAAAATAGCACTTCACATATTTGATGAAACTAATAAGCTTCATAAGCTGGGACACAGAGAGAGACTCTATTTGCAGATAGCAAGCATACTTCATGATGTAGGAGCGTTTATTAATACCACTAATCATGCAGAACATTCCTATAATATAATAAAAACTACGGATATTATAGGCTTTTCTGATAATGAGCTAAATATTATAGCAAATATTGCTAGATATCATGGCGATGAGGATATAAGACCGGAAGCTGACGAAAATTATTATATGCTAAGTGAAGCGGATAGGATGACAGTTTCAAAGCTTACAGCAATATTAAAGCTGTCCGAAGCCTTAGATGTTTCACATTTACAGAAGATAGAGGCCTTGAAAGTAACAGTAAATTCAGAAGCAATATACTTCAATGTAGAAGCTAATGAGGATATTTTGTTAGAGGAATGGAATTTTAATAACAATGCATACTTTTTTGAAGAAGTAATGGGAATAAAACCTATTATATAAGCGGGGGATTTTCAAATGAAAAGTAGTAATGGTGTAAATAATTTTATAAATCGGGAACTTAGCTGGCTGCAATTTAACAAAAGGGTTTTGGAGGAGGCTCAGGATTCTTCTAATCCATTATTTGAAAGACTAAAATTTGCAGCAATATTCAGCTCAAATTTAGATGAGTTTTTTATGATAAGGGTCGGATCTCTTACAGATCAAATAAAAGCAGATTTCACAAAACCTGATCCATCAGGTCTCACACCTATAGAACAGTTAAATCATATATCCAGCAGAGCACATGCCATGGTAAATGATCAGAGTAACTGCTATAAGCACTCTTTAAAGCCTGCATTAAAAAAAGAAGGAATAGTATTTGCAAAACCTGAAGAGCTAACAGATAAACAAAGGGAATTTATTGATGAATATTATTTGAAAAATGTATATCCGGTAGTTACACCAATGGTGGTAGACAAAAGCAGACCATTCCCTTTAATACTAAATAAAAGCTTAAACATAGGAATTATATTGGAAGCAGATAAAGGAGAGCATACCTTTGGAACAGTTCAGGTTCCTTCAGTATTAGATAGATTTATTAAGCTTCCAGCAGATTGTGGACAGGTTTTCATACTCTTGGAAGATATAATAAAGCTAAATTTAGGAACTTTGTTTTCAGAAAAAAATATATTGGAATGCAGCTGCTACAGAATAACAAGAAATGCAGACTTATCTTTAGATGAGGAAGAGGCGGAAGATCTTTTGGAAGCCATAGAACTTTCCCTTAAACAAAGAAAATGGGGTGCAGCAGTAAGACTTGAGATAGAACATGGAATGGAAGAAGAATTGCTTAATATATTGAAAGAAGAATTGGAGGTAGCTGATAATCAGATATACGAAATAAATACGCCTATGGATTTAACTTTTTTAATGAAGTTTTATTCTATAGACGATTCAACACATTTGAAATATGTTCCTATAGCGTCTCAAATTAATAAAAATTTATCTGGAGAAAATATATTTGATACCATAAAGGAAAAGGATATACTTCTTCATCATCCCTATGAATCCTTTCAGCCTATTGTGGATATGGTGACACAAGCTGCCTGGGATCCTAATGTTCTTGCTATAAAGCAAACTCTTTATAGGGTAAGCGGAAATTCACCTATTGTTAAAGCTTTAGTGGAGGCAGCTGAAAATGGTAAACAAGTTACTGTATTGGTTGAACTTAAAGCAAGATTTGATGAAAAAAATAATATACATTGGGCGAAACGTCTTGAAGAGTCAGGCTGCCATGTAATATATGGGTTAGTAGGACTAAAAACTCACTGCAAAATACTTTTAGTAGTAAGAAAAGAAGAGGATGGAATAAAGCGTTATGTGCATATGGGTACGGGAAACTATAATGATGTAACCGCTAAAATCTATACTGATATGGGACTGTTTACCTGCAACCCCTATATAGGTTCAGATGTTTCTTCAATATTTAATATGCTGTCAGGACATTCACGCCCCAGTGAATTATACAAATTAAGTTTAGCTCCTATAAATTTAAGAGAGAGATTTCTTTATCTCATAGAAAAAGAGACCGAGAACGCCTTAAAAGGAAAGAAGGCTGCCATATTTGCTAAGCTCAATGCATTGGTAGATAAAAAGATAATAGAAGCCTTGTATGAGGCATCAAAGGCAGGAGTTAGAATTAATTTGATTGTGAGAGGAATTTGCTGCTTAAGACCAGGTGTAGATGGTATAAGTGATAACATAACTGTAAAAAGCATCGTGGGAAGATTTTTGGAACACAGCAGAATCTATTGTTTCCATAATGACGGAGATGAACTTATATATCTTTCCAGTGCAGATTGGATGAATAGAAATTTAGATAGAAGAGTTGAGCTCCTTTTCCCTATAGAGGATAAGGAAGCTAGAAAAAAAGTGAAGGATATTTTGAATTTAGCTTTAAAGGATACTGTTAAAGCAAGGCTTCTTCATAAAGATGGAGAATATATAAAAATAGATAGAAGAGGAAAAGAAAACTTAAATAGTCAGGAATATCTATGTAAAAGCATAACTTTAAGCGCAGACAATAGAAAAAAAGAGCTTAAAAGCAATAAAGATAAATGGAGAGAAGAAGGATTTAAACCTTTGAAAAGCGGTCCTTCATCTCAAAATCTTTAATTTCCACTTATGCACCTCATAAACTCTTTGGCAATTATATGGTGACCTTCATAAGTAGGATGAGGGTCCCTTATAGCTAAATCAAAGTGAGTTAATTTTGGCGGGCATAGATTTTTAAAGGTGGAGTAGATATCTACCACGCGATATTCGTAATTTTTTATTAAGGCTTCGTCGCAGATTGCACTATTTATAATCTGTATATAATGCTCTGCAGTATCATAATTTTTATCTTTAACTGGATAAGGATTATAAAGAGTCATAACAAAAATATCAGCATCCGATGCTAGCTCATCTCTTATGCAATGCAATATTAATGGCCAATCACGAACAAAATTATTTGTACCTTCTTGCGCTTTTTCTGTATTTATATGACAATAGTTATCATGTGCACATCTAAGAAGATTATTTCCACCTATAGATATAGTTACCAAATCAGCGCGTTTTATATAATATCTTACTTTTTCCTGAGTTTTTAATTGTTTTAATAACCCTTGGCTCTTTAGACCAGGTACTCCAAAGTTATAGAATTCAGTACTGCCATATTCACGTCTTAAATAATGGCACAGACGATAAGAAAAACCTGTAGACATGTAAGCAAGAAAACCATTGGTTAAGGAATCTCCTAAAGCGGTATATAGACAGCCTCTCATTAGTTATACACCTCATTTTCAAAATATAATTATATGAATATCTGAGTTAAAATTCCTGACATAGAGAATCATATTTCTTAATATATAGTAATTATTAATGTGGAGTTTTGTGACTGAAAATTATATAATTATACGCAGGAGTTTTGTAAAAAACATTGAATAATATATATAAAACTTTCCTAAAATAGTTGGAGGCGAAGGTGAAATGTCAATTTTATCAAGAGATAGTGTTGAAGGCTTTTTAAAATATGCTAAAGATCAATTAAAAAATAACAGCATACTATATGAAGGAAGAATAATGAGCAGTGTAGAGGAAATTACTGAAGAAAATAGAAAAGCAGATTATATAAATGAATTTGTTTTTGCTCAGCAATGGATACTTATGAATATGCCGCAGCTTATGGAGAATAATACATCCATGCAAAGAAAACAAGAAGAACTTATGAAGGAGAAATTTGAATATTACAATAGAACTAAAAATTACGGAAGCATGAGTGCATGGATATCAGCTACTATGAAAAACATTGGATTTACAGATTACGAAGCAGAAACCTTTATGGACATTTCTGTAAAGGTAGGAGAAAAATTGTTTGAAAAATATAAAAAGGAAGCTAGTAATGTGATATGAAAATTTTTGAAGGCTTTTGGAATAGTAATGGGGATATTGATATCGATAAACTCGAAGAAGAATTAAATATCATTCTCACGGATGGAGAATTGGCTGAGAGATCTTATTTAGTAAATAAAGAAAATTTTATATTTACCAACAAGAGGATGATTATTTTGGAACGCCAAGGAAGAGTAAGTAAAAAAACAAAGTATACATCATTTCCATATAGAAGCATCACTCACTACAGTATAGAAACAGAAGGATACGTAGAGGCGGATGCTGTACTTACTATATACATACAAGCCTTAAATGAACCAATAATAAGAGAGTTTAAAAGAGATAAGACCATATATAATATTCAAAAAGCTTTATCACACTATATACTAGATATTTAGATAAAGCAATTAAAAAATCTTTGCACTAAAGTATGCAAAGATTTTTAAGCTTTTTTGCTTTTGGGTAAACAATAGTACACAGGTTTTATATTTCTGTTATAAATGTTTTTGAATATTTCTGAAGTGTAATAAGCATCTCCTAAAGCATCATGGAATTTATAAATTTCTTCTAATTCCAAAATTGAAACAGCATTGCTAAGGCCTATGTTAATGCCTCTTGGACAACCAAAATATTTTGAGGCATGATGCTGAAGGTTAATGTACTTTTTGGATATAGAGCTGTGCTCTAAAGAATAGAATTTTATATTCCTAAACAATTCAGTTATATCAACTAACCCCCATACGCAAAATATATTTTCAGAGCATCCCAAAAATTGCTTGAACTTTTCATAGGCTTCATTAAAACATAGAGCATGCTTTAATCTATTCTTATTTATTCCAGTAATTTCAGCCACATAAGGATGAATATCTGTGTAGATTTGGGGCTTTATAAATTCGTTGAAGCTTTCTACAATATTTAAATCTTCGTCCATTTTTACGGCGCCTATTTGTATTATTTCAAAAGGGCAGCTAGGGTTATTTACAGTTTCGTTATTTTTTATATCAAAACCTTGATTAAATTCTAGATCTAATACAATATAATGCATAATATACCTTCTTATATTTGAGTAATGTATTATGGAAAAAGCTAATTTAAAGCTTAGTTTTCACTTATAGTATACATTTATTTCGTAATAAAAGAAACTGATAAAATAAAATATACATTATGGAAGCTTTAATTAGTTACCTCCATAATGTATATTTTTTAGCATTTTCCCTTAAATTCAATTCCACACCTTTTGCATCGTATTACTATATTTCCTCTTCCTCTAGGAACCCTAAGCTTTTGTGAGCAGCTAGGGCAAGTAAATATTTTATACTTTAATCCATTTTCAAGCTTATTTTTATAGTTACCTAGAACATTGTTAAGAGACTTGGAAGCCTCATTGAATGAATTTTTAAGCCTATAATTAAGCTTCTCAAATTTCTCATTCATTAAAATACCTCCGTAAAACAATAATATTATATAATTATTCTACCACTACATAATAGATTTTTCTTGTAATTTTTCTAAAAAAATGCCCACAGGATCATTTTTAAGTTTTTCTTCAAATTCTATTTTACTAAAGGCAGATGATACTTTTGAAAAATCGGCATAATTAATCAGTGAGTTTACTTCACATGTCAACTCGTTTTTATGACTTAAATCCTTAGCAAGGCTGCGTATCTCTGGTTTTGGTATATTGTTGTTAGGGAATATGCTTCTATAAACTATTTCTTTCATAATTAGCCACCACCTTTCATATTTAAATTATCGTACAAAATACGACTAAATATAATATCTTTTAAGAAAAAAATGTCACTATTTTTAAAACATAGCCTCCCGAACTGAAGGAAGTTTTAAATCAGTGTAAAAATCAACACTGATTTAAAACAGAACCAAATAATTAAAAAGATTTTTTTATCTACTTTATCGATATTTATAGCTTGAGATTGAAAACTTATATATAGTATAATTCTATCAATAAGTTTTTTAAAATACAGCCTAATTACTATAGAAAAGAAGGTAGTTCTTATGAAAGCGAATATTTTAGTGGTAGATGATGAGGAAAACATAGTAGAATTTATAAAAATGGGGTTAGAAGCCGAAAATTATGTAGTACATACTGCCTATGATGGTAATAGTGCAATAATTAAAGCTATAGATGTAAAGCCTGAGATTATCATATTAGATATTATGCTCCCTGGAATGAATGGCTTTGAAGTATGCAGAGAAATAAAAAAATATATTAAGACCTCAATAATAATGCTTACTGCAAAAGATGAAATTGATGACAGAGTTAAAGGCTTAAATCTAGGAGCGGATGATTATATGATTAAGCCTTTTAGTTTTAAGGAATTGCTGGCTAGAATAAATGCAAGATTAAGAAACAGCTTTCCTGGTACAAATGAGGCAGCCTGCATAGGGGAGTTTAAAATTGATGATGGAGCGCATGAAATAACCTATAAAGAAAATCAACTAAATCTTTCACCTACTGAGTATAACCTGCTTAAATACCTGCTTATAAATAATGGCCTGGTTTTAAGCAAACAATCTATTTTGGAAAATGTATGGGGCTATGATTTTGAGGGAGAAGAAAATATTGTAGAGGTTTATATAAGATATTTGAGAGATAAAATAGGTGATAATAAACATTGTGTTATAAAAACTGTCAGAGGCGTAGGATACAAGGTGATGTTATGAAGATTATAAAAAAGCAATTAATAAACACCAAAAGCCTCAGCTTTCAATTATTACTTAGCTTCATAGTAATGCTTATAGTATCAATAATAATTATGGGCACCTCTCAGTATTTGCTTATGAAAAAAAATTTATATGTGGGAAAGGAACAGCTTCTGGAAAGTAAATTTCAGGGCATACATTTAGAAAATTTGGATAGGGCAGATTCTAATGATTTGGATACCTCAGCTATTGCTGAATATATAGTGAAAAGCTGCTCTGATAAGAATACTAAGGCTACCTTTATAGATCAAGATGGAAATGTAGTAAGCAAGGATGTCATAAAAGCTGAAGATGAAGATGGAGACAGCACCCCTTATCTAAATAAGGATGAATACTTAAAAATCTTGAAGTCTGATAAGATAGTTCCTATGCAGATTATTAAAAATATGTCCGGAGAACAGCAGGTAGTCATGTGGAGAAAGCTTGTTTCAGGCAATAAAGTATATGGACTTATACAATTGAGTACTAGCGGGGCAAACATACAAGATTTTTTAAACAAGCATCTCATGATATACTTATTCAGCTCATTTTTTGTTATTATAATTGCTGCAATATTAAGTAAAAGACTTTTGAATTATACTCTAAAACCACTTTATGATATGAAGAATACTGTTGAAAAAATAGAGCCTTCTCAGCTTCAGGTAAGGCTGCCTGAAGATAATGGACAACAGGAGATAGATTCTTTATCTTCTGCCTTTAATAGCATGCTTGAAAGGATAGAAATCTCTTTTAAACAAGAGCAATATATGAAAGAAAAAATGAGGCATTTTATATCTGACGCCTCTCATGAGCTGAGAACGCCCCTCACTTCCATTCACGGCTTTGTAGAGGTGCTTTTAAGAGGGGCTGCCAAAAATGAAAAGCAGCTGGACATGGCACTTAAAAGCATACTGGCAGAAAGCGATAGACTTACACAGCTAGTAAATGATCTCTTGATGTTAACTCGATTTGATTCCAAAGTAAAAGCAGAATTTAAGGAAGAGGATTTAGCTAATGTAATAGATGAAATAGTTCCACAGCTTAAGATTATAGCTGAAAATAAGGAATTAAATGTAAAGTTAGAAAAACACATATACGCTAATGTTAATTCAAATCAAATAAAGCAGATAATATATAATTTAGTAAATAATGCAGTGCAACATACTTCTGAAAATGGGAAAGTGAGTCTAGCTTTAAATCAAATTGACAAGGTGGAAGGAAGCTTTGCTCATATAGCTGTAAGTGACAATGGGATGGGTATTTCAGCGGAAGACAGAGAAAAAATATTTGATAGATTTTTTAGAAGTGATTCTCATAGATCCAGAAAACAAGGAGGCTATGGACTAGGATTGTCTATAGTAAAAGAAATAGTTGATGCTCATGGAGGAGAAATTTACGTAAACAGTGAACTGGGAAAAGGAAGTACCTTCAGTGTGCTGCTGCCGCTTTCCAGATGAAAGCTGACAAATATATAATTTGGGGACTATGTTTTAAATCGGTATTGATTTTTACACTGATTTAAAACATAGTCTTTTTTTAAAATTAACATTTTTCTCAGCTTTTTTTAAGGAATTTCTCAATTAACATTAAGTTATTCATTTTATAATATAGTTAAGCTAGTGATAGGAGGAAATATTATGTTGAAGGAAAAAAACGAAAATTCATATATAAAACAATTTTATTCTTTAGGTACAATAAATGCCCTAAAGGCTTTTGGAGCTAACAGCAAGGAAGCAGTAGAAGCTGCAGAACAGTGCATATATGATATAGATGATAAGATGTCTGTGTTTAAAGATACCAGTGAAGTATCTAAGATAAATATGAAAGCAGGAAAAGCAGCTCAAAAGGTGAGCAAAGAAACCTATGAAGTTATAAAAAGAGCGGTTTACTATAGTGAACTTTCTCGGGGAGGCTTTAATCCCTTGCTTAGACCATTGCTTGATTTATGGGGCTTTGGAAGAAAGAATAAAAGAGTTCCAGAGGAATGGGAAATAAAAGAAAAGCTTAAGCTGGCAGATTACAGGGATATAAAGCTGGATGACAAGAATATAAGCGTGGAGTTATTAAAAAAAGGTGAAGCCTTGGACCTTGGAGCTATCGCTAAAGGATATGCTGCGGATATGGTAGTTAAAATATTTAAAGATTTTAAAATAAGCAGCGGAATGATAGACCTGGGTGGAAATATATATGCCTATGGCAGTAAGGAAAATGGTGACAGCTGGAATATAGGTATACAAGATCCCTTTGGAAAACAGGGAGAATTTATTGGAATTGTGGCAATAAAAGATAAGTCAATAGTTACCTCTGGTAACTATGAGAGATACTTTGAGATAAACGGAAAAAGATATCATCATATAATGAATGCTAAAAGCGGGTATCCCTCTGAAGGAATAGTTAGCGCAACTATAATATCTGACAAATCCATGGATGGCGATGGATTAACTACAGTGTGCTATACTAGCGGCATAGAAGACTCTCTTGCTTTGCTTAAAAATTATGAGGATGTAGAAGGCATATTTATTACAGAAGATAAAAAGATGTATATTACAGAAAAATTAAAGAAATCTTTTATATTAGTCAACAATCAATATTCATATGGAATTTAAATGGAGGAGAGATATGAAAAAGGCACATTTAGCAGTAATTATAGCTATTTCCATGGGAACCATTATAGGCGCATATGGAATTGGCGCAAAATTAGCAGATGGAAAGAATGGCACTTATGCAACCAACAGCTATTCTTCAAGTTCAAATAATAATTCAACTCAAACAGCGTCTAACTCTCAAGGAAATAGCAATGAGAGTACAACTTCCCAATCTGGCAGCAGCTCAAATCAGAGCTCCCAGCAGTCCAGTGGCGGAGGTAATAGCAGTACAGCAGATGCTTCTAAGGGTAGTTCCACTAGCGCTTCTAATAATACATCAGCAGCCTATAAGGATGGAACTTATTCAGGCGAAGGTACTGGACATAGCCCCGGATTAAATGTTAAGGTTACAGTGAAAAGTGGAAAAATTTACAGCGTACAGGTTGGAGACAATAATGAAACACCTAGAATTGCTGATGGTGCCATAAATGTTGTCCCTGGAGAAATAGTTAAGGCTCAATCTGTAAATGTAGATGCGGTGTCAGGAGCTACGAGAACTAGTAATGGAATAATGGAAGCTGTAGCAGATGCCTTAAGCAAAGCCAAGTAAAGATAATGATAAATATATAAGATGGAATCTCTGTGGCTCGGTACCACATTTATTAAAATTATATATAGATAGATAAAACACAGGATTATGGAGGAAAGAATATGAAGAAAATATCAAAATTGCAGATTGCTAGAATGATTTCACAATTAGCATTTTTAATATTATTACCTGGGCTATTTACTCTTACTTTTAGTGGAATAAAGCAGATATACCAAATGATATACAATGGAAATACTAGCTTAACTGAGTTGATTCCTAACCTTTTAGAAGTGTTCGCAATATTTCCTATAACTATAGTTTTGGGAAGATTTTTCTGCGGCTGGATGTGTGCCTTTGGAACTATGAATGATATTATATATTTGATTTCAAGTAAGATTTTCAAAGTCAAATACAGAGTAAGCGAAAAAGTGGATTCGGTTTTAAAATATTTTAAATATGTTCTGCTGGCATTTATAGTTATAGCTATGTGGTCCACTAGTTCAAAGATTTTTGAAGGTGCTAGTCCTTGGGATGCGTTTGCACAGCTTACAGATATAAAAGCAGCTTTAACCGAATATACAATAGGCTTTATATTATTACTTATGATAATTGTAGGAGCAGCTTTTATAGAAAGATTTTTTTGCAGATATTTATGTCCTTTGGGAGCAATGTTTACTATAACCTCAAAGCTTAGAATCTTTAAGATAAGCAAGCCTACAGAAAAATGTGGTAAATGCAGAATATGCACAAATAACTGCCCAATGGGCATTCCTCTTTACAAGAGCGAGAAAGTAACTAGCGGAGAATGTATAAGCTGCTTTAAATGCACCAGTGTATGCCCTAGAAAGAATACACAAGTTACAGTAAGCGGTGAAAAGATAAATTCAGCGTTGGCGGCTTCTATAGCTATCGGAGCATTTACAGGCATATATGCTATCAACAATGTTGTTTTAGGAAGCAACAAAAACAATGCCTATAGCATAAGCAGTTCTGCTTCCAATAAGACTTTACAAGGTAACTATAAGGATGGAACTTACACTGGAGAAGGCACAGGATTTAGACCAGGACTTCAAGTACAGGTTACCATAAAAAGCAACAAGATTACCAATATAGAAATATTAAGTGATAATGAAACACCTAATTATTTTAGCCAAGCTTCTAGCACTATTCCTCAGGAAATAATAGCAGCACAATCAGTTCAAGTTGATGCAGTATCTGGAGCTACTAGAAGCAGTAACGGAATAATGGAGGCAGTATCAAATGCATTAAATTCCGCAGAAGGCGGAAGCTCTTCTTCAACTAGCAATGCAACAACAAACAGTAATGCAAGTACAAATAGCGATTCAAATACAACTGCTTCAACATCACAAAGTGATAACAGCCAAACAGCTGATTCCAATTCTGATAGCTCTTCAAGCCAAAGCGCTCAGCAGTCAAGTACAGCTGACAATAACAGCAGTGAAAGCAATCAGAGTAATAGTGGTACAACCAGTAATTCAACAGCTTATAAAGATGGAACTTACACCGGAGAAGGGACTGGATTTAGACCTGGGCTCAATGTAACGGTTACTGTAAAAGGCGGTAAGATTACTGGTGTGACTGTTGGATATAATAATGAAACTCCACGGTTCTCAAGTGAACCTATACAGGTTATTCCAGAAGAGATAGTAAAAGCTCAATCTGTTAATGTGGACGCCGTATCAGGTGCCACCAGAACTAGCAATGGAATAATGGAAGCTGTAACAGATGCCTTAAGCAAAGCTAAGTAAAGATAATTATAGAATACGCATGGTCTTAGGCCATGCGTATTTTTATGAACGTTTAGTTTCGTATTTTTCATCTATAAAGTTTTGGATAAGAGTTTTTATTACAGCGGCAAGAGGTATAGCAAGAAACATTCCTAAAGCTCCATATATGGCACCGCCTATGGTTATAGCTATAATTATAAATATTGGATTTAAGCCTACCTTTTGCCCTATTATTCTAGGAGAAAGATACCATCCGTCAAATAATGATAGAGTGATTACTAAAATAATAAGTTTTATAGTATCTGTGGTACTAGAAAATATGGTTAATATTGAAGTAGGTACAAGACCTATTATGTTTCCAAAGTAAGGTATAAGATTTGTTATGCCAATTACTAGACTTATCAATAAAGAATATTTTACTGACATAAGACTGAGGCCTATGAAGCAAAGCAATCCGATTATCAGAGAATCTATTGACTTGCCTATTACATATTGTTTAAAAACCAAATTTATTGAGGACATAAATGAAAAAAATTTCATTGATTTTTCCTTTGACAAAAACGAAGAAAATATTTTTTTAGTGTAGGATAGCATAGGTTCTTTATCTTTAAGTAGATAAATAGAAATAATAATGCCTGTAAAAATATTGAAAAGGCTTGATGATATATTAACCATTTTTGAGAAAATGGAACTTATGCTAAGCTGAAGTATCGATGTAGCCTGAGTTATTATGTCGTTTATATTATTGGTTATATATGTATTTACGCCGTACTTGATGAAAAGCTTATTAGTCATTATATTAGAATTTACATAATGTTCAGCATTAAGTACAAAACTTGGAAGCTTATTAATAAGATCTGATACACTTTTAATCATACTTGGTATTATTAATATTAAAAGTAAGGTGATGAAGGAGAAAAACAGCAAATAGGTAATGAATATGCTCATAACTCTTTTGGTTTTAAAAGTAAGTTCTATTTTCAGCATTAGAGGATTTAAAATATAAGCTATAGCAAATCCCCAAAAAAAATAGCTTATAAGAGACATAAGATCTCTAAGACCGTGAGTAAAAATACTAACATTATCTAAAAGCTTATAGAATAGAATAGTAAAAATAATTATAGGTATAAGATTAAAATACTCAAATCTTTTGAAATTCATCAAATAAACACCCCTACAAAATGAGAATATTATGCTATAAATTAATATAAGTTGCAATAAGATAATTATAGCATAATATAGTAATTTGTAAGAGTGTATTTATATTTTATAATAAGGATTTTATGAAATCCTCCATATCCATAGGCTCTACTGTAGGTTCAAATCTAGCTGCGGGATTACCATTTTTATCCATAATAAACTTTGTAAAGTTCCATTTAATAGAATTACCTATTAAATATTCAGGAAATTTTTCTTCAAGAAAACTTTGAAATATTTTAGCACTAATATTATCTGTGTTAAATCCTTTAAAAGGAAGAACTGAGGTAAGATAAGAGAATATTGGATTCATGTTTTTTCCGCGCACTTCAATTTTTTCTGAAATTGGGAAGGAAACACCATAATTTAGCTGGCAAAAATTTTTAGCTTCACTGCTGCTTCCTGGTTCTTGATCAGCAAATTGATTGCAGGGAAAACCTATTATTTCAACCCCTTTTTCACTATATTTTTCATATAGTTTTTCCAAATCTTCATATTGAGGAGTAAAACCACATTTACTAGCCGTGTTAACTAAAATAAGAACTTTTCCTTTATACTTGTCAAAAGAAATAGTATCCCCATCTGCTGTTTTAAAAGAGAAATCATAAATATTCATAAAAAACCTCCAATATGTTTAAATTGATAAAAATTAAATTGCATACAATGTAATGTGGTATAATGTTATCACTACTCAATAATTATGTCAATATATAGGTAAATAAAACTGCAATTCGTAATATGAAATTTGTAAATTACGAATTGCAGTTTTATTAAGCTTATTTATTAAGCTTAGTGCCATTTTCATCTTGAGTTATTAAATGCTTTTTCATTAGTCCGCCTAGAGCATTTTTGAAAGTATTTTTGCTTACACTAAAGGCAGCATATATATCTTCAGGATTACTTTTATCATTAAAGGACATAAAGCCGTTATGAGCTTCCAGATAATTTAATATAACCTCCTGCATTTCAGTTCTCTCATCCTTAGCATGTTTCCTTGGGGTGAGTCCTAATTTTTTGTCTTCATATATTTTTATGATACTTAAATCTAATATATCACCATGATAAAGTTTTGAAAAATATTCTGTGTTTAAAATAACACCTCTATATCTATTATCTACTGCTATCATGGCACTTCCGTTAGACTGAAATCCGTATACTGTACCTTTTACGTGATCTCCTACATTAAATTGACTGCTTTCCATTAAGTATTTATCTATATTTGCCGTAGCTGCTATCCTTCCTGTTTTATCTAAATATATGTAGAATAAATAAGAATTTCCTTCAAGCAGACCATAGGGCTTTTCTTTTAATGGAACTAGTATATCTCTTTCCAGTCCGAAATCTACAAAGCTGCCTATTTTAGTATTAGATACAACTTTTAAATATGCTAAGTCTCCAACTTTGGCTAAAGGCTTCTTTAGGGTTGCCACAGGTCTATCCTTAGAGTCTCTGTATAAGAACACTTCCACTGAGTCATCTATATATAACTCAACACCATAAGTGCTTTTTTTGGGAATCAATACATCATCGGAGGTATTGCCTGTTTCAGCATCGAGGAAGTATCCAAAATCAGTTTCTCTAACTACTTTTAAATTATTATAATCACCAATTTTTATCAATTTATTTTAACACTCCTACATTTAATATTTTGCCTCTGTTTTAAATCAGTGTTGATTTTTAGGCTGATTTAAAACTTGATTTTATGACAACGTCTTTTAATATATTATTTTAACATATTTTATAGATTATAAACAGACAGTGAAATCAAACTTAACGAATTAATTAATTTTATTTAATTTTATAAAATTATATTTAATACAATTTAAAGTGTGATATACTATGTTTATAGAAGATGTTTGAAAAACGTTTATTAAAATTAATTAAAGGAGTTGTTAGTAAATGGGAGTTTACGATTTTAATGCTGCCACTATAGAAGGAGAAGATATAAGTTTAAAAAATTATCAAGGGAAGGTACTGCTTATAGTAAATACTGCTAGTAAGTGTGGATTTACACCTCAGTATAAGGATCTAGAAAATTTGTATCAAAAGCTAGGGAATGAAAAGTTTGAGATATTAGGTTTCCCATGCAACCAATTTGCTAATCAAGAGCCAGGAAATAGCGAGGATATAAAGAATTTCTGTGAAATAAATTATGGAGTTACATTTCAGATATTTGAAAAAGTAGATGTTAAAGGGCCTAATTCACATCCTTTATTTAAGTATCTCACAGAACAGAAAAAGGGGCTTTTGGGAGGAGCTATCAAATGGAATTTTACTAAATTCCTTATAGATGCTAATGGAAATGTAGTGGATAGATTTGCCCCTACCACATCACCAGCAAAATTAGAAGAAGACATAAAGAAACTAATGGTTTAGTGAAATTTTATTAAAAAACTGTGACTTAAAATGTCTATATTGATTTTAAGTCACAGTTTTTTTATTGACAAGTGTTATCTAAATCAAGATTTTTAAAAATTTTATCCAATCTTATCTTCAAATCATATAATTCCTGTAGATTTGCATTAGTAGCTTTTATTATGTTCTCCGGAATTGAGAGAGCTTTTTCTCTAAGGTTCATACCTTTAGGAGTGATAGTTATCCATAAAAGCCTTTCGTCCTCCTTGGAACGTTCACGTATGATAAGACCAGCTGCTTCTAATTTTTTTAGAAGAGGAGTTAAAGTTCCAGAATCCAGATGAAGCTTGTGCCCCATATCTTTTAACGTGATTTTCTCGTGTTCCCATAGCACTAACATTACTAAATATTGAGGATAGGTAATATTTAATTCATCCAAAAATGGACGATATGCTTTAATAATGGCTCTGGAAAAAGCATAAGCTGAGAAGCAGAGTTGGTTATCTAATTTTAATATATCAAAATTATCCATATCTATCATCCTTTCTATGACATCAAATGTTGTTACGCTCAAATAAAATTACAACGTATATGTAGATTATAATAAAAAAATTAGATTTTGTTAATATATTTCACCATATATAATTGTATAAAATTTATTTTTTTATAACTATGCATAAAAATATGTTGCAAAATTTTAGCAGTAACATTAAAATAAATTAAAATTATGTATTAGGCAGGTAATATTATGTATTATAATTTGTTTTTTTCTTTTATCATATACGCCTTTCTTGGATGGGCATTAGAGGTTATCTTTAAGCTTATAACTGAAAAGAAATTCATAAATAGAGGATTTTTACATGGTCCTCTGTGTCCAATATATGGAATCACAGGAATGATAATGATGATGATAGCTCCTTATATGGAAAATAACGTAGTATATATCTTTTTTAGCGGAACCATAATGGCTACAATTGCCGAACTTATAGTAGGATATCTGCTTGAAAAACTATTTGATACAAAGTGGTGGGATTACTCTAAAAATGTATTGAATTACAAGGGTTATATTTGTTTGCAATTTTCTTTAGGCTGGGGATTGCTAGCCGTTATTTCAATAATATTCATCAATCCTTTGGTAGAAAATATAATCAAATTTATGATAGAATATTTTGGACAACCATTATATCAGACTTTGCTGGTTTTACTCGTAATAGATATAACTTTAACCATAAATGATCTTATTGAGTTTAAAAGGTTATTTATTGAATTGCAGGATATATTATCAGAAATAAAGCTTAATGTAGATATGCTGGTTGAAAAGGCCAATAGTAATGATGTTAAAACTGTTATCCAAGAGAAGATAAAATCTTTGGAGAAGATGCAATTAAATCTTTTGGGAAGACTTAATTTTAAACAAAAAATTCTTTTAAAAGCTTATCCTAAATTATACTCTCGTAGATATAATGAAGCTATAATCGATATTAGAAAAAAATTAGATAGATTAAAATCTAAAAAACTAAGATAAGCTTGAGAAAAATTTTAAATGGTGTTATAATTTCCGTCGAATGAAAAAATGTAATTTTAATAACAGAATATTAAAATATAATATGATAGTAAGCTAATAGGAGGAAATGAAATGAAGGATGCGTTTGTCATAGGGATAGCAGGGGGAACAGGTTCAGGAAAAACAACCCTTGCTAAGAGATTAAAGGAAGGCTTTGAAGATGATGTTATTTTGCTATGTCAAGATAACTATTATAAATCTTTTGATTCTCTTAGCTTTGAAGAAAGGGTTAAACTGAATTATGATCATCCAGATTCCTTTGATAACGAACTGATGATAAGTCAGTTAAAAATGCTTAAATCTATGCAGACGATTGATAGACCTGTATATTCTTTTGTGGAGCATAGACGACTTGAAGAAATAGTTGTAGAAACTCCCAAAAAGGTAATAATAGTTGAAGGAATATTGTTATTTGAAAATAAAAATCTTATAGATTTAATGGATATAAAAGTTTTTGTTGATACTGATGCGGATTTAAGATTTATAAGAAGACTTACCAGGGATATACATGAGAGAGGCAGAGACATAGACTCTGTAGTAAATCAATATTTAAATACAGTAAGACCAATGCATGAGGCTTTCGTTGAACCTAGCAAAAAAAGAGCTGACATAATAATTCCAGAGGGCGGAATGAATGATGCTGCGGTGCTGATGCTGCTTGATAAGATTAAGATGGTACTTGCGCATCAATAATAGAATAGTGTAACTGAACATCCTTGCCTTTCCTCCAATAATAGGTTCGCAATGGATAAATTTTAATTAAGAAGTAAGAGGTAAAAATTAATAGCATTGAGGAAATCGTCTTTGTGAGCCGATTTCTTTTAATTTATAAAGAATTCATCAAGGATGAATTCTTACGATTACTTTTAACTCTTAATTTTTAATTATTCACTTATTTTTATCTATTTCTCATTAAAATAATTTTATCTTCATTGTGCGAAAGCCAATTTTATAGAATCTAAACAATCTGCTCAAGTTCAGAAGGTGGAAGAGGTTTATAGAACAGGTAACCTTGAATAATGTCACAGTTGTTTTCTTTAAGATAATCTAGCTGGAATTGGTTTTCTACACCTTCAGCTACTATTTTTAATCCCATTCTGTGCCCAAGAGCTATTATTGTATCCGTCATATTAGTATTTGATGATAAGGATATATCATCGATAAATAGCTTATCAATTTTTAATGTAGTAAGAGGAAGCTTTCTAAGGGAAGCTAGAGAGGAATAACCTGTACCAAAATCATCCATAGCTATAGTTATCCCCATGAATTTTAAATATTCTAATTTATCTTCTATAAGATCAATGGATTCCATTATTATAGATTCAGTTATTTCAAGCTCTAAGTAAGAGGGCTCTAAACCTGTCTCTTTTAGCACTGAATTAATAACATCCACAAAATCGTCTTGAAGCAGCTGCATAACCGAGATATTTACAGCAATTTTATAGGAAGAAGCTCTGGACATATTAAGAGCTTTAATAAATTCACAGGATTTTTTTAAAATCCATTTCCCCAAAGGAATAATAAAACCAGAGTCTTCAGCTATAGATATAAATTTAATTGGTGATACGAAGCCGAGTTCTGGACTGTTCCATCGAATAAGAGCTTCAAATCCATCAATAGCATTATCTTTTAAATTTATTTGAGGCTGATAGTAAATAATAAATTCTTCATTATCCAAAGCTTTTTGTAAATGCTTTTGAATATTAAATTTATTTTGAACCTCATCATTAATGCTGCTATTGTAAAACATATAGGAATTCCTTCCGTTAGTTTTGACCTTATACATAGCCATATCAGCACATTTTAGCAAGGCTTCTATATTGTCTCCGTCAAAGGGAAACATTGCTATTCCTATGCTGGAAGAAAAGCTCATAACATTATTTTCTACTTTGAAGCTTTGTTTAAAACTTTCTATAATTTTAGAGGCAAACTGAGAAACCTCATCCTTAGAAATAACATTCTTTAAATAGAATACAAATTCATCTCCGTCGATTCTGTATAATGAAGAATTTTCATCTGAAAATAAATTAAGCCTTTGAGATATTTGAAATAAGAGCTTATCACCGCTTAAATGCCCTAGGGCATCATTTGCAATTTTAAAATTATCAATATCTATATATAAGAGAGCTTCCATTGAACTAGAAGCATTCAAAAGCTTAATATGGCTGCTTATATGATCATAAAATTTTAATTTGTTAAATAAGCCGGTTAGCGCATCATGGTAGGCAGAATATTCAAGCTCTTCCTGAGCTTTTGATAAATTAACATAATTAGCCTTAAGCTCATCATCTGCTGCTGCTGCTTCCTCGTATAAATATGTAAGCTCTTCGTTATTATCAACCAATTCTTTTTTTAATCTGTTTATCTTTCTTATATGGGCAAGCAATAAAGCGATAAATAGTATTAGCATTGCTAGGATAGTGAAGGTAAGGATTACTATATTCTTATAAGTTTCTATAAAAGAAAAAGGTTTATTTACTATCTCTACATTGCTAGGAACTGAGGATAAATCAATATTTAATTTTTTAAGTTGATTGTAGTCTAATAAAGTTTTTACGGCATTTGTGCTTTTTATGGGCAGAGAATCAATATTTTGTCCATTAATAATTTTAAGAGCTAAATTTCCTGCTTCTCTGCCATGGAGATAACCATCAACCATAACACCACCTGTCATTCCGTGATTCAGTGCATAAGTGTATAAGCTTAAAATAGGAACAGGGCTATTATTTGAGAGTTTATCATAAAAGTAATTGTAATTAATTTTAGATCCTTCTGAATCATTGGAGTAGCTGCATAGAAGTATAACACTGTCCTTATCTATAGTTTTTACTTTATCCAACATATCAGATATTGATAGATTGTTTAAAGAAAATAAAGATAAATTTTTATAATTTTTTTTGATATCAGCAATAGCGGAATTGGCTATTGCTATTCCATCTGCACTATTGTCATATATAAAATATACATTTTTTAATGCTGGATTTAATTTTAAAGCCAATTTTATATTTTCGCTAGGAAATATAACTTCGTTTGAGCCTGTAATATTATTTACTTTAGATAAGTCTATTTTTTTGTCCAAATTATTTAATCCGCAGAATACTATGGAGGCGTTAGAAAAAAGAGCGGCTCTATTTTCTATGGCAAAATCCACGGCTTTATCGTCGGTGCATATAATTAAATCAATTTTTTTTGAAGAATATTTGTATTGGAAATCTTTATATAATAGATTAAGGTTTTCTTGTGTGCCAAAGCTTTTCCAATCCATATATTCAGTGTAGATTTGTGGAAGCCTACTTGAATTTTGAATCTTACTTAATATTCCATTTACTTCTTCATTAGTCCAAAGCAATCCGCTATTATATGAATTCAGTATAAGCACATTAGGCTTCAAGCTGGAGTCACCGAGAGCTTTAACGGAGTAATGAAACGATGAAATAATAATTATAATACAAATTATTATTCTATGAATTCTTTTTAGTCTGTTCATTGTATTACTCCTCCGTAAAATTATTATCATACATTAATAATCGTATATTATATATCTAAGCTTAATAAAAAATAAATTAATTTGACAACGGATTTTTACTGTAATATAATCAAAATTAGTAAAAAACTATGAAGCGGATAAGTACTATTATATGAGGCTCAAAGAGAGTGGCGAAGGGTGGAAAGCTGCAGCAAATATATTAGGAAAATCACCGTGGAGTTTATATCTGAAGGGCAATGCCTAGTAAGAGATTACGTAATTCTGCGTTAAAGAATAGAGTATGTATGTACTTTAAATTTTCACCTTAGGTGGTATAGCGAATATAACTTCGTCCTGCGGGATGGAGTTTTTTTATATTTATGTAAGCAATTATGCTTATGCCAGTGAAATTTAGAGTGATAATATGTAAATAATTATAGGCGTAATCAAAATTATTAATGGATGAAGGGAGAAAAAAACATGTACAAAAAAGTTGATTCTTCTAAGGGCTTTGTTAATATGGAAAAAGACATATTAAAGCTTTGGCAAGAAAAAGAAATAGTTAAGAAGAGCTTTGAATCAAATCAAGATGGCAAATATTTTACTTTTTATGACGGACCTCCTACAGCAAATGGAAAACCACATGCTGGTCATATAATCACAAGAGTAATGAAGGATATCGTTCCTAGATATAAGGTGATGAAAGGTTACAAGGTTTTAAGAAAAGCAGGCTGGGATACTCATGGACTTCCTGTGGAGCTTGAGATAGAGAAAAAGCTTGGTATATCTGGAAAACCTGAAATTGAAAAATACGGAGTTGAAAAATTCGTTAAGCTTTGTAAGGAAAGCGTGTTTACTTATGTAAGTATGTGGAAGGATATGTCTGAGAAGCTGGCCTACTGGGTTGATATGGATGATCCTTATGTAACTTATCATAATGATTATATTGAATCGGAATGGTGGGCGTTAAAGACTATGTGGGATAAAGGACTTTTATACAAGGGTCACAAGATAGTTCCATATTGTCCAAGATGCGGAACTGGACTTTCCTCTCATGAAGTAGCTCAGGGATATAAGGATGTAAAAGAAGCTACAGCTTTTGTTAAATTTAAAATAAAAGGTGAAAGCAATAAATATATACTTGCTTGGACAACTACACCTTGGACGCTTCCATCAAATGTAGCTTTAGCTGTAAATAAGTCTTATGACTACGTGGAAGTTAAAGTTGGAGAAGAGTATTATACTCTTGCAAAAGAGCTTCTAAAGGTTCTTAATGAAGAATATGAAATAGTTAGAGAGTTCAAGGGAGAAGAGCTTCTTGGAGTTGAGTATGAGCAGCTATTTAAATTCACTACACCTGAGAAGAAGGCTTTCTTTGTAATTCATGGAGATTTTGTAACTCTAAGTGATGGTACTGGAGTTGTTCATATAGCACCAGCTTACGGTGAAGATGATAACTTGGTAGGAAAGAAAAATGATCTGCCTTTAATAAATCTTGTGAATGGAGAAGGTAAATTTGTAAGTGAAGTAACTCCATGGGCAGGTTTGTTCGTTAAAAATGCTGATCCGAAGATACTTGAGTACATGAAAGAGCATAATATGCTTTATAAATCAGAGAAGTTTACTCACTCCTATCCACACTGCTGGAGATGCGATACTCCTCTATTGTACTATCCAAGGGACAGCTGGTTTGTAAAAACTACAGCCTTTAGAGATAAATTGGTGGAAAATAACAACAAGATAAATTGGTATCCTGACAATATAAGAACAGGAAGATTTGGTAAGTTCCTTGAGAATGTCATTGACTGGGGACTTTCAAGAGACAGATATTGGGGAACTCCTCTTCCTATCTGGGAATGCGAATGCGGTCACAGAGAATGCATAGGAAGCATAGAGGAATTAAAGAAAAAAGGAATAAATGTGCCTGAAGATATAGAGCTTCATAAGCCATATATAGATGGTGTAAAGCTTAAATGCGAAAAATGCGGTAAGGAAATGGTTAGAACTTCAGAAGTTATCGATTGCTGGTTTGATTCAGGTTCCATGCCATTTGCACAGCATCACTATCCCTTTGAGAACAAGGAAAGATTTGAAGCTAATTTTCCAGCACAGTTTATTTCAGAGGCTGTGGATCAGACAAGAGGATGGTTCTATACTTTGCATGCTATATCTACAGCAATATTTGAAACAAATTCCTTTGAAAATTGTATAGTACTTGGTCATGTTTTAGATAAGCATGGACTTAAGATGTCAAAGCATAAGGGAAATGTAGTGGATCCTTTTGAGGTAATAGAGCATCAGGGATCAGATGCCACTAGATGGCATTTTTATACCTCCAGCGCACCATGGCTTTCTACAAGATTCTCAGAGGATGATGTGGCTGAAACTCAGAGAAAGTTCTTGAGTACATTTTGGAATGTATATTCCTTCTATGTGCTTTATGCGGAACTCGATAAATTTGATGCTGTTAAGTATGCTGATTTTAAATCTGAAAATGTTATGGATAAATGGATAACGTCTAAGCTTAACTCTCTAGTGAAATCCGTTGATGAGGACTTGGATAAATATAGGGTTACTCAGGCAGCTCTTTCCATAGAAGATTTCACTGATGAACTTTCTAACTGGTATGTAAGAAGAAATAGAGCAAGGTATTGGAGCGAAGAGCTTACCGATGACAAGATTGGAGCATATGTTACACTTTACAATGTGCTGGTTAAACTTTCTAAGGTAGCAGCACCATTTGTTCCATTCATGACAGAAGAAATATATCAGAATCTAGTATTAAGCCTAAAACCATCAGCACCAGAAAGCGTGCATTTATGTGCTTGGCCTGTATGCGAAGAAGACTTAATAGATAAGAATCTTGAAAAGGAAATGGACCTTGCTTATTCTATAGTTAAGCTTGGAAGAAGTGCTAGAAACGGAGCTAATATAAAGAATAGACAGCCGCTTTCTAATATGCTTGTAAGCACTTCCGCACTTCCAGCTTATTATGGAGATATAATAAAAGAAGAGCTTAATATAAAGGATGTAGAGTTTGGAGCAGACTTGTCCACCTATGTTAATTTTGAAATAAAACCTAATCTTCCGGTTCTAGGCAAGGCTTATGGAAAGCTAATTCCTGGAATAAGAAAAGAAATAGCTGCTAGAAATCAAATGGAACTCGCTCAGGCAATCCAAGGTGGAAAAGTTGTTACTATAAATGTTAATGGAACCGACATAGAACTTAACAAGGAGAGTGTATTGGTTACTATGCAGGGACTTGAAGGCTTTGCTTTTGCAGGTGAAGACCAGATAGGAGTTGTGCTTGATACTCATATTTCAGAGGAACTTCGTGAAGAAGGACACCTTAGAGAAGTAGTAAGCAAGGTACAAAATATGAGAAAAGAGAGCGGTTTTGAAGTAGCTGATAAGATAAAGCTTTATGTAGCTGGAAATGAAGGCTTAGAAGCAGTAGTAAGAAAATTTGAACAGACTATAAAGAAGGATACCTTAGCTGTGGAAATATTGTTCAATGCTGAAGCTAACTATTCAGAATTCAATATAAACGGCGATAAGTTAAATATGGCAGTAGAAGTTGTTAAATAAAAAAGAGGCTTAGGCCTCTTTTTTTTCACAAAAATATTCTTTCAGCATACTATATAAATATAATTTATAAAATGGAGGCAATATGGAAGAAGATTTTTTCCAAGAAAGTGATGACAGACAAGCGATTCCTGGAACCACAGCAGCTTCAGTTTCTCCAGGAAGCACTGGATATCCGGCTGAATCACCTACGCCGATATATTGGGCAAGCGGACAGCAAACAAATCTCAGCCAGACAGAAATAGGTTTATATACTCAAGGGTACTTAATGACTCAAATAGGAAAGCAGGTTAGAATACAATTTTTGCTTGGTGAGAATAACTTTGAAGATAGAAGAGGTCAAGTGCTTGGTGTAGGAATAGATTATGTTCTTCTTAGGGAACGAGGAACAAACGATGTACTTATGTGTGATTTATACTCCATAAAATTTGTAGTTACTTATTTATAAACTCTTTTTCAAATCTAGGTTTTGTGGCGGGTTGAGAAGATATTCCTTCTGTGTTAACTCGCTACCTATTTTTTGTTAGGCTCTGTTTTAAATCAGTGTTGATTTTTACACTGATTTAAAACAGAGCCTTTACATAAAATTTTCATAAACTGAGTATAATAACTTGTAAAGCTTTCAAAAAATAAGTATAATAAAGAAAATGCAGTTAATAAGGGGTGTGAATTAATATGTCAGTTTCAATTAAAGACGTGGCTAGAGAAGCAGGAGTATCTATAGCTACAGTATCTAGAGTTTTAAATGATGTTGATGTTGTAAATGAGGATACTAAAAAAAAGGTTAAGGATGCCATAGAAAAGCTGGGATATAGACCTAATATTGTGGCAAGAAGTTTAAAGACACAAAGAACAAGAACAATAGGCATATTAATACCGGATATATCTAGCCAATTTTATCCAGAAATAGTTAGAGGAACGGAAGATGTAGCAAATATATATGATTACAATATAATACTTTGTAATTCAGATTTTGACATCGAAAAGGAAAAAGAGTATTTAAGAGTTCTTAAAGAGAAGATGGTAGACGGTGTATTGTATATGAGCAGTTCCTTGGAACCTGAAATCGTTGAACTTATAAAAGAACTAAATTTAACAACAGTGCTTGTAGTTACTACAGATAAAGATAAAACTTTCCCAAGTGTATCAATAGATAACAGGGAAGCTGCTTATGATGCAGTTAACTATCTTTTAGAGAAAGGCAATAAAAAGGTGGCATACATAGGAGTTCATAAAGATGCTGTAAATGCAGGAGCAGCAAAATATTTCGGCTATGAGGATGCTCTTAAGGAAAAAGGCATTGAAGTTGATGAAAATCTTGTGTATTTTGGAGAACTTAAAGCTCAAGAAGGCTTTGAGGGTGTAAACTCAATACTTCAAAAGACTAAGTTCGATGCACTTTTCTGTGCTACTGATGAAATAGCTATGGGAGCTATAAATGCTTTGAGAGAGAACGGAATAAGAGTTCCAGAAGATGTAGACGTAGTGGGTTTCGATAATATATATTCATCATCAATATACTATCCTAAGCTCACAACAATAGCTCAGCCTATGTATGATATGGGATCTGTAGGAATGAGAATGCTTATAAAATCCATAAACAAGAAAGAATTAGGGGAGAAAAATTATGTGCTTCCTTATGAGCTTATAGAAAGAGATTCTTGTAAAAAATAATATTTAAAAAAAGAGCAATAGAAAAGGTACTGAGTATTTTTTCCATTGCTCTTTTTTATATGGCATAACGTAAAAATAGCTATCGGCTATTTATGGAGTATGTTACTTTTTCAGTATCATTATAAATTTTTTTACAGGTTTTATTTGTTATATTTACAACATATAAAAGTAAGTTAGAAGGAGAATAAATATAAGCGGTATTGTCACAAACATATAGATTATAATAATCTATATCCTCAGAAGAGAAGATTCCTGCTAGGTTAATATTGGTTTCTTTACCACTGTCTAAATTCCTAATTGTAAGGTATCTGATATTTTTTTCAGCAGAAGTAATATAGTAAGCGGAATCATTGTATATATTTAATGATGTAGAAATTAAGCAATTGGATATAAATTTTTCTGGCTTTGAATTGGAGACAGCTATATTCAATCTAAATACATTTACAGTAGAAAGTGAAGTAACAGTACTATCTATATTTCCATCATCTATTAAATATAAATAATTTTTATTTACGTATAATCTGTAACAAGAAACATTTGTTTCGCATATAGTGGATATGTTAGTTATATTTTTTATATCTATTTTAGAAATTATATAAGTTCGATTTGCCACTCTAGTATCGCTTGATTTTTCTGATGAAAAGTATACTTGATTTTCATCTTCGCTGATAGTAAAACTAAGTACATTAACAGAAAGTTCCTTTGGAATGTTATTAAAATTGTCTATATCCAATGCATAAAGTATACCATCCATTATATAATAAGCATAATTGTTATGTATTATAAAATTAAAAATGTTACCATCTAATATTTTGTTTTTATCGCTGCCATCGGGTTTACACCTGTAAATTCCATCATTCTAATTTTTATTTAGCTGATATGTAGCATGATCTGCGTCTAAATAAACTTTTTTGTAGCTTTTATTTTCTATATCAAAAATGTATACATAATAATTTTCGTTAGAATAAAGATAAGCTGTTTTATCAAATGCGTATAAGGAATAAGAGCTATATTGATAGTCATATATCACATCATCCTTTATTGGAATAGACAATTCCTCATTATTTGATAAATCTCTGACAGCAAGAGCTTTATTTCCCAAAGAAATTTTCTTCGTATAATATATATATCCATTGTTTTCATTAAGTGGATTTTCTGATGATAAATCGGTCATATACTGTTCAACTTTGGAATTTGCAATAGCTATATTAATTTTAGATAGATTCATATGCTGATATGGATTTACATTATTTGATTGATTTTTATTTATTTCATAAAAATATAAGTAGCTTTTATATGAGAATGCTGCTTGAAGATAGGAATTACTATTTTCAACTAATAGGATTTTCTTATTGGTTTTTAAATCATATTCCATTATTTGATTTTTATTTTCTTGAATTTGAGAATAAAATAATTTTGAACCATCTTCACTTAAAATAAAGTTAAGTGCAGAATCTATGATTTGCTGATTATTTTCTAAATTATTTATATCATTTTTAACCAGATCTCCACTAGAATCTATATAATAAACATCATTCTTATGACATATCAAATCTGCAAAGTCTCCTGATAAAACCATAGTTTTTTCACTGCCATCTGGCTTGCATTTATATATTCCTGAGCCTTCCATCAAAAAATATATCCAGCCATCTACGAAATTTAAATCAGATACATTGCTATTTTTAATTATAATTGAGGAATTTGTTACTCCATCCTGTAAGGAGTGTACCATGGGGGAGTTATCAGTAGTGCCGCTAAGAGGTCTAGGAGTATAATATAGATCACTGCCTACTTCTAAAAATAAACCTCAATTCAATATGTTTGAGGGAGAATTACCAAAGGAGGAGGAATTCACGGTGCTATTGGATTCATTAGAGTTTTCGCTGCCACCTTTCTTAGAAGGAGTAGCGGTAGAAGGTAGATTCTTCTTAGATTGATTATAAGTGTAATTTCGATTTAGGGTTTTCCCATGATTTCGTGAAACTAAGTAGATGGCTGAACTAGATAGTATTATTATAATAATTGAAATGATGATAAGCTTTTTTTTCATAGAAAAACCTCCAGAATAAAATTATTAATTATTTTTTTAATCAAGATAATAATTGATATTATCTATATCAGTGTAGAGCTTTTTATAGGTTTTATTTTCAAGATCAAAGATATATACGTAGGCAGAACCAGATATAAAATAAGCTTTTTTATCAAAAACATATAAATTTCCAGTATCTGAACTAATATCAAGAGGATTATAGTCATCAATTATTATTGATTCAATGCTATCAGAGATTAAATTTTTTATATAAAGAGTTCTATAATTTTCATTAGTTCTCATTAAGTAATACATACAACCATTATTTATATTAACAGGATTACCATAGAAAGGTAAATTACTTAGGTAGCTTTGAGCTTTTGGATGATTACTGGAAAAATCTGTTTTATAAATATCAAAATAAATACTGCTGTTTGATGAATTGGCGTTGCTAAAATATAAATAGTTTTTATAGCACATAAGTGTGCCTGTGAGAGCAGAGCCACCATTAACTAATATGGAAGTTGAATTGTTTTGTAATGAAATCTTTTTTATATAGTAAATTCCATTTTCATCACAAGAATAAAATAAGAAATTACCATCTTCACTCAAGGTAAAATTATAAGCATAATCTGCAAATACATGAAAATCTTCTAAATTATTTATACTACATCTAACTAAGGATTTATTAGAATCTATGTAGTACATATAATTTTCATAGATAATTAGATTAGAAATATCTCCTGATAAAACCTTGGAATTTTCGCTTCCATCAGCTTTACATTTAAAAATTCCTTGTTTATCGATGGTGTAATATACATAATTACCTACTAAATTTAAATCAGAAGTATAACTTTTATTCATTACTGAAGAATTGGTTACACCGTCGGCTAATGAATGTATTAACCTACCTGTAATAGATGCAGAATCATTAAGAGAGTAATATAGTTCGTTTCCTAGGTTTAAAAATAATCCTCCATTCATTATGTTAGAAGGTGTATTTCCAAAAGAAGATGGATTGGAAACTATAGCTGTAACAGGCTTTTGTGCTATTGTAGTTTCAAAATTTGAGTTAGAAGAATTTTTCTTAATAAAATTATATGAAGGCTCTTTATTTAATGTTTTGTTCTTGTTATGATAAACTATATAAATTGTTGAACTTAAAGCTGCAAATATAATTACTGAAAAAATTATAATATTTTTTTTCACAGTTAATCCTCCATATATAAATTTATGTTAAAAATGTTCTTGTGATAATTATACCGTGAAAGTTATATATTTGAAATAATGTAAATAAAATAATTTGTGATTTGCAATTAAAAAATAGGACATATCAAAACTATTCCATAGCTTTGATGTGTCCTATTTTTAAAGAATTCCTTCAGCTTTTAATATGTTCTCTAGATCTTCAACTTTCTTAGAAAGAAAAGAAAATTTCTCTTTTATAATATCTTTTGACTCGTCTGAACTATTTAGCACCTCTTCCATATCTTCTACCAGCTTTAGTGCTTCATCAATTTCTTTTCTTGCCATCTCTAAGTTGTTTGATTCCATAAATTTATCTCCTTTAGTTTAAATTATGTTTATTAATGCTGTTGTTTATGAATGGAGCCGAAAAAATAAATTCCTTTTCATGACCGCAGTTTTCACAAATACAATCACATATATCAAAAGGTTCACCATCGATAAGTGAAATTTCAAGAGCTTCCGTTATGAATTCTCCGCCGCATACTTCACAATGAGTTTCGTTAATTATGCTGTATTCACTTTCAACATACTTCATTATATCATTTAAAGTCATATCATCCTCCAAAATATTAATCCCATATAAGATTAAACTTTCTCATAACATAAATGGTAACATTTAAGCTTTGCATTTTCAATAGAATTTTCTTATTTAAGCTTAAAGAAAGATATATTTTCATATAAATTATATATAATGCAAAAGTTTATATATTTAGGAGGTATAGATATGATTAACTACTTATGGTTTTTTATATTGTTTGTAGGTGTGATATTTGGAATATTTACAGGAAGAGGGGAGGAATTATCTCAAGCTATAGTTAAAGCCGCTAATACCCCAGTAGAAATACTCTTAGGAATGGTAGGAATATTATGTATGTGGTGCGGCGTAATGAAAATTGCTGAAAGAAGCGGGCTGACTAATAAGCTAGCTAATCTTATGAAGCCTGTGCTTAAAAAAATATATAAAGGTGCAGGGCGTGATGAAAAGGCACTTGGAGCCATAGTTATGAATCTTACAGCAAATATGATGGGACTGTCCAATGCAGCTACTCCTTTTGGGATAAAGGCTATGGAAGAAATGCAGAGAATCAATAAGGACAAAGATGTGGCAAGCGATGATATGGCTTTATTTCTAGTTATGAATGCCTGCTGCGTGCAGATAATTCCGACAACTATCATATCTCTAAGGGCTGCTGCGGGCTCAGCTATGCCGGCAGTAATAATAGTTCCTGCCTTTGCAGCAACCTTTATATCGGCTGTTATTGGTGTAATCTGCTGCAAAATACTAGAAAAGCATTTTTGAATTGGGGAGATATAAATGAAATATATTGGTGTAGCCATAATACCTATAATGGTATTTTTAATAACTTTCTATGGAGTCATAAAAGGAGTAAAGGTATATGAATGTTTTGTTGAAGGAGCTAAAGAAGGGATTGAAATATGCATAAGAATTTTCCCTTATTTATTGGCCATGCTATTAGTGGTAGGGGTATTTAGAGCTTCCAATGCCATGAATTATTTTATAGCTTTTTTATCTCCTATAACTAATTTAATAGGCATTCCCGGGGAGCTGATTCCATTAATTTTTATAAAGCCTCTTTCTGGCAGTGGCGCTATGGGGATTTTTACTGACATATTGAAAAACTATTCTCCAGATAAGTTTATCGGTATTGCAGCTTCCATAATAATGGGAACCACAGAGACCATATTTTACACTCTTACCGTATATTATGGAGCAGTAAAAATAAAAAAAATAAGACATACGCTTTGGGCTGCAATTATAGCAGATTTAGTGGGAGTAATTGTGGCTGTAAATGTTGCTAAGTTTGTAGTACATATGGGTATTTAAAACGGAGGTAAATAAATGTGTAAATTAGAGAAAGAAGGAGATAGAGGAACATAACGGAAGATAGAATAAAAATAATAATATAAAGAGTTATAGATAACTCTTTATAACGTTTAATTAAGCTTGATTATCAGTTTTTTATAATGTATTATATGTATATGTTCCAAACAGATTGATTAGGGTGATTAATCTAAAGAACATAAATAAACTACCAGTATAGAAAATTAAAGTTAATGGATAAAAGGGTGTTTTGGTATAAATTTTAATTATGACATTTATAAAAAATATAAAATATTACAATAATGGTATAAAAGATACTGGTAGTTATTGATTTTATATTATAATTGTTATATATTATATATAACAAAAATTAAGGGGGAAAATTTATGATTCAGTTATCGAATGTTACAAAAAGCTACAATGGTAAAGTAAAAGCTGTAGATGATGTGACGCTTACAATTAATAACGGAGAAATATTTGGATTTTTAGGCCCAAATGGAGCAGGAAAAACCACAACCATAAAAATGATAACAGGAATAATCGATATGGATGGTGGAAGTATAAAAATAAACAATATTGATAATAGAGAGAATCCTTTAGATTCTAAAAAACAATTTGCTTATGTACCTGATAGTCCTGATATGTTTCTAAGACTTAAAGGAATAGAATATATAAACTTCATGGCAGATATATATGATGTGCCTAAGGAAGTTAGAAAAGAAAGAATTGAAAAATTGGCAAAAAGATTTGAAATGTCAGAAGCTCTTGGAGATCAGATACAAAGCTATTCTCATGGTATGAGGCAAAAAATAGTACTTATAGGTGCATTAGTACATGATCCTGAAGTTTGGATACTGGATGAACCAATGACTGGCTTGGATCCAAAATCAGCTTATTTATTGAAAGAAATGATGAGAGAACATGCTGATGCTGGAAAAACAGTGTTTTTTTCAACCCATGTATTAGATGTGGCTGAAAAGGTCTGTGATAGAGTTGCTATAATAAATAAGGGCAAAATATTATTCTGCGGAACCATAAGTGAAATGAGAGAGCATTTTAAATCAAATGAATCCTTAGAAAAAATGTTCTTGGAGATGACTGAAAATGAGTAGATTTTTAACATTAACTAAATTTATATTAAAAAATGCAAGTGCAACTTTGTTTCAGGGAAAAAATAAGAATGGAAACAAGAGAAAAATGCCAAGCTATGCGGGGCCAGTGTTGCTTTTATTAGTAATGGTTATGTGCATAAGCATACCCCTTTGGCAGGCATTTTCTTATGTATATGACAATTTAGCATCAATAAATCAGCAGGGTGCAATAGTAACATTTTCTATAGTTGGTATAAGCGTTCTGGTTTTGGTTTTCGGAATAATGTATGTTATATCCATATTTTATTTTGCTAAAGATGTGGAATATTTGCTTCCACTGCCTCTTAAACCTTCAGAGATACTTGGAGCAAAGTTCATATCAGTGCTAATTTATGAATATTTTACTGAGCTTATCATATTTATACCTACCATAATACTTTATGGCTATAAGAGTCAAGCTTCCTTAATATTTTATGTGTTTGCAGTTTTGCTATTTATTTTTATACCAGTACTGCCTCTGATAATTGCTTCTATAATAGACATAATAATAATGAGGTTTACAAATATAGGTAAACATAAAGATGCAATGAGGGTTGTAAGTGGTATATTGGCAATAGGATTTGCTGTTGGAATAAACATTGTAACTAGGAGATTTGATACAAGTGAAGGAAATTCAACACAGCTAATACAAAGATTATTTACAGAAAAAAATTCATTAGTAGATATTATATCTAGATACTTTCCGTCATCTAAACTGGCATCAAATTCTCTAATATATAGCAATGATCCTCATGGAATAATAAACTTGCTGCTGTTTGTTGTTATAAACGTAGCGGCTATATATCTTTTTATAATATTGGCAGAAGGGCTCTATATAAAAGGAGCGCTTGGAAATGCTGAAGTATATTCAAAGAGAAGAAAGCTTACTAATGATGAATTTAACAAAAGTGTAAAGCAAAACTCTCATTTTAAAGCGTTTTTAGGAAAAGAATTAAAAATACTTTTTAGAACGCCGATCTTCTTGATTAACTGTGTACTTACAGATTTCATTGTGCCCATAATGCTTATAGTGGGAATAGTAACCTCTGGAAAGGGACTTAATTTATCTAAGGTTGGCAGCCTGGCAGATAAGCTTACAGATTTAAATTCCTTAGGAGTGATATTTGTAATTATATTTGCTATAGGGTTAGCAATGTCAGGAATGAATGGGATTGCTTCCACCTCTATATCTAGAGAAGGACAAAACATATTTGTAATAAAATATCTTCCCATAAAGTTTAAGGATCAAATATGGGCTAGAATAGCCACAGAATTTGCCGTGAGTATAATACCAACACTTATTATGATAGTCCCTGCTTATATAGTATTAAAATTATCCCCAATAATAATAATTCCTGCTGTAGCAGCTATAATAATAAGTAATATCTTTACCTCATTAATAGGTTTGCTGTTAGACATAAAATTTCCTAAGTTAAAGTGGGATAATGAGCAGGTAGCTGTAAAACAGAATTTTAATTTTGTCATAACTATGTTTGGAAGCTGGATAGTAGCTGGGGCAAGTATATATGCCATAATTAAATTCAAATTAAGCCTATGGTATGCTTTTGGAGCTATAGTGTTAGTATTTGGAGTGCTTGATTTAATATTATATTATCTTGTTCTTACAGTTGGCCAGAGATGGTTTAATAAAATAAATCCTTAGAGTTTTTCAATGCTCATGAAGCTGCAGCAGATTATTTTAAAATCTGGATAGTAATTAACATAAAATTTACTTTGAAAGAGAACTTTTTACATGAATAATTCGTCTATATATATATAATATTAATAAAAATGGGTATCGAGAATTTAATATGGGAGGTAAGTGAAAGTGTATGGAAAAAAAGGTTAAAAACAGCTTATGGTCACAAAACGATGAAAAAGAAGTAGCCTTAGGTATATGTTTTGGCTGCGGGATAGGCATAGTGCTGGGAAGCATATTGGGTAATACTATGCTTGGACTTTCAGGTGGAGGCGTATTAGGAGTGCTTTCAGAATTGGGTATGAAATATATCAAAAGAAAAAATTAAATAAATGGCTATGTTTTAAAAGAATTTCTATAAAAGCCCGATGATTTTTAGCAAATTTATGCAGCTGTCCACTAAATAATTAGTGGACAGTTCTTTTTTAACATAGAAAAGTATATTGAGAAGAAGCCCGAAAAGGCTCCTTTTTTCTTTTAAGAGCGATTCAAAATACTGGTAAGAAAATAATTAAATAAATAGAAAACTAGATAAATACATAACTAGTTGGTTATATCGCTGAAGAAATATTAAGCGATAGTTGGAATTATGCGGTTAAGCGTTTGAATATAAAGTACTAATTGTTCATTTTTCCTAAAAGAAATTTTAGAAAATAAAGAATTGATAGTATCTCCAAAGCTCTAAACTCAAGCAGCACCAATTGAACAAAAAAATCCAGTAGAAAATTGATTCCTACCGGATTTAGCTTATCAAAAATAATAATAAATTTATATACAGATAATTTTTGACGGGTACAGTATGAATATAAGTATACTAAATTTTATTACAATGGAAAACCTGGATAATCTAGCAATTGAATAATTGGTGTACCTACATATGCTACTGTTATTGCTATTAAAAAAATCCCAACAAAAAATTTTTTATTTTTTATAAACAATATACTCACTTCCCTTTAGATATTTTTTAAGTAACTCTTACAAGAGTTACAAATATATTCAATAGTGTTGTTATCATTTAACCTAGCAAAATACTGTAATATATTTATTAAGAGCATATTATTAACTTCTCCATAAACATATACTAAATCCAAAAATTCGTCTTTAATATCTACATCTATATTCTCTTCTGAAATGTTAGTTAATTCCATCAAGGCGTCAGTTATTATAAAAGAATATTTAAATTTTTTAGCTAGGTTTAAACTTTGGTGTAAAAATATAATAGCACTTTTCTTGTTTTCTAATTTAATGTACCTTCTTCCAATCTCTAAATATAAATGTGGTAAAGAATAAAAATCCTCAGAAACTTTTGGTATAAGTTCTAACACCTCATTTAAATTCTTATTGGCCATATCCTTCTTTTTCATATCTAAATATATTTCTACTAAATTATTATAATATAAAGCTTTGTTTCCGTAATCATTGTCCAAAGTAATTTTTAACAGTTCTTCATAAATTCTCAAAGCCTCATCATAGTTATTTAAATTATATAAACAAGAAGCTTTTAATAGTAATATTCTCGTATACTCTAGATTTGAATTTTTATCAACAATATTTATAAGTTCATCAATATGTTCAACAGCTTTATTATATTCTTTTAGACAATTATAATAAAGACTACGATTATACAAGAAGATTACTTTAATATCTGCATCCATCTCAGGAAATTTATTCAATGCATAAGTACAAACATCAATTCCTTCATTATATTTATCAGTCGTCTTACTGTTTCGTAATACACTAATGACTTGGAAAAATCTTTATCCTTATAGAAATAATCCCCCGCTAATTCATATATTATTGCTTTTTTATCTACAAAATCCACTTAAGTAGAAATTCTTCTGCTTCTTTCAGAATATCAATAAAGACCGTGCTACTATTTTCAAGGAGTCCTTTAAGTTCCTCGTTATGTCAGTTCCTACAATATCTTCTTGATTTAGATTATATTTATACCTAAGGGCTTTAAGTTTTTCGCCTATAGATACTATCCTAGAACTTTCCACGTATTTTTCACCACCCCAATATTTATTTGTATATTATACCATTGGTAAATGTATGCACTAACATTTTTTAAACATTTTTACAAAACAATATAATTTATTTTGTAAAATGGTTATTTTTTATTTTTTTTATATTTTAAGTGGCTAATATTTTCTGTTTTTATATTATATGGTAGTGGTAAAAAATTTATGTTTTTCAATTTCAATACAAAATATTCTGTTTTAATTTGGAATTATACCATCGATATCTTTAATCACAATGGTGTTCTTATCGTAATCTATAAGGCCTTCTTCTTTCATTTTTATTAATTCTCTGGATAAAGATGGTCTTTGAACTCCAAGTTTATCGGCCCATTCTTTTTTAGACATTTCTATTTCTATATTTACATTATGAGAATTTTCATATTTTTCATAAATAAATTCACAAATTTTTTGTCTTATGGTCTTAAGAGTTACCTGTTTTAATTTACTGCTAAGGTTCACTGCTCTATTAGATAAAGTCCTTAAAAATTCATACAAAAATACTGTATCTTCCTGGCATAAAAGCAACACGGATTTTTTAGGTATATGAAGCACTTCGGAGCTGCTTTTACATACAACACTCATAGGATATCTGTTTACATCTCCAAATATAAGATTTTCTCCAAAGGTATCACCACGCTCAAATTTTGCTACAACTAATAGCTTTCCAGAAACATCTATCTTTTGAATCTCAACTTCGCCATCAAGTAAAATGCTTAAATTATTACAATTATCATCCTCTGAAAATATTAAATCATTTTTATTATATTTTTTTACGGTATACTTACAGGTAGAGAAAAAGTTATACAATTTGTCTGAAGACATATTATTAAACAATTTTGTTTTTACAAGTATATCAATAAAATTTTCTATGTTCACAAAATTCACCTCACTATTTATTATATCAAAAAAATAATTATGATAATGACTTAATTTTTGTATGATGTAATATTATTTTGTAATTAAATTTGTAACTTTACATTATTGATATTGTATACATATTTATAATATAACTAATATTAAGAACAATGATTTTCAGAAAGAAGTGAGTTTGGTGAAAGAAGTAAAATTTCAATTAGCAAAAATATTTTGCGATAAGATGGTACTTCAAAGAGATGCTGATATACCTGTTTGGGGAACTTCAAAAAGCAATGAAACTGTAAAAATAAGCATTAATGGAAGTGAGTATCAAGGTGAGGCTAAAGATAGCAAATGGTTTGTATATATTTCACCATTACCTGCAGGTGGCCCATATGATATGAAAGTAACTTGCGGAAATGAAGAAATCACTATAAAAGATATATTGATAGGCGATGTATGGGTAGCTGGCGGACAATCAAATATGGAATTTAATCTTAAGGATACTATTGATGGAAGAGAAGAAGCAGAAAAGGCAGATTACCAAGATATAAGATATTATCAAGTTCCTAAATTAGATTATGAAGAAGAAGGTGCAGAGGAGACAGCATCTGAATGGGTGTATTGCAATCCGGAAACCGCAAAGCATTTTTCAGCAGTAGCCTATCATTTTGCAAGGGTAATACATAGGGATATAAAAGTGCCTATAGGAATAATTAATTGCAACAGAGGTGGAACGTCAGCCTCTTGTTGGTTAAAAGAAGAGTATCTAGCTGAAGATGAAGATTTAAAAATATATTTAGATGAATATTACAATCATATAAAAGACTTAGATAGCGAAGTTTATGAAAAACAGATAGTAGATTATGATGAAACTTTAAAAACATATAATGCAAATGCAGAGAAATTTAATAAGGAGCATCCAGGAGCACCTTATGCGGAGCTGGAAAAAGCGGTAGGACAATTTCCATGGCCTCCTCCATTTGGGTGGAAATCCTATAGGAGACCTTCAGGTCTGTATAATATAATGGTAAAAAAGATTACTCCCTATGCAATAAAAGGAGTGATTTGGTATCAAGGTGAGGAAGATGCATCTAAGCCTAGAATCTATGGAAAGCTGTTTAATAATGTAATAAAAAATTGGAGAGAAGATTTCAATAGATTGGATTTACCATTTTTATTTGTACAGCTGCCGCGCTTTAATGATGAGACTGGCGATGGTGATAATTGGGCATATGTAAGGGAAGCACAGATGCTTACAATGAAAAATGATCTTAATACAGCTATGGCTGTTTCTATAGAGTATGGAGAGAGAGATGATGTCCATCCAAAGAATAAAAAGCCAGTAGGTGAAAGAGTGGCCCTTCTAGCAAAGGCTAAAGTATATGGAGAAAACATAGAATATACAGGTCCAATTTACAAGGAAATGAAGATACAAGAAAATAAAATTATAGTAAGCTTCGAGCATATAGGAAGCGGATTAGAAGTAAAAGGTGAAACCCTAAAAAGTTTTAAAATATGTGGAGAAGATAGAAAATTTGTAGAAGCCAAAGCAGCTATAAATGGTGATACTGTGGAGGTTTATGGTCACAGTATAGATAAACCTGTAGCAGTAAGATATGGCTTCACAAGCTATGACGAAAACATGAATTTATACAATAGAGAAGGTCTTCCAGCAAGCCCTTTCAGAACAGATAATTTTTAATAAGTTAAAATTTTCCCCTTATTATAAAAGACTATGCTTAAAAATATTGATATTAATATTTTTAGGTCATAGTCTTTTCAATATTTGTACGAAATATTTAATATTTAAAGAAAAAACTAAACTTATTCTATATAAAATTACTGTGGTATAAAGTAAAATGAATGAGTGAGTTAAGAGCGGTAACTTTACTTACAAAGGCGTTATGTAAATAAATATATAAAAAAAGATATATAAATAAATTTTCTTTAATTTTTTATATATCTTATAAAACCTTGAAAATACAAGGCTTATAGAAAAAATCAACTTTGTAAATGTAAATAAAAAATAAACAAATATTTAATTTTTTAAGTAAAAAGCAAATTTTTTATATTGTTAAGATAAGGTTTACATTGTAATATAAATCTGTAAGATATATTACTTAAAGTAATATCATACTAAGGGGGGTACAAGATGAATAAAAAGAAAATTGTTACATGTTTAGTATGTGCAGCATTGGTTGTCACCGTTTTCGCAGGTTGCGGAAAGAAGAATGAATCAAATAGTTCATCATCAAATGGCAAAAATACTTTCACTTTGTTTGTTGACGGTGGAGGATACAAGCCTCTACAGCTAACAGATACAACTGTAGGTAAAGAAATCACAAAGCTTACAGGAGTTACTCTTAAATGCGATTATCTAGTTGGCAGTGATGAAAAGACTAAAGCAGGACTAATGATAGCATCAGGAGAATACCCTGATTTGTTAAATGGAGGAAATGCTTTAACAGACTTTATAAGTGCTGGAGCATTAGTCCCATTGGATGACTATATTGAAAAATATGGTACTAACATTAAAAAGTACTACGGAGATGACCTTAAGAAGCTTAAATCTCCAGATGGACATATTTATACATTATCTCCAGGAAGAAAAGCTAACACACCAATATATGCAACTTCAGGCTTCAATTTAATAGCTGATTTATTAAAACAGCAGGGTTATCCTAAAGTTACTGAATTAAATGATTACTTTGACAGGATAGAAAAGTATGTTAAAGAAAATCCTAATTACAACGGAAAACCAACTATAGGATTTGCAGCAGAAACTGATTCTACTGGAAACTATATTTTAACAAATGCTCCTGCATATTTGGCAGGATATCCAAATACAGGAAATAATATTATAACAAAAGGATCTGATGGACAATATACAGCAAAGAACTTCTATTTGACTAATTACGCTCATGATTACTTCAAGAAGTTAAATGAAGAATGGAGCAAGGGTATTCTTGATCCAGATATGTTCACTCAGAACCAGGATGCTTTCAAAGCTAAGATTTCTTCAGGAAGAGTAGTTGGTTACTACGATGAAAGATGGAGATTAAGTGATTCTATAACTGCTCTTGAGCAGCAGAAACAGTATGACAGAATTCCAGTTTCAATGCCTGTAACTTTCGCAGGTGTTACAAATAACTCTTACGGTGGAATAAATGTTACTTCTGTACAGGCTGGTGTAAGTATAACAAAGAGCTGTAAAGATCCTGTAGCAGCATTTAAGTTCCTTGATGCAATGTGCGGAGATGAAATTCAGAAGCTAGTTGAATGGGGACAAAAAGGTACTGACTATGAAGTTGATTCAAACGGGAAAATGACTAAGAATGCTGATCAGTTAAAGCAGATGGATGATGCTAACTATGGACAGACTAGTGGTATAGGTCAGTTCTGGATGTTCCCTCATCCAAACTTTGGAAAAGATTCTAAGTATGCTGACGGAAACATTGTTTCACCACAGGATACTGATGCATATATATCAACAAAATACAAACCATATGAACAAGACATAGTTAAAGCATACAATGTTAAGAGTCTTGCTGATTTAGTTTCAGCACCAATAGATTCACCATTCGGATATGGATGGGATATACAGATTCCAGACAGCAAACAAGATGTAAAGATAGCTCAGCAGAATGCTGGAAATATAGCAATAGCTTACATGCCTAAGCTTATAACTGGAAAAACAGCAAACTTTGAAAGCGTATGGAGCGAATATTCACAGAAAATGAAAGATGCTAAGTATGACATAGGAAATGACTATATCACTCAGCAGGTTAATCAAAGAGTTAAAGATTGGGGAACTGCTTCTAAGTAGTTCAAATTAAGTAGGATTTCCAAGGTAACACTTGGAAATCCTATAAATAAATTAGAAAGCAAGAAGTGTTATGAAGATTCATAATATGCTTTACATAAATATTACACAATAATTACAGGGGGTATTTATATGCAAAAGTCTGAAGTGGTAGTTAATGGCTTTGTTCCTAAAAAGAAAAAAAGTTTCCTACAGCAACTATCTAGCCAAAAAGAATTAGTAATTATAACTCTTCCATTTCTATTGCTGCTATTAATTTTTAATTATGCGCCGCTTTGGGGATGGATTACAGCATTTCAAAATTATAAGCCTGCTTTAGGTGTTTCAGGATCTGAGTGGGTTGGACTTAAAAATTTTACTGATTTATTTCACGATAGCAATTTCTATCATGCTCTTAGAAATACTTTAGGAATAGCTATTTTGAAATTCATATTCGGTTTTTTAACTTCAATTACTTTAGCGGTGCTTATAAATGAAGTAAGACATCAGAAATATAAAAAAGTTGTACAAACTATATCCTATCTTCCACACTTTGTTTCCTGGGTTGTAGCAGCTAACATAGTATATAATGTTCTCTCTACAGATGATGGTATAGTTAATAAGGTTTTAGTTAATCTTCATTTAGTATCTCATCCTATAAGTTTTATGGGAATACCTACTGCCTTCTGGGGAGTAATGGTAGGGTCAGATATTTGGAAGGAAGTTGGCTGGAACTCTATAATTTATTTAGCAGCAATGACTTCCATAGATAGTGAACTTTATGAAGCAGCAAGCATCGACGGGGCTGGAAGAATTAGAAAAATATTTGCTATAACTCTTCCAAGCATAGTTCCTACAATAAAAATTCTTATGATATTGAGTATTGGATCACTTTTAAGTGTAGGTTTTGAACAAACATACCTTCTATCAAATCCATCAGTATTGGATTATTCGCAGACTATAGAACTGTATGTTTATAACTATGGTATTCCACTTGGCAGATACTCCTTTGCAACAGCAGCAGGTATATTTAACTCTGTGGTAGCCCTAGTTTTAGTTACATCTTTCAATAGGCTGTCAAAAATGATTGATGGAGAGAGTGCGTTTTAATTAAAAAAGGAGGTATATATATGAAAAGCAGAAAAGTTGGATCAAGACTCACTAGAGGAGATATCACATTTGATACAATAAATTATATAATACTAGCTTTGCTCGTAATTGTTACATTGTATCCATTTATTAATACTTTAGCAGTTTCATTTAATGATTCAGTAGATTCTACAAGAGGAGGAATATATCTTCTTCCTAGAAAATTTACTTTGTATAATTATAAAAATATATTAAGTGAGTCTGCTATATATGGAGCAACACTTATTTCAGTACTTCGTGCTTTAATAGGTTCAGTGTTAAATGTACTGGCAAGCTTAATAGTTGCTTATGCCATAAGTAAAAAAGACTTTGTGTTTCGTAAATTTTATTCAAGAATTTTTATATTCTCAATGTATTTCAGTGCAGGTTTGATACCAGGATATCTTTGGATAAAAGATTTAGGGCTTAGAAATAATTTCTTAGTATACGTATTACCAGCAATAGTAAGTGCTTGGAATATAATGGTTGTAAGAAGCTACATCGATGGACTTCCAGGAAGTATTGTAGAATCAGCTAAGATTGATGGGGCAAGCGAAACTAGAATAATATTTTCAATAATATTCCCACTAAGTTTACCAGTTTTGGCTACTATAACCTTGTTTGTAGCTGTAGGACAATGGAACTCATGGTTTGATACAATGCTTTATTGTTCAAGTGTACAATCTTTGAGTACACTGCAGTACGAACTGCAGAAGGTTCTGCAATCCACTCAAGCCTTGCAGATGCAAAATGCGTTTGTTAAACATCCAGATGGTTCAGGATCAGTTACTCCACTATCAATTAAGGCTACTATGACAATAATAGCTATAGTACCTATATTGTGTGTGTATCCTTTCCTTCAAAAGTATTTTGTTAAGGGACTTACACTTGGTGGTGTAAAAGGCTAATGTTTTAGTAAAATAATAGAAGGTTGCTATAATATGAAGATAGTATAGCAGCCTTTTTGTAGTATAAAGCTATATAGTGAAATAAAGGGGAAAAAGCTTTACATAATATATTTTTTGTGTAAAACTAAAGATAGGATAGATATGTATTATATAATGTTTGGTGGGAATAAAATTGATAAAAATAATATTAAATAAACATCCTATTGATAACATAAGCGTGAAAAATAAATTGCTGCTCATATATATTCTATGTGCTTTTTTACCTGTGATTTTTACAAATACAGTATTTTTAAAAGTAACTAGCAACAATGTGAAAAATCAGCAATTAGAATTAATAAATTCCTCTCTTCAGAAGACAAAACTTCAACTATATAAGGATATAGACGATGGAACTCTGGCTGCATATACTATTCTTACAGATCAGCAAATTAATAATTCCTTGGAAAGAAATTATATTTCCATGGAAGATTTTTATGATGAATATAACAGATATCTTAGAGACAGCCTTCAGAAAATATTATATATGGTAAATCAGATTGGAGAAGTAAATATATATACTAACAATCCTAACATACCTAATAGCAGCGGATATCAATTTATAACTGATGACGTGAAAGAGCAAGAATGGTATAAATATGCTTTAAGCGATCCAAAAGTGTTTCATATGATTGCCTATGAAAGCGGAGGAAATAAGTATTTTAGTTTAATAAAAGTGTTAAATTATTTTAATTCAGGTCAGAAGTATAATAAGGTACTTAAGATTGATTTTAGCGATTATAAATTACAAACAACTTTAGATTCTGAGAAATTAAGCGGACAGGTGTACTTGTTAAATGATGGAGATAGGGTAGTCTGCACTACAGATCAGCAATATGGTGAAGGAAAAATACTTCCTATATTCGATGAAAGCCTTTTCAAGAAAAGCGATACTATAATCAAAACGGATTTTGATAAATATAGTCAGACCAAGGGATGGCAGCTTGCATTGGTAGTGAATGAACAGGATATTACCACTAATATAAATGAATCTAAGCAATATATATATTACCTATGCATAATTAATCTATTATTTGCTTTTGTGATTATTCAGATCATTTCATCTTCCTTTAAGTACAGACTAAAGATTCTTACTAAGCACATTAAGAAGGTAAGAAAGCAGAATTTTGAGATAGTGGAGTGCAATGAAGGAAGAGATGAAATAGGAGAAGTAATAAGAGAATTTAATAGAATGACTCTTAAGATAAATGAGCTTATAAGAGATGTATATGAGGAAAAAATACAGAAGAAAAATCTAGAGATAGAGCGAAGGCAAGCTGAAATAAATGCTCTTCAAAGCCAAATAAATCCTCATTTCCTTTTTAATGTTTTAGAGAGCATACGTATGAGAAGTGTAATAAAAAAAGAAACTGAAACTGCTCAGATTATTAAGTATGTATCAAAGATGTTTAGGAGACTGCTTCAGTGGGAAAATGATATGATAACCATAAAGGAAGAAACAGAATATATTGAAGATTTTTTAAAGATAGAAAAATATAGATTTGGTGATAAAATAGATTATGAGATGGAAATAAATCAAGAGGCTCTCTATTTTAATGTTCCCAAAATGATTTTCCAGCCTTTAGTAGAAAATGCCTGTGCCCATGGAATAGAACGGAAAAAAGATGGCGGAAAGGTTTCTATGAAACTAGACCTTGAAGAAGGAAAGCTTATTTGCATAATAGAAGATAATGGTACTGGTATTGAGGATAATAAGCTAAAAGATATAATCAGCAATATGCATAAGGAGACCAGTGATGGTAAAAGTATAGGAATTAAAAATGTTTATAACAGATTAAAGCTCATATATGATGATAAATTTACTTTTAAAATAGAAAGTGTATTTGGACAAGGCACGAGAATAGTTATAAGCATACCTACCGAAGACTAACTCAGATGGGAGGAAGCTAATTTGTATAAAGTTATGATAGTAGACGATGAACCATTTGTTAGGCAAGGTTTAATATCCTTAATCAATTGGGCAGAATATGATTTTCAGATATGCTGTGAGTCAGATAATGGCATTGATGCCTTAAAAAGTGCTAAAGAATATTCACCAGATTTAATCATCACTGACATAAGAATGCCAGAGATGAGTGGCTTAGAACTGATAAGAGAATGTGAAAAAGAGTTGAAAAGTGGCTGTAAATATATAATATTAAGCGGGTACAGCGAATTTGAATATGCTAGACAAGCGATGAGCTATGGGGTAGTAAATTATATTCTTAAGCCTATTGATGAGGATGAAGTTAAGGAATCACTTGCAAGAATAAAAAAAGAGCTAGACGAAAAAAATCAAAGATTAAGTTCGTTTCTTGATTATAAAATTTTGGCTGCCAATGTGTTAAAAAAATACATGAATGGGCAGGCGGATAAAAATAAATTAAATAAGGTTAGGGAATTTATTCCTAATTTTGATAAGGGCAAATTCTGTTATGGAATTATTCTACCTATAGAAATAGAGAATAAAGAATTAAAAGAGTATAGCGTTGCTCAAATGGTTAAAAAGTTTATTTCTCGAGTATTTGCCCAAAGCACATTCATTTATGTTATTGAGGAAGAAAATACGTAGGGAATTTTATTCACGGATGAATTATATAAAAAATATAAAGATATAGAAGAACTAGGTTATACTATAATAAATAAAATTAAAGATGAACTGGATATTGAATGTACTCTCTATTTAGGCGAGAAGGCAGAAGGTATCGTTAATTTAGTACAATCTAGAGAGACTTGCTTGAAAGCAATAAACAATAATTTTATTTTAGCCCAAAAAGGTGTATTGAGCTATGAAAAACTGAAAGATGTTGAATTTAATTATGACAGCATAAATAAAGAATTGCTAGAAAATCTTTTGGAAGCTGTGGAAAAGAATAATGTGGACAAAATATATAGTGATATAGAAAAAATTGAAATTGAGATAGTAAAAGAATCTACAGCTCCGGAAGTGGCAAAATCAAATATAATTAGCTTTGAGTTTGAAGTCTTAAATAATATAATTAATATGAAAGGAGATCCTTCGATAATATCAAATAGTATTGAAAGACTCCAAAATGATTTTACTTTTGTAAAGGATTTAAAAAACAGGCTTCAAGAATTTTGTATAGAAACTGCCAAATATATAACAGATTTAAAGCAATACAAAAGTAAGGGTGTATTGTTAGAAGTGAAGGATTATATTGAAAATAATTTTCAAAAAGATTTAAGATTAAAAAGCCTTTCGGAGCATTTTTATATAAATCCTATATATCTTGGACAGATATTTAAAAAGAATTTCGGAATGTCTTTTAATGATTACTTAAATAATATTAGAGTAGAAAAAGCAAAGGAATTACTTCTGAATACAGATAAAAAGATTTGTGATATTGCAGAAAATGTGGGATACAAGGATACTAATTATTTTATAAGCAGATTTGAAAAAATAACTCATACTACGCCAACAGAATATAAAAAAATATGTAAAAAAGATATATAGCAAGGAGGTGATTTGTTGCTGAAGGTTATAATTGTTGATGATGAACCATTTGTTAGAGAAGGTATGAAATCAGTAATAAGCTGGGGAAAATATGATGTTAAGTTATGTGGAGAAGCAGAGGACGGAGAAGAAGCTTTAAAATTAATCAAGGAAATAAATCCTGATATAGTTATCACGGATATAAGAATGCCAGAAATGAGCGGGCTAGAATTAATAGAGAAAGCTAAAAAAGAACTTGGCAGCAAAGCTGAATTTATAATACTAAGTGGATATACTGATTTTAAATATGCGCAAAAGGCTATTAAATCAAATGTTTTTAATTATTTGCTTAAACCTATAGATGAAGATGAATTGGTTAAGGTCATACTTGAAATTAAGGAAAGAATAAAACAAAATGCTGAAAGCAATGAGGAGAATAGCCTTATAGAAAACCTAATAAACGGCAAAAAAGTTGATAATCTGAATTATTCTGCTTATAAAAATATTTTAAATTCTAAAATAAGATATATATATTTAGAAATTGACGTATTAGATTGGCTTGAAGATTTGAATGAAGTGGAATTAAAAGAAAAGCTTAGGGAATTGGAAGAGAGTATATATAGAGTAATACACAGAGAAAATATAAACTGCATATATCAAGAACAGATTTGGAAGTATGGCATAATCCTATGTGATGAAATCTTAAAATATTATAAAAGTGTGGAAAATTTTGCGGAAGCTTTATATAAAAATATTTCAAATAATATTACAAATAAATGTATAGTTATAGTGGGCAAAGAAGTAGGTAACATAAATGATTTAATTGAATCATATATATCCTGTAACAACATGAAGCAATATAAATATTTTTATGATAAGGAGACCGTCATATATTATGATGATATCAAGAAGGTAGAGTCAAAGTATTATGATGGACAGAATTTAGAAGTTGAAGACCTTTCAAGTGCCATAGAGCAAGGAGATAATTTAAAAATATTTGAGAATATAAACAATATATTTAAAAATATAAAAGAACACAATATATCGCCTGACATAGTTAAAGCTTACTTTATTGTGCTTGTTTTAAATGTGATTTCAAATATTACAGAAAAAAACGGCAATACGGATGACTTTATGAATATGTTTGAAACTATAAAATATATGAAGGATATGGGCATAGGAGAAATGCAGGATAACCTGGTAAAATTCTCCATAGCCAGTTCAAAATATATTAAGTCAATGAAATCCACTAGTCAAGGTAGCGGTATATATGAAATTGCAAAATATATCGATAATAATTATAATCAGCAAGATATTAGCTTGAAAAAATTAGCGGAGATTTTCTACATAAATCCTGTATATTTAGGTCAGCTATTTAAAAAAAGTTTTGGCATGTACTTTAATGATTATCTTCATAGTAAGAGGATTGAAGAAGCTAAAAAATTACTCAGAAGATCAGATTTAAAGCTATATGAAATAGCAATAAAAGTAGGTTACTCAGATGCTAATTATTTTATAAGCAAATTTGAAAAGATAACTCATTTTACTCCAACACAATATAAGAATAGCAAGTAAAAGGAGATATCTCAAAAAGGTTATTTATTTTAAGATATTAAACTAAGCTTTGTAAGCGATACATTTGAATTAAGAAGTAAGAATTATTGAGTAAATCGAGTCTTTTTGAGCCGATTTCTTTTAAATTTTTGATCTGCCAGCAATTTCCTGGTAGGAAAATAATTATTATAGATTTATAAAAAATTCAGCAAGGCTGAATTTTTACCTTTAGTTCGAAAGGGTATGTTTTAAAATGTTGATATTTTCTTTGGAGTTTTAGAAACTCTTAGGAAGTGCGACTTATAATTGGCGTAATTTTGCCCAGGAAGGGCAAAGCCATTTTAGCGACAGGACGTCGCAATAAAATGGGTAGCCAGTTATAATAAAGCAATCCTTAGAGTTTCTTAATGATCATAAGTCTATATCAACATTCTTTTAAAACATACCCTAGTTATTGGAAGCTAATTTTCCATGCTTTTCATAATTGGTAACTCTATTTATAGAATTGTCCTCATTAACAAATACAACTTTAGGTTTATGGTTTTCCAATTCTTCAGGCTCTAATTGGCAGTAGGTCATTATTATTATTAAATCGCCTTTTTGGGCGCATCTTGCAGCAGCACCATTAAGACATATTACGCCACTGCCGCTTTCACCTTCTATAGCATAAGTTTCAAATCTTTCTCCATTATTTATGTTAACTATTGCTACTTTTTCATATTCCACAATTCCAGCTGCATCCATAAGGTCTCTATCTATGGTTATGCTTCCAACATAATTAAGTTCAGCTTGAGTTACTACAGCTCTGTGGATTTTAGATTTTAGCATATTAAGTATCATTTCGTATCCCCCATAATATAAAGTATTTATCATATTTTTTTATATATTGGCTATGTTTAAAATCAGTGTAAGTAACATTGATTTTAAACAGAACTTATATATTGAATGTAAAATTATCTATAAGTCTTGTTTTGCCTATGTATACTGCTATGGCAACCAATATGCTGCTTTTTACGTTATCTACCTTTTCAAGAGATGAACTATCAACTATTTCAATATAGTCGATTTTTGCTAAAGCTTCACTTTTTAGCGTATCAGCTATTAGGCTTATAATTGCGGCTACATTTTTTTCACCATCATTTAAAGCAGCTTTGGCTTTTGTAAGACTTTTATTTAGTATTAAGGCTGCAGCTCTCTCTTCAGCGTTTAAATAGGTATTTCTTGAGCTTTTTGCAAGACCATCTTCTTCACGGATTATTGGGCAAGGAACTATTTCAATATTCATGTTAAGATCTCTTACCATTCTTTTTATAACTGCCAGCTGCTGAGCATCTTTTTCACCAAAGTATGCTCTATCAGGTTGAACTATATTAAAAAGCTTAGTAACAACTGTACATACTCCTCTAAAATGTCCAGGTCTTTTAGCTCCGCAAAGTCCTTCTGTAAGGCCGGTAACTTCTGCATAAGAGGAAAAATCTTTAAAATACATTTCCTCAGGAGCTGGATTAAAAATTAATGCTCCTCCACAGCTCTCTACTAGCTTGCTGTCATTATCCATATCTCTAGGGTATTTTTCTAAGTCCTCATTTGGTCCGAACTGTATAGGGTTAACAAATACACTAACCACTACTCTATCATTTTCGTTAACAGCTTTTTTTATTAGAGATGCATGTCCTTGGTGCAAATATCCCATAGTAGGAACCAACCCTACAGAGAAGCCTTCTTTTTTCCAAGAGTTAATACAATCTTTTACTTCCTTTATAGTGTGAACAATTTTCATAATACTGCCTCCAATTTATTAATATAGCTTTGCTATTATGCTGTCGTCTATTTTAAATTCATGCTCTGCAGCAGGAAAAGCACCATTTTCTACTTCACTGATATATGACTTTATAGCATCTCGCATAAGAGCACCGATTTGAGCATACTGCTTTACAAATTTAGGCTTAAAATCGGAATACATTCCAAGCATATCAGCATAAACTAATATCTGACCATCGCATTCATTTCCAGCTCCAATACCTATAGTAGGGATACTGATGCTGGAAGAAATTATTTCAGCTAATTTTGCAGGAACGCATTCCAAAACTATTGCAAAGGCTCCTGCTTTTTCTATAAGCTTAGCATCTTCTATAAGAGCTTTAGCAGCAGCTTCACTTTTCCCCTGTACCTTAAATCCGCCGAAAGCATTCACGGATTGAGGAGTGAGCCCTATGTGGCCCATTACCGGGATTGATGCATTCACTATAGCCTCTATATGTGGAGCAAAAGCTGCACCTCCTTCAATTTTTACCGCATTTGCATTTCCTTCTTTAATCAATCTTCCTGCGTTATATACCGCATCATAAATAGAAGTTTGATAGGACATAAAAGGCATGTCAGTAACAATTAGTGCATTTTTTGTACCTCTTGCTACAGCTTTTGAATGATGAAGCATATCTTCCATTGTTACGCTTAAAGTATCTTCGTATCCTAGTGATACCATTCCTAGGGAATCACCTACAAGTATTCCGTTTATACCTGATTCGTCTACTATCTTAGCAGTAGAATAATCATAGGCTGTAAGCATGCTTAATTTATTTCCATTTAGTTTAGCCTCTTTAAAGGTCACTGCTGTATTTTTCATTTTTCAATTCCTCCAGATAGATTTCTATTTTTGAGTAATCCCTGTTTTTATTTTTCAGCTTAGCTATTTCAAGAAGTTCGTAGGATAAATCTGCATATACTCTGCGGTGAGCTTCAGGCATAGCTGAAATATGTTTTTTTATAGTATCCATATCTCCTCGCTCTAATGGGCCGGTTAATGCTTTTGATAATCCATTGTTGTTAAAATTTTCTATATTGCTATTTATAAGTGGATATAGGGCATTAATAGCATCTTCCTCAGAGAAACCATATGGAATTAAATATGAGCAGCTTCTTTTTACTAAACTCAAAAAAATGTTGCTTACATTCACACTAGCAAGATGATACATGGATTTATTAGAAGATTTTATTTTTACTAGCTTAATATTCATGTAAGTAAATATTTTTTTAAAGTAATCCATATATTTTTCGCTGCCTTCTATAGTGAATGTAGCATTTTTTATAAATTTATAGCTTTCATATTTATCTGAAACAGGAAATATTGGGTGAATTGAATAAGAGTAAGCTTGATACTTATCTATGTCAGAAAATATTTTGGACGTGAGACAGCCACTAGTGTGGCAAATAATTTTGTTAGAAAAGTCGTAATCTTTTAATTGGTTGTAAGTGTTTAATATTTCATCATCAGGCACAGTAATAAATAGTATATTACTATCATGAATCAAATCTTTTAAATTATCATAGCATTTGCTATCTGTAAAGCTGCTGGCAGCCTTACTTGAAGAATAGGTTCTACTGTAGTACCCAGAAAGAGGTATATCATTTACGGAAAAGAGTTTTCCTAAGGTAAATCCCATCTTTCCAGCACCTATAAACCCTGTTTTTATTAGTACCACCTCCTCTAAAGAAGTGTACCTATAATGAAATATGTCTCATTCTTAATTTTGATTGCAAGATAAGCAATCTAGATATGAGCATAAAAAAACTGACATAAATTTTAGTGCAGCTCTTAGCGATGCCACCCAAAAAAAATTTAGCACATAATAGTTAAAAAATCAAGTAAATAGTTTTGTATAATTAGTTCTAAAATGTGAATATGATATTTTGGCATTTTAAAAATATAGCATTTGAAACTAAAGGAATGTTTTAAATCAGTGTAAAAATCAGCACTGATTTAAAACATAGCCCAATAAATAAATTTATATGTAGAAAGTCTACATCTGCGACAAATAAAAGTTAATAGCAGTCAGGCTTTTGTAACATTAGTTGCCTGTTCTCCTTTTGCGCCATGACTAATTTCAAATTCTACATTATCACCTTCGTTTAGAGATTTGAAGCCTTCGCCTCCTATACTTGAAAAATGAACAAAAACATCTTTCCCATCATTAGTGGTTATAAAACCATATCCTTTTTGGGCATTAAACCATTTTACTGTACCATGCATTGAAAAAAACCTCCTGTAAACTCTAAATTAATAATATCCAATAATAGTATTGTGTTTAATTAAGATGGATTTTATGCAGATCTCTTTAAATTTTGTTATAATGTATTAAAATAATGACAATAATTATAAATATATAAGGAAGTGTTTTTATGGATATAAAAATTTTTGATTCCCATGCCCATTATGATGATGAGAAATTTGATGAAGATAGAGAAAAAGTTATAGAAGCTATACAAAAAAGCGGGGTAATAGGAGTTTTAAATTGCGGTGCTTCTTATGCTGGAGCAAAAAAGTCAGCAGAATTGGCAAATACCTATGACATGTTTTATGCAGCTATTGGAATACACCCAGAAAATGCATATGAATTAAATGAAGAGGTACTTAATGAATTTAGACTGTTAGCTCAAAATCCTAAAATCAGAGCTGTAGGGGAAATAGGATTAGATTACTACTATGAAGAAAATCCTCCTAGGGACATACAAAAACAAGCGTTTATTAATCAAATGAAATTGGCTGAAGAATTGAAATTGCCAGTGGTGATTCATGACAGAGATGCTCATGAGGATACACTTAACATAATAAAGCAATTTCCAAAGGTTAATGGAGTTGTTCACTGCTTTTCAGGAAGTGTAGAATTTGCCAAGCAATGTTTAAAGGAAGGTTATTATATAGGCATAACAGGGGTAGTTACTTTTAAAAATGCTAAAAAAATTGTCGAAGTTGTAAGAGAGGTACCTATGGATAAAATTCTTGTCGAAACAGACTGCCCATATATGGCACCAACACCTAATAGAGGCAAGAGAAATCAATCAGATTACATAATTTATGTAATGGAAAAAATAGCTGAAATAAAAGAAGTAACAGTAGAAGAGATAAGCAGTAATACTATAAAAAATGTGAAAAACTTGCTAAATTTAAAATAATAGTGTAGAATAGACAAAGGTTGCTGAAATTTTGGTAACTTATTCTAATTTTTTAAAAGCATGTACTTATTTGTTTGGGTTTTGCATATAATTATATATGCTCGTTTTATCCATTAAGAAATAACTCCATAAAAGACTGTTAAAATGTTGCCATCATATATATTTAATATCAATATGCACAGAGTGCATTCTAAACAGTCAAAAAAAGGCTGAGAATATTTGTGTTCAAAGCTTGAGATGGAGGTAAAAAAAGATGGAAAAAATAAGGACTGAGATGAGAAAGTTTTTTTCAGTTGGCCCAAAATCCACCTTTGTGATTTTATTACTGATAATAATTTGTTTCAGCATTATTCATAATATGAAAAAAGAAATAACAATTGTTATAGACGGAAAAGAAACAAAGATAATAACGTATACTTCTGATTTGAAGAGTTCTCTAGCCAAAAATAATATTCAGATAGGGCCAAAGGATAAGATTCAACCAGGAATAGACAGTAAAATAAAAAATGGAGATAGAATATCTATCAAAAGAGCAGTTAACATTAAAGTAAAAGTTGATGGGAAGATACTAAATGTAGCTACTGCTCAAAACAAAGTTGGTGATATGTTAGCAGCTGAAGGTATAAAGCTAAGCAGCGCTGATAAAATCGCACCACTGAAAACTGAAAATGTTACAGCTGGCATGGAAATTTGCATTACTAGAGTATCAAGTGAAATTAAGAAAAATGTAGTGTCCGTTGATTATTCAACGGTTGTTAATAAAGATAATAATCTGCCAAGCAATGTAACAAAAGTTGTTCAGGATGGTCAGTTTGGTGAAAGAGAAATTACGTCCAGATTAGTTTATGAAGATGGTAAGCTAATATCTAACGATGTGATAAGTGACAATGTAACTAAACAACCATCACAGAAAATAATAGTACAAGGCACTCTAGGAGTTTTAAATCTTTCTAGAGGAGGAGAACAGGTTCTTTTTAAGAGAACAGTTAGAGTAAAGGCTACAGCCTATACTAATTGCTACCAATGTACAGGTAAATCAAGAGGTAGCGCAGAATATGGCATAACATCCACAGGCACAACAGCTAAAAGAGATCCTAGTGGATACAGTACCATTGCAGTAGACCCAGATGTGATACCTCTGGGAACAAAAGTATATGTAGATGGTTATGGATTTGCCATTGCAGAAGATACAGGTGGGGCTATTAAAGGAAATTCAATAGATGTATTCCTAAATAGTTACAATGAAGCTTCCAATTGGGGAGTAAGATATTTAAATGTATATGTTTTAAAATAGAAGCCTTAGGGCTTCTATTTTTTTTAGACTATTAAAACAAAGGCAAAATGTATCGGAACTATATTGACATAAATAAACTATTTGATATAATATAATTAATTGATAATGAAAATGATTATCAACACTATATGCTCCAATTCTTAGCTATATTTGCCATTATACACCTGATATAAAATTACACATGCTAAGAGTAGAAGTTAAGTTTCTTAAATACTTTGTACTTTATAGGAAGCAGTAATCTTAAGGTTTATTGCTTCCTATAATTTTATGATCATAATTAAAATTAACTATAATGCCAGGAGGTAAGCTTATGGCAGTACTTCCGCAAAGTCCTCAGGCTCCACAGGGACTTACAGTAGAAGAGCTTGTAGCTTACGGAAGATTTCCTCATAAAAAAGGTTTTGGAAAACTGCAGAAGGAGGATAGAGAAATCATTCAATGGGCCTTAGAGGTAATAGGTATGGAAGGATATAAAGATAGAGAGATAGAAGCACTTTCCGGAGGACAAAGACAGAGAGTGTGGATAGCTATGGCTCTTGCTCAAAAAACAGATATACTGCTTTTAGATAAACCTACCACTTATTTGGATTTAGCTCATCAGCTGGAAATATTAACATTGCTTGAAAATTTAAACAAAAAACAGGGAAGAACAATTATTATGGTTATTCATGAATTAAATAATGCAGCTAGATTTGCGGATTATATGATTGGAGTTAAGGAAGGTAAAATAGTCTCTAACGGAACTCCAGAAGAGGTTATGACCAAAGAGAATTTAAAAAATATTTTCAACATAGATGCTGAGGTGGTGAGAGATCCTAGATATAACAAACAGGTTTGCATTACCTATGATTTAATTTAAAAGGAGTTAAATAATAGTACCTAGCCTTACGAAAGAGGTTAAGTACTATTTTTCTTGATAACACAATGCTATTAGGGTAGAATCTATATAGCATATGAAATTATTGGTGGTGTTTTTATGATTAAAGAAGTTATAGTAGTAGAAGGAAGAGACGATGTTACTGCTGTAAAAAGGGCTGTAGAAGCAGAAGTTATAGCTGTGGGCGGCTTTGGAATAAATGAAAAAGTGATAAATAAAATAAGAGAAGCGCAAAATAGAAAGGGAGTAATCGTACTTACAGATCCAGATTTTGCTGGAGAAAAAATAAGACGCATAATATCTAAAAGGGTCAAAGGGATAAAGCATGCATACATATCGAGAAAAGATGGTACCAAAGATGGTGATATAGGCGTAGAAAATGCAAAGCCTGAAATCATAATAGAGGCTTTAAACAAAGCTAAATGTGAGCTTGGAGAAAAAAGATCAGAATTTAATATGCAGGATATGTTTTTCCTTAAGCTTACAGGATACGGAGATTCTAAAGATAGAAGAGACAAAGTGGGAAATATATTAGGCATAGGATATGGAAATGCTGTGCAGTTTTTATCTAGATTAAACAATTACGGTGTATCTAGGGAAGAGCTTGCAGAAGCAGTTAGAAGTTTGGCTATGTTTTAAGAGAATGTTGATATATGCAAAAGTTATAAAACAAGAAATGTGGTGAGTTTATGGAAAATAATACAAAAGATATAGTTAAAAAATATGGATTTAAATTTACAAAAAGTTTAGGTCAGAATTTCCTTATAGATGATTCAGTGCTTAAGGATATAGTTCAGGGAGCAGATATAGGAGAGGAAGATTTTGTTATAGAAATAGGGCCAGGAGTTGGAACTCTTACGAAAGAGATGCTTAAAAAAGCTAAAAAGGTATGTTCCATTGAGCTTGATAGAAATCTGATACCAATATTAAATGAGGAACTAAAAGACTTTGATAATTTCCAGCTTATTAATGAAGATGCTTTGAATATAAATTTCCATGAAATATTTGGAGATGAGAAGAGCGTAAAGCTTGTAGCTAATCTGCCCTATTATGTTACCACTCCTATAATATTAAAGCTTATTACAGAAAAATATCCCTTTAAATCTCTTACGGTAATGGTACAAAAGGAAGTTGCAGAGAGAATGAATGCAGCTCCAGGAGGTAAAGACTATGGAGCTTTGTCTTTACTTGTACAATATTATTGCAGTACTCATATAGTAAGAAAAGTAGCACCTTCCTGTTTTATACCTCAGCCGAAGGTGGATTCTATGGTAATAAGCCTTGATAAGCTGGATGAACCAGCTGCATTTGTTAAGAATGAAAAATTATTTTTTGATGTAATAAGGCATTCTTTTAATATGAGAAGAAAAACTTTGTCTAATGCATTAAAAAGTATGAAGCTTCCTCAAGAAGTTATTTCTAAGGCTTTTGAAACCACAGGAATAGATTCAAAGAGAAGAGGAGAGACGCTTTCTATCAAGGAATTTGCTGATCTTTCCAATAGTATGGAAAATTAAATTTTTAATATAAGTTCACTTTTTTATATCCGTCACATATATTATATAGAATAAATATAGTGGAGGGATAATAAAGGTGGCATCCAAGAAGTCATATAGTAGATATTTCATTATATTACAACAAGATGAGAACGGGTATTCTATATCTTCTGATAAGTTACCTTCTGGATATACTAAATTAGAAACTAAAAATGATAAATGCAAAGTATCTTATTATGTTCAGAATTTAAAGAAAGAAAAAGAGCCTTATTATATGGTGCTTATTTGCAGCAAAAAAGATGTAAATAAGCTTATTAAGCTTGGAGAGATGAACATAGATGAATATGGAAGAGCAGAAATAACCTATGAATATGATGTTTTTAATGTAGCTGGAAGCAATATTTCGGTGGATATGATAACTGGAGCTGCAGTAGTAAGATATAATGATACTTCTATGGTATCTGTAATGAGCGGATTTGCTACTTCAGATATTCCGTCAAACTGGAGAAGCTTTAAAGTTTTCGATAACCAGCAGACTGTAATTAGTCCCGAGGAAAATAAGTTAAAAGAGGAAAAGGTAGAGGTTAAGCCGGTAAAAGAAAAAATAGAAGTTATAGAGAAAGCAGAAGAAAAAATAGAAGAAGTTGAAGTTAAAAAAGATAATATGTTTGATCAATATGAAAAAAATATAGAAGAGGATATTCATGTTAAGAGTGATGAAGAAATCACAGAGGTAAAAGATTTAGTTGAAGAAGTGAAAAATCCAGAAAAGGTTGAAAAACTAGAGAAAGTAAAGAATGAAGTAGAAGAAAAATTGGAAATAGAAGATAAGACGAAAAACAATGCTGAGCAAAGCACTTTCTTTGTGGACACAGATAGTGTAAGCAAACATATAGAGAAGCAAGAAGAAGCACATGCTAGCATAGGTTATGAGCTTGAAACTCCATTGCAATTTTTTGATATAGTTGCAGAAGGCTTTGAGAAAGTAGAAGAAGTATGCACCGATATTAAAAGATGCACTTGGTATAAGGTAAATGTAAATAGTGTAGAGGATATGTGCAATTCTTCTAATTATAATCGATATACCTTAGCATATCAGCCTATGGTAACCTATTATCCTTATATAAAGAATTTTGGACATTATCTATTTGGATACAAACATGATGCTTCAGGAAATGTAAAATATATAGTATATGCTGTGCCTGGAAAGAGAAGTGCCTCAGATCAGCCTTATGCAGGAAAATCTGGCTTTGTAACTTGGGTTTCCGCTAAAGAGGGAGAAGCCAGAGAAGATGATGCTGGATATTGGCTGATGTTTTATGATTACAAAACTTCAACTATAGTTATACCGGTACCTTAGTTCTATTTAGCACAATTCCTTAATATAATTTACCATCAGAGATTAGTGGGGGAAAGCATATGAGGGTAATTGTGTTAAACAGAAAAAGAATAGGTGTAACACTTATAATATTGGGGCTTATGATGATTTTATTTGTAGCTGAATCAGGAGTTGATCATAGATTGAAGATGACAGCTCTTATGCAAAATGGGATTGAGTCTTTAAAGGAATATAAAATTGATTCTGGAAACATAAAATACAAACTTCCAAGTGATTGGACTACCAGTGAAAAAAAGTTTTCCGGAGGAGAAATACTATATCATAATGACTTTACCTCCAGCGATAATAAAATTCACGGTTTTGTAGAGAAATGGAAATTAGAAGAGGATTTAAAAACATTTTTAATAAATAGCAAGAAAAGTGCTTTTAATCCTGAAAGCATAAAAAATTATGATGTTACACCTATAAAGATAAAAAATTATTCGGCTTATTTACTTACTTATGATACAAAGACTTCTTCAAATAGCTATTACAGAACCTATGAATATTTCATAGATCAAAATAAAAGCTTTTTCAGAATGTCTTTTTCAGTTCAACAATCTGATTTAAAGGAAAATATGCCAGCTATTTTTGAATATTTGGCAAACACCTATGAAATTAGCTAAAGAGATTTGATAAATATATATTTAAGTATTATAATTTTATTTAAGGATGTAATTGTGATGCCAATTTCCAAGCTTTTACTATCGCAATTAGCAAATATGCTGTATGGTGATTATAAGGCTTGGAATTTTGCTGTTATTAATAATACATAAGTAAATATATTACGTATTATTAAGCACTAGGTTAAATATATAATTAAATATAATCTGATGTTAAAAGGGAGGAAGCTGAATAGCTTTTAATTATGATTAAAAAAGGTAAGAAGATAAGTTTGCTTTTGGCTGCTATGATAATAAGTGCATCAACGGCGGGATGCAGTAAAATAAATGAAGCTGAAGTAAAATTGGGATTTAAAAACACTGATTTTGAATATATTAAAAATAATAAAGCGGATAAAGTAGTAATAGCTAACACCAGGGACGTGGGATATAAGTTCACAGTAACTGATAAGAGTACCATAATGGATTTGTATGATATATTATCTTCAGCAAAAAAGGCAGAACAAAAATCTCAGTTAGATCCTGATTATACCCTTGAAATATATGAGGGAAAAACCATAAATAAGTTTAACTACGTGGTAGGAGTAGATAAAAAAAACTACGGCAATCTTTATGACAATCAAAAAACTTATATAGTATCCAGCAGATTGGACAATGACATAATAAAGCATCTTTGGGATATAAGAATTCCAAATGACTTTAAAACTACCTATTACGGAACCATAATTCAGTTTATGAAGCAGCACAAGTCTGAGCTTACTAAAAATGGTGGAAGTATAGGCGTAAATATCTTTGATGATACAGATGTGGTAAAGTACATGCTTTCAATGGAAATTGAAGAGTTTAAGTCAGATATATCTAAAACAATTTCATCGGCCCAGCTTGTAAATAAGAATAAGGATAATTTTGATGTTCTTATTACAATGGGTACTCAGGGATATAAAACTAACATATATAAATCTATAATAGATGTTACTTATAAAAAGGATAATAGCGAAAAAAAATACTACGTGGTGAATAAGTATCAAAATGGCAGCTGGGATGTTAAAATAACAGATTCTATGCCAGATGGATTCTAATATTTACAGGAGGAGAAAAAATGAGTAAATGCGATACATGTCCTAGTAAGTCTAGTTGCTCAACCAAGAGCAATAGCTCACAGTGCTCAGTTTTACCAATAAAGCATGGGACTATAAAAAATATAATAGGGATAATAAGCGGCAAAGGTGGAGTGGGTAAGTCTACTGTAACTGGTCTTACCGCTATAGAATTAACGAAGGCTGGGTATAAAGTTGGCGTATTGGATGCGGATATAACAGGACCATCTATGCCTAGAATATTTGGTATAAATAAACAGAGAGCTGAAATAGGCAGGGGACAGGGAGAAGATATAATATTTAAGCCTGTAACCACTTTTAGCGGAATAAAGGTCATATCCATGAACCTTTTAACGGAAGAAGAAGAGCAGCCAGTAATTTGGAGAGGACCTGTAATAAATAATGTATTAAATCAGCTTCTTTCAGATACTGATTGGGGAGATTTAGATTATCTTTTAATAGATATGCCTCCAGGAACTGGTGATACAGCCCTTACTGTAATGCAAAGCTTCCCTATACAATCTTTAGTTATAGTGTCCACACCTCAGGATATGGTATCTATGATAGTTAAGAAAGTTGTAATAATGGCGGAGAAACTTAATGTGCCAATACAAGGTGTAGTAGAGAATATGTCATATGTTCAATGCAAATGTGGAGAGAAAATACAGGTGTTTAGCAAAACTTCAGCAGAGGAACATGCTAAATATTTGGGACTTGAACTTATTGCTGAACTTCCTATAGACCTGGATCTTTCTGAAGCTTTAGGCAGCGGTGAAGTTGAAAGATACATCTTCAGCACAACTAAATATGTGAATATAATTAAAAAATTAGTATAAAATATAAGCATAGAGATTGAGCAAAACAATTTCTATGCTTATTTTAGTATTACAGAAGTAGTGGAGGTGTAAATTATGAAGGCTGAAGTTGATAAGGATACTTGTATTGGGTGTGGATTGTGTCCATCTGTTTGCCCGTCTGTTTTTGACATGGGTGACGATGGGAAGGCAGAATCTGTAGTAGATACGGTTCCAAGCGATGATGAAGATTCAGCAAAGGAGGCTGAAAGCAGTTGTCCTGTAAATGCTATAAGCGTATCTTAGCAGGCGTACAATATACTTATTATTGAGCAAATTTTAAAAACATATATTCAAAAAGGATTGCATTAAAATATTTTAATACAATCCTTTTTAGTTACAAAGTATAATAATCCTTAGATAAGGCTAGTGAGCAGCAGCTAAGCTCTTTGACAACCTTTCTATAGGAAGAACCGCAATAACAACTAGGGTTATTATCAGCTCAGGCAATAAATAGCTGCCGTTATATGTTAAAGAGTACAGATACACATTTTGTGTTCCGGCATCGCTAGCGAAGAAGATAACTCCTGATAAAAAGTGGAATATGAATCTTCCGCTTATGGCAGCTATAGGTGCTATAAATTTCTGATTTCTAAAATAACCAGCTAGTCCTAAACTCATGTATGCAAAAGGATAATCCAAAAGCAGCTGAGCAGGATGCACAATATATGGATCTATAATAAGATTTAAAAGTCCATATACAAATCCAGAAAGAAAACCCACCTCTGGTCCATAAACCAAAGCAAGAAGTATTATAGGAACCATGCTTCCTAAGGTTGTACTTCCTCCAAAGGGTAAGTGTACAAATTTTATAAAGCTTAAAACTACAGAAAGAGCTAAAGCTATACCTATGTGAGTAATCATTCTAGTAGTAAGCTTTACCTTTCTAAATTTATAAATAGCTACTACAACTATAATTATAGCTATTAGGGTAACGATAAAAGCTGGACTTTGGAAAATTGTCTTGAAATTTTCTGCAAAGTTTATTTTTGGCATAAAAAAACCTCCTTTAATATTGAGGGTACTGTAGCATTGAAATAAAAAAACTATCATCCTGGCATAGGACAATAGCTAAAATACATTCAATCACTGCTTCCCTACGCTGGTATTAGCCAGATCAGGTATAAGGGTTGATAAATAAATTCTTTATCTCTCAGCACTGCGGCACCCCTAGCCATATATTTATTTTACCAATATTATATAACTGCTATTAAAAAAAGTCAATTAACTTATCGTTCAGAAGTATGTTATTGTCAAAAGGTATATCTACAGTATCTCCAACTTTTACGCTTTCAGGCAGGGAATTTAATGAAATATCCATAGTATTTCCATTTTCAAAGGCTATGAAAACATCTGTTAAGCTTTTATCTATAATTTTACCTTTCATAATAAAATCACCTCATAGGTATTATTAATCAAAGTTTTAATTAATATACATGAGGTGATTAACCGTAAAGGTCATTAAATACAATTTTAAAAACTTCTAAAGCTTCTTCTATTTTAGGTTGAAGTAAAGATTTTCTATGTTCGTATTCTAGAAGACCAGTTTCAGTTAAAGAATAAATTCTCTGTATCTTCTTATGAGGGTCATCCCAGGCTCCTTTTACAAAATCCTCTTTTTCGAATTTTTTAAGCAGCGGATATATACCTCCAGTGCTAGGCACCCATAAGCCATGAGTGTGCTCCCCAATCTTATGAGATATATCATTTCCATTTGTAGGTCCTAAGCTTAGTATATATAGAACATAAAGAGGGAGCAAACCTTTAGTGAAAACCTGACCTACAGAATCTTTTTCTTTTTGAACCTTTCTCAGCTCAGCTAATTTCTCTTTATATTCTTTGTATAATCTTTTTTCTTCTTCTTTTATTGAATCCTTATCTAAAAATAGATCACTCATATTATAACACCCTTAAAAATTATATAATCATGTAAAGAATACCAGAATAATTATATCATATCTTTTCAATAAGGCTCAACAAAAAATCATCCAATTTCCACGGAGGAATCTTTGTTAATTATGTGCCACCAAATATTGCCTTTGGGAAGAGATATGATTTTATTTTCATTATTTTTAAAGACTACTTGAGATTTTTCGTCTTTCTTTTCCCAAGTTACGCTCTCATATTTTTCTCCATTTATGATATAGGCAGTACCAGCACCGATTAAACCCATGTTTAATCTTAAGTCATCTCTTACCTGCATATCAGAAAATTGTATTACTATTGTTTTAGCAGTTATAGGAGAATTATTTAGCTTATCTATAGCTTCCTCTCCATCCATGTACTTATAATATAGTCCGTTTTCATAGTGATAAGTAGTGGTGTAGCTTTTATTAAATCTTATTGAGATGTCATCGGCCTCTAATTCAGAGTTTGAATCCAGCTTACTATTGAAGTTTGTGAAAATTGATGGAGGTGAAATTTGCTTTTTATCAGCAATCAGCGACCTGATTTTTTCAGAAGAAGTATATAAATTGTGAGGTGCCTTCCTGGATGAATCTCTCCAATAGTAATTTCCATTATGAAGTTCGTTTAGGCTCATAAGATTTTCCTTTTCAATTCTATCCAATGCCTCCGGGCTTCCTCCGCAGTGAGCGAAAGGAAGAGAATATTGAAGAGAAAGAGTTATAAAGTAAGGCCTTACGCTTCGTATAGGACCTATTATGCCTGGAGAGCTGGAGTGGAAAAGAGCAAAAAACCTTGTTATGCCTCCTTCTGCTAATGTTTCATATACTATATCTGCATCTGATAATCCAGATTGAGGCCTAGCAGGCTTTGAGTTTTCTATTATGGCCATGAAAGGAATATTATTGTAAGCCTCCTTGGAAATATTTTTACCTGTGTAAGGTGATATATAAGATAAGTCCTTACTGACAGCTTTTTCTTTTGTTTTATTTTTAATGCTATCATTATTCAATTGAAAAATGCCTGTATAAGCTATTAAGCAAGCAAATAGCAAAAGTGTAAAAGCTATAAAAGTGAATCTAAACTTCTTTATCATAGGTGCCCCCTAAAGATTTCCTTTTAAAATATAGTCTATTCTAAAACTAAAAAAATATGTATTAATTTCTATGTCAACATTTGAATTCCTATAGAAATCGATAAAAATAGAAGGTATTGGGATATAGATTGTGTTATTAAATCGTTAAAACTAAATTTTAAATTGATAAAAAAACTTTTAGGAAGTATAATATGATATACAATATATGGTGTATGGAGGTTTTATTAATGCTACATGTTGTGAAAAGGGATGGACGAGAAGCGGATTTTAATTCTTTGAAGATCACTGAAGCTGTCAAGGGAGCGGCTCAGGAGATATCTTTCGAGATTAAAGAAAGCGAAGCTGTGGAATTAACACAGAAAGTAATAAAAAAAATTGAAGATGGAAACATCACAAAAATATCTGTAGAAGATATACAAAATATGGTAGAAAAATCCCTAATAGAGAATGGATATAAAGAAATAGGTTTAGCTTACTCTAATTATAGAAAAGAAAGAACTAAGATAAGAGATATAAAGTCAGATTTAATGAAGGCTATAGGTCAAATTGGAGTAGAGACTGACAGAGATAATGCTAATGTAGGTAATAATTTTAGTTCAAAGCTGCTAAGAATAGCTAGTGAATCAAATAAATGGCACAATTTAGCATCTATGCCTAAGCATTTAGCTAAAGCACATGAAAATGGAGATATTTATTATCATGATTTAGACAGCTATAATTTAACTACTAACTGTCTTCACATACCTACAGGGGAAATACTTCAAAGAGGCTTTAATACAGGCTATGGAACTATAAACAGACCTAAGAGAATAGAGTCAGCAGCAGAGCTTAGCTGCATATTGCTTCAATCAACTCAAAATGATATGTTTGGCGGCCAAGCACACCCTGATTTTGATAATGACATGGCTTTTTTTGTTGAGCCTACAAGAGGTGAAATAAGAGCTGAACTGTTAGAGCTTGAAGTAAGTGAAGATAAAATGGATGAATTAGTGGAAAAGAAACTAAGAAAAAATATTTCTCAGGCTATGCAGGGTATAGTGTATAATCTAAATACTATGCATTCAAGAGCTGGTTCACAGGTACCTTTTTCTTCTATAAATTTAGGAATACCAAAAACAAAGGATGCAGCCTTAGTATGCGAATCCTTTTTAATTGAATATGAAAAGGGACTAGGAAAGCATGAGCAGCCTATATTTCCTAATATAATATTTAGAGTAAAAGAGGGCGTTAATAGAGAGCCGAATGATCCATATTATTATTTATTTGAGTTAGCTTGCAGAGTAGCAGCTAAGAGAATGAACCCTACTTTCATGAATATGGACTCGGATTTTAATAAGGAATATTTTGATAAGGGTGTAATACCAGCTACTATGGGCTGCAGAACTTATATATGCTCAAATATAAATGGTGAACCAGGAACTAAGGGCAGAGGTAACATAGCTCCAGCTACTATAAATTTGCCTAGAATAGGTATATTAGCAAAAGGCAGTACAGATAAGTTTTTTGAACTTTTGGATAATAGATTAGAACTTACTAGAGAAGCGCTTTTACATAGATATAATATACTTAAAAAACTTAAAGTAAGAGATCTGCCCTTTGTAGCAGGACAAGGACTTATGAAGGGCAGTGAGAATTTATCCGAGGATGATTCCATAGAACCTATTTTAAAGCAGGGAAGCTGGGCAATAGGGTTTATAGGTCTTGCCGAAACCTTGTCTGCACTTATTGGGGAGCATCATGGGGAGAGTGCTGAGGCTAGAGAACTCGGTGTAAAAATAATAGAACATATAAGAGAATTTACAGATAGAAAAACTCAGGAAGACAGGCTTAATTGGAGTACTTATGCAACTCCAGCAGAGGGCTTAAGCGGAAAGTTTATAATCCAGGATAAAAAAATATTTGGAATAATACCTGGAGTTACAGATAAAGATTACTACACCAATAGCTATCATGTGCCAGTTGGTTATCCTATTTCCATAAAGGATAAAATTGAAATAGAGGCACCTTATCATAAGCTTTGCAATGCTGGACATATTTCCTATATAGAGCTTGATGATAGACCAGATGGAACTGTTATAAGAGAAATATTAGAATATGCTTATAAGCATACTAATATAAGCTATTTGGGTATTAATTTTCATATAAGATACTGTCGTGATTGCGGAACTTACCTTGAAGGCTCACAAATGAAGTGCCCTAAGTGCGGAAGTACAAATATACAAGGAGTATCCAGAGTTACAGGATATTTAAGCTTAGATGAAAGATTCGGACCAGGTAAGTCAGCAGAGAGAGAAGATAGACTTTCGCATATATCAAATGTTAAAACTTATGTTTAGCAGAAGGTGATTAACCATGGAAAATCAGCAAAATGTCAGATTAGCAGGCATAGCTTATGAAAGCCTTGTTAATGGACCTGGAATGAGAAGAGTTCTATTTGCTCAAGGCTGCCCTCATAACTGTAAGGGCTGCTTTAATCAAGATACTCATTCCTTTGAGGGTGGAGCACTCATCAATATGGATGAAATAGTTAAAGATATAATAGAGAATCCCTTTGTTAAAGGGGTGACCTTTAGCGGTGGAGATCCTTTAGAGCAGGCAGATAAATTTGCATTTATAGCTAAAGAATTAAAAAAAGCAAATAAAAACATATGGTGTTATACGGGCTATACTTTTGATTACATACTGGAGCATATAAATGAAAGAAGAGGCTGGAAAGAGCTTCTTCAATATATAGATGTTTTAGTGGACGGAAGATTTGAGGAGAGTCTAAAGCAGGAAGGTTTGAAATTCAGAGGCTCTTCCAACCAGAGAGTAATTGATGTGCAGGAAAGTTTATCACAAAATAAAATAGTATTAATGAAAATATAAAAAGGTGCATTTGCACCTTTTTTAATTAACTTTAAAATTAGAAGTCAGCATTTTTAGGGGTTCTAGGGAATGGTATAACATCTCTTATATTTCCCATTCCGGTGATGTACATGATTATTCTTTCGAAACCAAGTCCAAAACCTGCATGCTTAGTTCCGCCGTATTTTCTCAATTCAAGATACCACCAATAATCCTCTTTGTTAAGACCTAATTCTGCCATTCTAGCTTCCAAGACTTCCAGTCTTTCCTCTCTTTGACTTCCTCCGATGATTTCACCTATGCCAGGCACTAGTAAGTCAGTAGCAGCTACAGTCTTATTGTCATCGTTAATTCTCATATAGAAGGCTTTTATTTCTTTTGGATAGTCTGTAACGAAAACTGGTTTCTTGAAGATTTTTTCTGTTAAATATCTTTCGTGTTCAGTCTGGAGGTCACAGCCCCAATCTACAGGATAAGAGAATTCTTCTCCGCATTTTTTAAGAAGCTCTACTGCTTCTGTATAAGAAACCCTAGCAAATTCAGAGTTAACCACGTTGTTAAGTCTTTCTAAAAGTTCTTTGTCCACGAAGGAATTAAAGAATTCTATCTCTTCAGGAGCATTTTCCAGTACATAATTTATTATGTACTTTATCATCTCTTCAGCCATATCCATATCATCGCTTAAATCAGCAAAAGCCATCTCTGGTTCTATCATCCAGAATTCAGCTGCATGCCTTGTAGTGTTTGAATTTTCAGCTCTGAAGGTTGGTCCGAAAGTATAAACGTTTCTGAAAGCTAAAGCATAAGCTTCTGCTGCTAACTGACCGCTGACAGTAAGATTAGTTTCCTTACCGAAGAAATCCTCAGAAAAGTTTATAGTGCCATCTTCATTTTTAGGAACATTGTTTAAATCAAAAGTAGAAACTCTAAACATTTCTCCTGCACCTTCGCAGTCGCTTCCGGTTATTATTGGAGTGTGAGTATACACAAAGTTTCTTTCTTGAAAAAATTTGTGTATTGCAAAGGCTGCAAGGGATCTAACTCTAAATACTGCTGAGAAAGTGTTACTTCTTGGTCTTAAATGAGCTATCTCTCTTAAAAATTCAAAGCTGTGTCTCTTCTTTTGAAGAGGATATTCTGGAGTAGATAATCCTTCTATTATTATTTCTTCAGCTTGAACTTCAAAAGGCTGTTTAGCCTGAGGAGTTGCTACAAGTTTTCCTTTCACAGTTATAGATGAACTTATATTTAGCTTACCTATTTCTTTAAAATTTTCTAATTTGCTTTCAAATACGATTTGAAGATTCTTAAAAAAGCTTCCATCATTTATTTCTATGAATCCAAAGGCGTTAGAGGAACGAATAGTTCTCACCCAGCCTGATATAGTAACAGTTTTATCAATGTATTCTTCACTGTTTCTGTATAAATTTTTAATTAGTAACTTTTCCATTATGTAAACTACCTCCATTTTATATGTTCATAATGATACTAACTTTTTAAGGTTCAGCAATCCTATTAAAAGTATACCTCAAAATATGTAATTATCAAGTTATTTATTGATATTTAGTTTCATAAAATTAATAGAGATTATTGGTTTGGAGGAATATAAATTGAGCAACATTAATAATATGGGAACTATTTTTTTGAGTATTATATTAGAAGGATTCCCGTTCTTAATCATAGGAGCAATAGTTTCTTCTATAATTCAAATATTCGTTTCTGATGAAACTATAGCAAAGATATCTGCTAAAAATAAAATAGCAGCTACATTTATTATTTCTATAATAGGGATAGTATTTCCTGTATGTGAATGTGGTATAGTGCCTATAGTAAGAAAACTGGTACAAAAGGGAATGTCAGTAGGAACTGCAGTTACCTTTATGCTGGCAGTGCCTATAGTTAATCCTGTGGTTTTTATGTCTACATATTATGCTTTTATTGGTCATGAAGAAATAGCTTATTTAAGGATGATATTGGGTGTAGTATGCTCAATTTTAATAGGAACTATAATAGACAGTATAGCGACTAAGTATCCACTAAAAGAAAAACATATTGTTTGTGATCATGAGCATGAGCACCATCATCATGAACATATCCATCATCATAAAGAGGGAAGACCTAAATTAAATGAACTTATGTTAGATATAAGTGAAGAATTCTATGAAATAGGGCGCTATTTTATAATAGGAGCTTTGATTTCCTCTGCACTTCAAACTTTCGTTCCAAGACAAATAGTAGTATCAATAGGACATGGAAATGTATCTTCTATTATCATGATGATGAGTTTGGCCTTCTTATTGTCTATTTGTTCAGAAACAGATGCTTTCATAGCCAGAACCTTTTTAAATCAATTTACTAATGGTTCTATTATGGCTTTTCTTATATTTGGTCCAATGCTGGATTTAAAAAACACTATAATGCTTTTTGGAAGTTTTAAGGCCTCTTTTGTTTTTAAATTAATATTTGTAATTATCTGCATTTGCTTTATAATGGCCTCTTTAGTTACAACCTTAATGCCAAATGTTTAAGAAAAGGATGGAAATAAATATGTTTAAAATCAGTTTTAATAAGGTGATCTGGATTGGAATATTAATTATGCTTTTTGCTTGTATGTATAATTTAATATATACCAATAATATAAGAAATTATTTAAATCCAGCCATGATAAAATATGTATATTTCTCTGCTTCAGTGATATTTCTTATGGCAGTATTCGAGTTGTTTAATCTAAGAAGCGATGGAGAACAGCATATCAAGAAGGGATATATATTATTTTTAATTCCTATAATTGTGTATGGTGCAATGAAATCTCAGCCTATTAGCGAAAGCATGGCTTTCAATAGAGGCACTAATATGTATTTTTACAAGCAAGAGGTTTCTGATAGCTTAGAACATAATCATGTACATAGCGAAAAAGAAAAGATGATAATAAGCGGGAATAAAATAGAAATAAATGACGATAATTTTTATGAGAGCATGAAGGAGATATATAATAATGTGGAAAAATATAGCAGCTATACCTTGAATTTAAGCGGATATGTAATAAGCACAGATGGAAATACCTTTGTTCTTGGAAGAACAGTAGTTTCCTGCTGCGCTGCAGATGCAGAAATAATAGGCATGAAATGCTACTATAATGATGGTGATAAAATTAAAGCAGGAAGCTGGGTTAGCTTGGAAGGGAAGGTGGTACGAGATATAAGTTCTAAGGAGCCCTTCATAAATATAGAAAAAATTAGCACTATAACTGAACCCAGAAATACCTATATTTATAGAGATTAATTGACATTGATTTACTGCAAGCTTATAATGTCTTTATACATGTATCACATGGGAGGAAAAAATGTTCCACTTATTTAAAAGAAAATTTAAGATTTTAGCTCCTGTAAGCGGAAAAATAATAAGGCTTTCAGAAGTGCCGGATGAAATTTTTGCAGAGAAGATGGCTGGAGATGGTATAGCTATAGAATGCAAAGACGATGTGGTACTAGCACCAGCTGACGGAGAAATAAATTTGATTTTTAATACTAATCATGCTTTTGGAATGCTTTTAGATAATAAAATTGAAATACTAGTCCACATAGGATTAGATACAATTAAATTAGGAGGAGAGGGTTTTAAGCGGTTAGTACAAGAAGGGGAAATAGTTAAAGCGGGAGACCCTATAATTAAATTTGATAGAGAATTTGTGTTATCTAGAAATTGTTCTATAATAACTCCAGTTCTTATAACCAACACAGAGCTTGTGGAGTTTACTGATTTAAATATAGGAAAGATAGTAAAAGCAGGTAAAGATGATATATTAGAATATAAATTTATAAAGTAAAAATGATATGGACTCCATATCATTTTTTAGTATACAGTAAATATGAAATAAAAAAGAGAGGGATTATGTGAAGATTAATATTAATGATGACGAAACCTTAGATGATTTACAGTTAAAAAATATTTTTTTAATTCAGAAAAAGGATGCCTTTAGATTTGGTGTTGATGCAGTCTTATTAGCTAACTTTGCGAAAGTAAAAAGAAATTCGAAAGTGATAGATCTATGCAGCGGCACTGGCATTGTGCCATTTATATTGGCTGGAAAGACGGATGCAAGTTTTATAACTGGGGTAGAAATACAAGATGATATGGTAGAGATGGCTCAAAGGAGTGTTTTATATAATAATTTGCAGCATAGGGTAGCTTTCTTAAATGAAGATATAAAAAATATTGATAAAATTAAAAAGCTGGAAAAGGTGGATGTAGTAACAGTAAATCCCCCATATAAACTTATAAATTCAGGGATAATAAATGAAAAGGATAAGAATGCCATAGCAAGGCATGAGATATGCTGCACTTTAGAGGATGTTATTGCGGCTTCTAGAATATTATTGAAGGATAATGGAAGACTATATATGGTTCATAGACCTGAAAGACTAGCCGATATATTATGTGCTATGAGAAAATACAAAATAGAGCCTAAGACTATAAGGATGATTCATCCAAACACCAAAAAAGCACCTAATATAGTGCTTGTAGAGGGTCAGAGAGATGGAGGAGCTTTTTTGAAGTGGGAACCACCCCTTTATGTATATGATGATGAAGGAAATTATACCAAAGAGATAGATGCAATTTATGGAAGGGAGAGTTAAAATGACTACTGGAAAGCTTTATTTAGTTCCTACTCCCATAGGAAACTTAAAAGACATAACCTTGAGAGCTCTAGAAGTTTTAAAAATGGTGGATATAATAGCAGCAGAGGACACTAGACAGACGCTTAAGCTTTTAAATCATTATGAGATAAAGAAATCTTTGGTGAGCTATCATAAATTTAATGAAAATACAAAGGGAGAGGACATTATAGAGATGCTCACTGATGGAAAACAGGTGGCGATAGTAACAGATGCAGGTACGCCTGGCATATCAGACCCAGGAAGTGTTATTGTAAGTAAATGTATAGAAAAAGGCATTGGTTTTGATGTATTGCCAGGAGCCACAGCAGTTACTACGGCATTGGTATATTCTGGACTGGATACTACCAAATTTATGTTTAAAGGGTTTGTTCCAAGAGAAAATAAGGAAAGGATTCCTTTTATAGAAGATATAAAAGACAGAAAGGAAACTATAATATTCTATGAAGCACCTCATAGATTGAGAGAAACCTTGAGCTTTTTGCTAGATAGACTTGGAGACAGATCTATAGCAATCTGCAGAGAATTAACAAAGCTTCATGAGGAGATATTGAGGTATAATATTTCTGAAGCTATAGATTATTATACCAAGGTAGAACCTAGAGGCGAATATGTTTTGGTAGTTCAAGGAAAAAGTGAAGAAGAAATATTAAAAGAAAAAAAATCCTTATGGGAAAATCTAACTATAGAAGAACATATTAAAAAATATATGGAAGATGGACTTAGCAAAAAAGACGCAATAAAAAAGGTGGCAAAGGAGAGAGCACTGTCAAAATCAGAAGTATATTCACATTCCATAGATATATAAAAATCAAATTGCAAATTTGATACCCATAAAATATGAAAAAATGCTAATAATTCAAAAAATATTAACAAATCTTTAAAAGTAAAGATATTCATTGAGAAATTTGCCATTAAAGTGGTATAATGTACTTAATGTTTGTGGACAAGTAGTTGTTAGGGACCATGGCATAAAGTAAACTTTATTATTAGGGGGGTGAAACTGCTCTGTACAAAGGATTGCAGAGTAGGTGGCTTTGAATAAGAAGATTTTAACTATTATAGCGACAGTATGTTTAACCTTTTCATTTGGAGTAGTTGCAAATGCGGATACGGTATCACAATTAAATCAACAATTAAATACTTACCAGCAGAAGAATTCAGATAAGATAAAACAAATTAATGATATTACTTCAAAATTATCTGATATAGATAACCAGATATCTGATCTAACTGTGAAAATAAGCAAAAATAAAACGGATTTAAACACAACAGAAGCTAATATTTCTGAAACTCAAAAGAACATACAGGAAACTCAGGACAGTCTTGATAAGCAGCAAGAATTGTTGGACAAGCGTATCAGGCAGATGTACAAGAATGGTTCCACTGGATATTTAGGAGTAATTCTTGAAGCAAGTAGTTTTTCAGATTTATTCAACAGAGTGGAAGCTGTGGACAAGATGTCTACATATGACAATAATGTAATGGCTGAAACTAAACAGAAAAAAGAAGAATTGCAGAATAAAAAGAAACAGCTAGATGTTGATAAAGCTAAGATAGTAAAATTAACAGCAGATTATAATAGCCAGCAGTCAGATTTGAAAAATACTAAAGCTAGTGAAAAAGCAGTACTTGATAAAATGACTAAGGAATATAGGGTAATAGATGCTAATGTAACTAGTTTAAGAAATCAGATTCAAGTTGAAAATGATAAAGCCAAATTAGCAGCTCAGCAATTAGAAGCAGCACAGAAGCAAGCTGCATCTACTGGAGCTTTAAATCGTGGTAGTTCTTTTGTGGTATCATCAAACTCCGTAGTTTCATTTGCAGAACAATTCTTGAACGTGCCATATGTATATGGTGGTTCATCTCCATCAGGTTTTGATTGTTCTGGACTTATGCAGTATGTTTATGCTCATTTTGGAGTTGATTTACCTAGAGTTGCACAGGATCAAGCTGGAGTAGGTACAGCTGTATCAAAGGATGCACTTCAGCCAGGAGATTTAGTTTTCTTCGGAAGCGCTGGAAATATAACTCATGTAGGTATGTACGTTGGAGGAGGAAGCTTTATTGAAGCTCCTTATACTGGCGCAAATGTAAGAATTTCGGATCTTTCTTATAGATCAAACTATGTATGTGCTAGAAGAGTTAAATAATAATTAAGTGCAGAACCAATAATTAAAATGTTCTTTAAACAGGTCTCTAAAAAATAGTATAGTAAAAAGCTATGCCTAAAAAAGGCATAGCTTTTTTTATATAAAGAAAAACAAAATAAAAAAAGGATTGTCTGCTGCATGATTATAAATCATTCTAGACAACCCTTTTTATTATTTATCGTTCTTTAATTCTTGAAGACAGTTCTTACAGATATTTTTTCCTTTGTAATTAACAACATCTCTAGCATCTCCACAGAATATGCATGCTGGTTCGTATTTCTTTAATATGATTTGCTCACCATCTACATATATCTCTAAAGCATCTTTTTCAGCGATATCTAAAGTTCTTCTAAGTTCTATAGGAATAACAATTCTTCCTAGTTCATCTACTCTTCTTACTACACCTGTTGATTTCATTTTAAATTCCTCCTCTTAATACAATATTCGACATATTCTATATAAATCATAACAAACATGTTATTATAAGTCAATATTTTTTTAGAATATTTTTGATTAATTTACAAATTTCTATCGCATTTGTATCTATAGTTAATATACTACCATATTGTAGAAAAGTCAATACTATAAAACAATAAATGTAAAAAAAATACATTAAGCGTGAAAATGACATATAGCAATAGTTTAGAGATTTTTTATAAAAATTTAATCTTTTATTAATTTATAGCAAAGTATAAAAATACATATATAAAAAAATAGTAATAATTTGGATTTACATTTTATATATATGTCGAACTATCAACTAGAATATGATGGATATAAATAAATTTACAAAAATTTACTATAATAATCTACTGTTTTAATTAAAATAGGATATACGTACATGAATTCTTATAAAAGTAATTAAAAAATATATGAAAAAAAGTAATATTTTCATTATATTTATTGTTGTAAAAAGAATACTGTAAAAAAAAGTGATTTTTTTAAATGTTTAATTTTTTCTCTCAATTAAAGAGAAGCAAGTAAAGTATTTATACGAATATTTTAATTATTACCATAAATATTAAATTTATTCACAATTATAATAATCACATGATTTTGTTACTAACTTTTATGTATACAGGTAAACTGGAATTTGTGATATGAAATTTTTCAATAGATAATATGTAAGAACATTTAAAAAGTAAAAAGCAAGAGTTGTGGTTAAAATTATCCTGCAGCGGATTTAATAAATTATAAACTGTATCTAGTAGTCATTTTTAAATATATTGATAGAATTTAACTTGTAATAAGTTTATACATAACTTATAATGTAATTATAGATTATGTAAGGAGGGAATATTATGGGAAGTGAGAAATTTACTTTTGATGACATTAAAAATTTAGCCAATGATATGTCTAAAAATAATCTTGTTTCATATGATGATCTTCCAAGATATGATTTGTTCCTATCTCAAGTTATAGATTATTTAAATGATAAATTTTCACAAGAAAAGTACACTAATAATATTGTACAAAACTATATAAAGAGTGAGGTAATATCTAAACCTGAAGATGGTAAGAAAAGAGGATACACTAAACTTCATCTTGTACAGCTTGTTTTACTTAGTTATATGAGACCTGTTCTAACTACAGATGAAATAAACAAAGTATTTAGACTGGCATTTAATGAAATAAATGATAGAAATGATGATATAGTATCTTGGGAAGAAGTATATAAGATATTCGAAGACATACAAAAACACAGCTTTGATGAATTTTTGAATGCAGATTATTATGATAAAGAAGCCATTGAAGATTTTGCTAAGAAAAATAATCTGAGCGGTGAAGAGTTTAAAAGAGTATCAATATTTTTAACAGTTATGACCTTGGTAGCTCAAGCAAGCGCTATCAAAAAATTAGCTCAACAGCTCATAGAAAAGTACGGAATTTAACATTATAATTAAATTAAATATTTAATTTATAGAGGCGCTCTTCAGCGCCTTTGTTTTTTGAAAAATTTTAATTGAACACTATGTTTTAAAATGTTCATATCATCTTCCGAATTCTAGAAACTTTTAGAGTTTCAAATGGATGAAAGCCTTTGTTAATATTCTCTAAAAACACAGCGTAATTAAAATAATTATATTCACAATATAGATATTTTCTATTATAGTAGTATTATATAACTATGCATTAACATTATTTTTAGTGTTTTTTTAATATTGGACAATATTTTTATTATAATGTTCTTTATATTAGGCTCTGTTTTAAATCAGTGCTGATTTTTACGTTAATTTAAAACATTACTTTAGTTTTAACCATAAATTCTGTTAAATATATTAAATAAAAAGGTTGATTGCTTTGGAAGATAATAATGTAATTAAGCTATCCGTGAGAAATCTTGTAGAATTCATACTAAGAAGAGGCGATTTAGATAGTAGATTTTCTACTAATACTTCAGCCGTTGAAGGCACGAGATTACATCAAAAAATTCAAAAACAAAATGCTAAAGAGTATTCTGATTCAAATTATGAATATGACTCTGAAATAAAGTTAAATTACAAATTTAATTTTAAAGATATAGATTTTTTATTAGAAGGAAGGGCAGATGGTATAATAGTTTCAAAGGATGCCGGTAGAGTTACAATAGATGAAATAAAAACTACTAGTGTGTCATTAGAAGTAATTAATGAAAATTTTAATGAATTGCATTGGGCACAAGCTAAATGTTACGCCTATATGTATGCAGTAGAAAATAATAAGAATGAGATGGAGATCCAGCTTACATACTGCAATGTAGATACTGAAAACTTGAAATATATAAAAAAAGTTTTTTTATTATCAGAGCTAAAAAAATTTTTTGAGGAAATTATTAATAAATATTATGATTGGGCTAAGTTTTCAAAGTCCTGGATAGCTACTAGGGATCGTACTATAAATTCATTAGAATTTCCTTTCGAAAATTATAGAAGCGGGCAAAGAGAACTAGCAGTAGCTGTATATAAAACAATAGCTCAAGGCAAAAAGATTTTTTGTGAGGCGCCAACTGGTATAGGGAAAACTATTTCAACTCTTTTTCCAAGCATAAAAGCCATAGGACAAGGGCATGCATCAAAAATATTTTATTTAACAGCCAAAACTATTACAAGGCAGGTGGCAGAAGAAGCCATTGAAAAAATGCGAGCAAAAGCTTTGAAAATTAAAAGTATTACATTAACAGCCAAAGAAAAAATCTGTTTTAAGGATAAACCTCAGTGTAATCCAGATCAATGCGAGTATGCAAAAGGACATTTTGACAGGGTTAATGAAGCTATAATGGATATGCTAAAAAATAAAGATAATATAACTAGGGAAGAAATAGAACAGCATGCATTAAGCTATAAAATATGTCCCTTTGAATTTTCTCTAGATTTAGCTCTATGGGCTGACTGCGTAATTTGTGACTATAATTATTTATTTGATCCAAGAGCTAGTTTAAAAAGATTTTTTGATAATTCAGGAGAATATGTCTTTTTAATTGATGAAGCACATAATCTTTTAGATAGAGGAAGGGAAATGTATTCTGCAGAACTCAATAAAGATGTTATACTAAGATTAAAAAAAATCATGCAGAAGGAAAATTCATCTATACATAAGTGCCTTACAAAATTAAATTCTCAGATGCTTTCCTTTAGAAAAACCTTGGACGGAGAAAAAAGTATTGTGCAGAAAGAGCTGCCAGAAGAAATGTATTTTTTGTTAAACAACTTTATTAATTCTTCTGAAGAATGGCTTGCTACTCAATCAAGAAGCAGCTGCTACGAAGATATGCTGGAATTCTATTTTAATGTTATATCTTTTATACGAATATGGGAGATTTATGATGATAATTTTGTAAACTATATATCGGACGAAGAGGGTAATATTAAAATAAAGCTATTTTGTATATCTCCTGGGGATTTGATTAATAAGGCCACTGAAAATGGGCAAGCATCCGTATTCTTTTCTGCTACATTATCTCCAATGAATTATTATAAAGAGGTACTTGGTGGAACAGTAGAAGATTACATGATAAAATTACCTTCTCCTTTTGATGTGAAAAATTTAAATGTATTTATAGGAAAAGATATATCTACCAAATATAGAAATAGAGATAGGAGTTATATCTCTATTTCAAATTATATAAATGATTTATTAAGAGCTAAAAAAGGTAATTATATGATTTTCTTTCCATCGTATAAATATATGAATGATGTGTATGATGTATTTAGCAAAAACTGCATAGATGCAGATATTATAGTTCAAGATGCAAATATGGATGAGAAAAAAAGAGAAGAATTTTTATCAATGTTTAAAGAAAATTCTGATAGGTCCTTGGCAGCTTTTGTAGTTTTAGGTGGAATTTTTTCTGAGGGCATTGATTTAAAAGGTGATAAATTGATAGGGGCTATAATAGTAGGGGTTGGACTTCCACAAATATGTTTAGAACGTGAAATAATAAAGCAGTATTACAATGATATGAATAAAAATGGTTACCACTATTCATATATGTACCCAGGTATGAATAAAGTTCTTCAAGCAGGGGGCAGAGTTATAAGAACTTGGGATGATAGAGGAGTGATATTGCTATTAGATGATAGATTCATAATGCAGGAATATAAGAGCATATTACCTGACCATTGGCGGAATTACAAAGTAGTAAAGTCGAATATAGAATTTCAAAAAGAATGCTGGAATTTTGATAATTAATTTCTACACGTAAGGATGAAAAAGATGAACTTTATTGTAAACATTATAGGGGCTTTATTAGGAGCTGCCACATATTTATTGGGTATGATTGCGATGAATACGTTGCATGTGTTTAAAAAAGAAAAAATAGCATATCCAATTATTTGCTTTTTCGTGATATTAGTAATGGGTTATAAAAATATGAATATCACAGTACATTTTATAATGATATTGAGCTTTATTTACTCTTTTATTATTCACACAAAAAAAATTGATGTGGAAGATATATTGATGATTTTTATGTGTGGATTTTATTGGGAAGTAAGTTTTTGGATCTCAAAAACTTTGACCTATGTTATTAGGATAAATTCGATATTTGAAAAAGCACTCCTTTATCTTGTCGTATTAATATTTTTTATGCTTATATTTAAAGTAATATTTCATATAGTCAAATTAAAATCCGTGACTTTTGAAAAAAATATTATAAAGGGTATTCATACAAAAACTTATATGATAGCCCTAATAATATGCGATATATGCATGTTAATTATCAATATGTATATGATATCAGCTAATGCGGATTCTATTAAAAAAATTATTTATTTTCTTACTGCATTGATGAATTTTTTTATATTGATAAATATCATAACTGAAAATTTAATGATAATGAATCTATCTAAAACAATGAAGGATAAAGAAGATCAATATTTGAAGCTAAAGGAATATACTGAGGTTATAGAAAGCATGTCTTCTGATATTAAGAAGTTTAAGCATGATTATACAAATATTTTAAAAACATTAGATTATTATATTGAAAATGATGATTTTGAAGCGTTAAAAAAATATTATCATAAAGAATTATTTCCTGAAAGTTCAAAAATTGTAAAAAAAGATAGTAATATTCTCTATCTTAAAAACATAAAAAATTTATCACTAAAGGGAATTTTATTTTCTAAAATATCAGAAGCAAAAAATGAAAATATAGAAATTATGCTTGACGTAAGAGAAGAAATTGGAGAGTTCAAAATAAATATAATAGATCTATGCAGAATTGTAGGAATATTGATGGATAATGCAATAGAAGGTACAAGAGAATTAGATTCTAAAAAGATACAAATTGGAATAATAGAAATGGATGATGAGAAGATAATAGTGATAGAAAATAGCTGCCAGTTAGAACTTCCTCCAATCTACAAGATGTTTGAAGAAGGATTTTCAACAAAGGGTTCTGAAAGAGGCATGGGATTGAGCATAGTTAAGGGAATAGCTGACAAATATGACAATGTTTTTATTAATACAGAAGTGGACGGAAATATATTCAGACAAGAGATAGTGGTGTCAGACAAAATAAGATGATTTATAAAGAATAAATATATGAAGTTTGATAATAATATTTATGCAGGCAATAGGCCAGTATGAATTTTATTTTTTGTGTTTTAAATAGAATTACAAATTTATATAACTTAATAAACAAGGAGAGGAAGGTGAAAAACTGTTAAGTAAGTTATCTGCAAAATTTGCAATAGCAGAGAACATTAAAATAACAGCTGATAATTTGAAAATTAAAACTAAGTTTACTAAATTAATTATTTTTATAGCAGCTATAAGTTTTGTAATGTCTTATAGTAAAAAAGAGGTTTCAGCTAACGCCAGCAGCGATAATACACCAAAAGAAATGTATTTGACCTTTGACGATGGACCAACTCCAGGCATAACTGACAAAATTCTCGATTCATTAAAAGAAAATAACGTGAAAGCTACATTTTTCCTGGTAGGAAAAGAAATTGAGGGAAGGGAAGAACTTGTAGAGAGAATATACAGAGAAGGGCATTCAATAGGACTTCATACATATAGTCATAAATTTTCTATTATATATAAAAGTGAAGATAATTTTATTGATGAGCTAAAAAAAACTCAAGATATAATTTATGAAATAACAAAATATAAAGCTACTGCGGTAAGATTTCCAGGAGGTAGCGATAAAATGCTTTCACAAAGCTTTTTGGATAGACTCCATCAATGCGGCTATACTGTATACGACTGGAACTCCAATCTGCAGGATGGCGAAAAAGCTAGACTTAGTACTGAACAGTATTTAAATAATTCAAAAAAAATTAAGGGAGATAAAAACCGAGTATTTTTATTAGCGCATAACAATTCTAATAACAAAAATACAGCTATGGCGCTAGGGACAATAATAAATCATTACAGGTCTCAAGAATTTGAGTTTAAAACTATAGATAACGATACTAAGGAATACTACTATAAATTTAAAAAGAAATAATAGTTGCAATTAAAGTATAGCTATTATCTATTTCAAAAATCTGCAATATAATATATAATATATATCATTAATAAAATTGCAGAGGTGGGGAGTTATAGTGGATAAAAGTTTATTAATAATTATAGCAGTAGCTATACTTGCAGTTTTTCTTATAATATCTATAATAAAAAAAGCATTAAAGTTAGTCATATTTATACTTGTTATTATAATAGGTATATTTGCTGTAGATGTTTTAGTCTATGGAGTTTCACCTATAGATGAGATATCAGCATATAAAACTAACATAGGGTATGGAAAAGATGTTGCTGATCTTACGGGGAAAATAAATACTTCCGTATCTAATATAAAAGATCAGCTTGGAAAGGCTAGTTTAGATAATACATCTATAAATGTTTTTAAGCAAGAGAACGCTAATTTGCATACTTATCAAAATGAATTTAATCAATTTAAACATACCAAGAGACTTAACGATTTTAATAATACTTACGCAGGATACCTTAATAATATAGTTACAATATCTGATTCTATTGTTTCTACATCAAACTCTGGCAAGAAAACAATAAATGATGCGCAAGGTGTATTGAATAAAATAAAAGATGAGGCAGACAAGCTTTCACTTCTAAAGCAATAAAAATAGAGAGAGGACTTTTAGCAAATCCTCTCTTTATTTTAAGTTCTGTTTTAAATCAGTGTTAATTTTTACACTGATTTAAAACATTCCTTTAGTTCGTAAGTCTATGTTTTAAAATGTTGATATTATCTTTGGAGTTTCAGATCGATCAAATCCTATATCAACATTCTTTTAAAGCATAGCATTTTCATTCAATAAAGCTATACTTTGAGCGGATATGCCTTGGCCATTACCTGTAAAACCAAGGCCTTCTTCTGTGGTGGCTTTTACATTTATTTGGTTAATATCTATGTTTAATGCCTTTGCTATATTTTCTCTCATGGAATATATATGAGGTGACATTTTAGGCATCTGAGCTACTATTGTTGAGTCGATGTTTACAATGTAGTATCCGCTTTCATTAACAAGCTTAGATACCTTTGATAGAAGCTCTATGCTAGAGATACCTTTATAAGCTATATCCGAATCCGGAAAATGCTTTCCTATATCGCCTAAGGCAGCAGCCCCAAGGATAGAATCCATTATTGCATGAAGTAATACATCTGCATCCGAATGTCCTAATAATCCTTTTTCATAATTAATTTCAACACCGCCAATGATAAGCTTCCTATTTTCTACTAATCGGTGAACATCATATCCAATACCAATTCTCATTAATATAACTCCTTTCGCTATCGATATAAGTCCTATTGATATTAGAGTATTATTCTTTCGTATAATACATCTTAAAAGTAATTCTATAAATAGACATGCTTTTAATTTAGCACTTTGCTTAAATTTTGTAAAGTTATATAAAGTATTTTAACTAAATAGGAGATATAACAAAATAGGAATCATCTGCATAGCTTTGCTAGAGCTTATTAGATAATTCCTATTCTGTGAAATTTATTTTGAGAAGTAGTGTATTACATCGTTTTTTTGAAATTATATCCATATACATTATCTCGTTTAGATAGATGCTTATAAGAAAATAATCGCTTTATACTATTTGCAATTGATCTAAAGAAATTCATACGTTTAAGTTTTTTCTTAGATGAAAAATCCACATATATAACTTTACCATTCATGTTAACCACTTCCTCCGATTTATATAGAATTGGATTTATAGCTGTAAAATTACCTAAAAGGTAAAGTTTTAGGAGCTAAACATAATTCACAACTATATGTAAACCTTTAGATTTTGAATTATCATCTTCTAAGTAAATAATAACACAAAATCAGCCAAATGTTAAGAATTTTATAAAAATTTTTAAAAATAGTTTTATTAACATTTAATCAGAAATTCCATTATATATGATATAATACAAAATAGATATTATTTCTAGAGTTGTGTTAAATAGGTGATGGATAAGTAAACTATGACACCTAAAAATTTACCGTAAATAAAAAGAGGGGGGAGAGAGCTGCTATAGAGTAATTAGCGCAGGCATTAATTTAGTCTGCAGTTAACAATCGATTATGTTACCAAATTTAGCAGCATAAGGTGTATGAAAAAAAGAATTTTTGGAATAATACTAATATTAATAGGTATAGGTATTTTAGGGTGGGTTGGTTATATGAAATACACGGCCTACAATGTCCAAAAGCAGATGATAAACGACTTTCAAAAAACGCTTCAGCAAATTGACACTAATCCAAACAGTGATGCTAAATCTAAAGATAGCTCTGGTGATTCGTTGAATGCATCTAAGCCTGGCGACTTAAATCCAAAGGCTATAGCCATAATGGAGATACCCAAAATTGATTTAACCGTTGCGGTGGCAGAAGGGGTTTCAAATGATGTATTAAAATATGCTTTAGGTCATTTTCCAGGAACCGGGCAGCCTGGTCAGAAAGGTAATTTCTGTGTTGCAGGACATAGAAGTTATACGTATAATGAATATTTGAATAGAGCTGATGAAATAAAAGTTGGAGATCAAATTAAAGTTAGAACCCAAAAGGGAGAGTTTACTTATGTGGTTTATGAAACGAAAGTTGTAGAACCTACTGAAGTTTCTGTACTAGATCCTACTAGCGATTCTACAATAACACTAGTTACATGTACTCCAATAAGAATAGCAACTCACAGACTGATAATAAAAGGAAGACTTAAAGCGTAATTATAACTTAGTTACATTAGACGTTTAATTTCAAACAGTATACGGAGAGGAAGTAAATATGATAAACAAGAAAAAAAAAATTATTATTGCTGTTTTTATTTTCTTAGTAGTAGTTTCTTTAGCGGCAATAGTTATAGTTAGATACCATAATGACAAAAATCAGAGTAAGGGCTTTGTAAAAGATGCAAAACAGGTAAATTCCGTTGCTAGCCCTAATAAAGCTGCTGTAAACAATGAATCTGATAAAGTTAAAGTTGAACCAGTTTTTAGTAATGAAGCTGACTTTAAAAACAAAACTTTGGTTTATAATGACAAAAGCATACCTGTGTTAATGTATCACTGTGTAGATACATTAATTGATCCAAAAACAGGACAACCTAATGAAATGTATGTGCCTAAAGAAAAATTTGAGGAGCAGATGCAATACCTAAAAAACAATGGATATACGACTTTAACAATGAATCAGCTATACGATTTTTTTGCGAATAATAAACCTGTTCCAGAAAAGTCTGTGGTAATAACCCTAGATGATGGATATGAAAATAATTATGTTAATGCATTTCCAATACTTAAGAAATTTAATTTTACAGCTACTGTATTTGTCATAACCAATATGGTAGATAAAAGCACAGAGTATTTATCTTCTGATCAGATAAAAGAAATGAATAATTATGGATTAGATATGGAACCTCATACTTTATCTCATCCTCATCTTACAGATTTGAAATATGTGGATCAGCTTAAAGAGCTGAAAGAATCCAAAGAATTTATGGAAAAACTCACGGGAAAGTCTGAGGATTTTGTGGCTTATCCCTACGGAAATCATAGTCAGTATACAGTAAAAGCTGCCACTGAAGCTGGCTATAAATTGGCTTTTACCACAGATGGACCTTGGTCAAATAAAAAGAATGGACTGCTTACACTGAATAGAGTGTATGTAAATGCAGCTAAAAGCATAGATGTATTTAAATATAGATTATCAAATGCTAACTATGAATAATATCAACATTTTAAAATATAACCTTTCCAACTAATAAGACCGCTTTAAATCAGTGCTGATTTTACACTGGTTTAAAGCAGTTTTTAGTATATCAGAATAAATTAATGAGAAGGTTTAGAAGCTTCCTCAGTTTTTATAGAGTCGGAAATTAAAAAATTTATTTCTTTTAATTCTTTATTTGAAAGATATCGCCACTCACCTATCCTTAAATTGCCTAGAGTTACATTCATTATTCTTATGCGCACTAATTTTTTAACAGTGTACCCTAGAGCCTCGCACATCCTTCTTATTTGTCTGTTTAACCCTTGAGTAAGGGTTATTCTAAATACATTTGAAGCTTCCTTCTTTACTTTGCAGTGCTTAGTAATAGTACCCAATATTCTCACTCCGTTTTCCATAGAGTGAATGAAGTGCTCGTTTATTGGTTTATCTACAGTAACAATATATTCTTTTTCATGATTATTGCCGGATCTTAATATTTTATTAACTATATCACCATCGTTAGTCATAAAAATGAGTCCTTCAGAATCTTTATCAAGCCTTCCTATATGGAATATTCTTATTGGATAATTTATATAATCCACTATATTGTCTTTTATATTTGTATCAGTAGTACAAGTTATACCTCTTGGTTTGTTAAAGGCAATGTAAATAAAGTCATCTTTTGGTGCTATGCTTTTGCCGTCAACACAAACCACATCATTTTTAGATACTTTTGTTCCTTGGACAGCTAAGTTTCCGTTAATGGTCACTCTTTTAGCTTCTATTAGTCTATCAGCTTCTCTTCTTGAACAAAAACCGCTTTCGCTTATAAATTTATTTATTCTTATAGAATTATTTATTTCATTATGGTTTATTACGTTTTTACTATCCAAGTAAATTCACCTCGTGTAAAATTATCCGATTCATTATCATCTCTATATATTAACATAAACATTTATGGGAAACAATTATATTGAAATACTAATTGTTAATATATATAATATACCTCATAGAGGTATATTATAACAGCAGTTTGGAGGCAAATATATGAAAAATATAGTGGTATATACATCTGATTCATGCCCTTATTGCATGGCAGTCAAAGGCTATTTATCGCAAAAAGGAATGAATTATGAAGAGAGAAACGTGAAAACTTCTGAGTATAGGAAGGAGCTAATAGAGCTTGGCTTTATGAGTGTTCCTGTAGTAAAAATTAATGAAGAAGTAATTCAGGGTTTCGACATGAAAGCAATAGATAAAGCTTTAGATGCATAGAATATATATTAAAAAGTGGACTAGCCGCATATATAAAAGGGTAGTCCACTTTTTTAATTTACCTCACTGCCATTATTATTAATAATGACACTTAATTTACTTTCATCTATATATTTTTTAGTAGCCTTCAAGGAATTAGAAACATTTTCGGTGTTTTGAGATATATAAATCATTACATTTGAATCCTTAGTAATAATTTTTGAATTATTAGCTTTTTCAAGAATTTCTTTTATTGCATCATCATAAAGCATATTGGTAAGCTTAAGAGAAGCTTTCAATTGATCTCCTTTGGAATTTAAAGGTACAACTTTTATAACCTTATTCCAGCGATTTATTTGCAATTGAACTGAGAAAGCTGAGTCTAGGGTAATGGTCATTGTTTTATTTTCAAATAAATAAAAGGTAGTAGCTAAGGATATAGCTATCATAAATAATGCAGCTTTGACTATTACAGAACTAATATTTCTATCATTTTTTAATTTACCAGTGGCGATTTCACCAACTTCTGCTTCCTGTGAAGGATTTATTGAATTTATATCTCCATGAGCAGTGATGATATAGCTTAGATTTCTTTTCTTCTTAATAACAATACCTGAAAAAGTTTTATTATCCTCCTGTTCATTCTCATCTTGATAATCTGCAGCAGTGGCATCCTCCATAAAATTCATATTTTTTTGTATATTTAAATAAGATATTAGTTTCGGATAAGAATTATTTTTTAAAAGCACATAGAAAAGTAATATAAATACTCCCCATTTTTCAAAGTAGTGAGAAGGCTTTTTAGTAAGGCTGCATAGCTTTTTTATAGGCAATGAACAATGAACATTTATGTAATCTGATAATTCATTATCCTCGGCACAAATTACAGCTATGTCTAAAAATTCGTTTTTTAATATTAATTTAATTTTTTTATTAGCTAAGCTTTGAAGGGATATTTCATATAATGTTAATTCTTTAATAAGTAAAGCTATTTCTTTTTTATAAATTCCAATATCTGATATATCATATAAAGGTGTTTTTCTGCTTTCTGAAAATCTATATCGGCCTTTTAGCATTAAATATCTTAAATCCACAGCTATCCCTCCTTGATAATTTATAAAATTTTAGAATTCTTTTTTAAATAACATTGAAATGAGACAAAAGTATTTTTACACCTATTAATATTAATATTACACCTCCGAGTATTTCTGATTTTTTCTGAAATACGGAGCAGAATTTTTTTCCTAAAAGTACTCCTGCAAAAGATATTACAAATGTGGTAATACCTATGATGGAAGAAGATGCTATTATTGAACTAGAAGGAAGAAAAGCGTAACTTAGTCCAATGATAAGAGCATCTATGCTAGTAGCAATTGACAGCAGTAATAGTGTTTTAGTGCCTATTATTTCTATTCCAGTGCTGCATTGTAGATTAGGATCAGATATGCAATCATATAACATCTTTATCCCCAAAGCAGAGAGCAGTATAAAAGCTATCCAATCGGAATATTTAGATATGTATGCGCTGAAGCGAGAGCCGGCAACATAACCTATAAGCGGCATCAAGGCCTGAAATAAACCAAAGAAAATTCCTATTTTAAAAGCATTGGCAAATTTATTTTTTCCAACAGACATTCCTTTAGATATAGAAACAGCAAAGGCGTCCATAGAGAGTGCCACGCCTATAAATAGAGTAGAAATTAAATCCATATGTTTTTCCTCCAAAGTTAAAATAAACATCCAATATTATATTATAAATTTAGTTATATTTCAAGCTGAATCCAAAGCGCTTATCAACATTCTTTTAAAACATAGTCTTACACCAAAATGTCATTAAGTATTTCATCCTCATATAAAAGAGCTATTGCTTTCTTCCTATATTCGTCTATGTGTATAAAAGTATAGCGGTGAGGCTTAATGGAGGGGGCTAGATTTATAGCAGCTTCAAAGTCCGATTTTTTTATATTTAATTTTTTTACATATTCGAAAAATCCTGTGGCTTTAAAAATTGATGTTATTCTTTCATATCTGTGATTTTGAACCTTGCTCATGATATAGGTAGCAATTCCAACCTGTATTCCATGAAGCTGAGGCTTATCACATATTTTATCTAAAGCGTGAGAAATAAGGTGTTCACTTCCGCTGGAAGGAGCACTATCTCCGGAAATCTCCATAGAGATGCCGCTCATGGTAAGAGAATCTACTAATTCTTTTAAAAATAAATCGTCTTTTATACTATTAAAGTTTGTTCTAACAAAGCTATTCACAGCCTTTTTAGATATCATAACTGCAAAATCATCTACTTCAGCTCTTCCGTAGGATTCTTCAAATTGCCAGTCATAAAGGGCCGTTATTTTAGAAACCAAATCTCCTATACCTGAATATATAAATTTTTCTGGAGCACTTTTTATAATGTCAATGTCAACTATTATTCCATAGGGCATTTTAGCAGGCACGGAAGTTCTCTTACCATTTACTAAAAGGGAGGCACCAGAACTTGAAAAACCGTCATTAGAGGTAGATGTAGGCACGCTTATGAAGGGAAGCTTTTTTAAAAAGGATATATATTTTGCAACATCTAGGGCTTTACCACCGCCTATTCCTAAGATGGCATCTATATTTTGAGGAATATTAAAAGCCAAGGTTACTATTTTATCTATGTTTATATCTTCTACTTCCTTGTTAAGTACGGTATTTATATTATTTTTCTCCATAGAGTTCATTACAATATCACCAAAAAGTTCGTAAAGCCCTTCTCCGAAATATAGGGCTACATTTTTAAATCCGCTTTCATTGATTAAATCCCCTAAATTTTCTAAATTACCTTTTCCTACATTAAGTATTGTGGGGATAGAAATTCTATGAGAATTAGCTTTCATAAACAGCACTTCCTTTCAGCTCTAAACCTTTATCAACATTACTTTAAAACATTAGCCAATAATAAATATATTATAGCACAAATAAATTTAATCAAATAGTTACTTATTTGAGGTAAAATAATAGTATATAGTGGGACTTATTTACAATTCATAATAAAAATATAATTTGGAGGTGAATAAATTGAAATTAGACGCTATATTTGAAGGAGGAGGTATAAAGGGTATAGCTTTCACTGGAGCAATAGCAGCCTTAGAAGAAAATGGGTATGAATTCAATAGAGTAGCAGGAGCTTCAGCAGGAGCATTGGTGGCTTCTCTTCTATCCGTGGGCTATACAGGGAAAGAACTTAAACAGATACTTAAAGATACGAACTTTAATAAGCTTCTAGGCAGTAAAGAAAGCAGAATTATAGATATAAGAAATATATATAATTTAGTAAGATATAAAGGAATATATGAAACCTCAGGCATAAATCAGTGGTTAAAACAGCTTTTTAAGGAAAAAGGAAAAGAAAAATTCAAAAATGTCAGTGTAAATGGGAAATCTAAGCTTAAGATAATAGTTTCGGATATAACTAAGAGAACTATAGTAATTTTGCCAGATGATATAGTTAACTACGGAGAAGATCCTATGGAAATGGATATAGTGGATGCGGTGACTATGAGTATCTCCATTCCGTTTTTCTTTAAGCCTCATACACTCAATACTTCAACAGGGAAAAGTGTACTGGTGGATGGAGGACTTTTAAGCAATTTTCCTGTATGGATATTCGATGTAGATAGGAAACCTAGATGGCCAACCTTTGGCTTTAGATTACTGGAGAATAATAGAAGCTACAGTTCTCAAGGAAAAAATAATTTGGTGCAATATTCACTAGACATCATAAGTACAGTTCTAGATAGAAATGAAAATGTATATCTTGATGATAAAAATAGAGTTAGAACCATCGATTTACCAACCTTAGGGGTGAAAACTACTGATTTTAATATATCTGAAAGTAAGGCTGAGGACTTATATCTATCAGGCTATGATGCCGCTAAAAAATTTATATCAAATTGGGATTTTCAAGAATATATTAAAAGATACAGATGATAAATTGCTCTGTTTTAAATCAACAAAAAATTAACTCTGATTTAAAACAGAGCACAATAAAAAAAGCGGTAAATCCGCTTTTTATATTGTGAAGTCTAAAACATAATCGTCATTAAGCTTTTTGTATTGGTCTACAATGTCCTCTAAAGTTATTGAATCTACAACGTCATTAATAGATTTGTTAACTTGCTGCCATACCTTAAGCTTTATGCAGTCTTCAACGCTTTTGTTAAATCCTGGAGCAGCAGAATCGTCACTAGTTATTGTGAGTTCTCCCTCTAGAGCTCTTAAGACTTCTCCTACAGTGGTCTTTGAAGCAGGTTTAGATAAAGAATATCCTCCTTGTGATCCTCGAATACTCTTCACTAAATCAGATTTTCTTAAAGTAGAAAATACTTGCTCAAGATAATTTTCTGAAATTCCTTGCCTTTCAGCTATGACTTTTAAAGGTATATAGTCACCAGCAGAATTTAAAGCTATATCAACCATAGCTCTAAGTCCGTACCTGCCTTTTGTTGAAATCTTCATAAGTGTACGCACCATCCTTGTATTCCTATATGTTTATTAAATAAATATTACTACAAGTGATGGAGAATAGTCAATAAGTGCTTAATACACTAATCTAATAGGTAAGGGGTTTCCTGGTATACATAATAGTTAAGCCAATTTGAAAAAAGCAAATTAGCATGCCCCCTCCACAGTACTCTAGGCTCCTTTGAAGGATCATCATTTGGATAATAATTTTTAGGAATATCAATAGCCAATCCTTTTTGTACATCTCTGTCATATTCCCACTTTAAAGTTAAAGGATCATATTCTGAATGTCCCATTACAAATATTTGTTTTCCTTCCTTGGAAGCTACTATATGCACACCTATCTCATCAGACTCAGTAAGTATCTTTAAGTCTGGAACAGCTAGGATATCTTCTTTGTAAATTGTAGTATGTCTGGAATGAGGAGCTAAAAACTCATCATCAAAGCCCTTTAAAAGATTTGCAGCGCTATATTTTACCTTGTGAGAGAAGACTCCAAATATTTTTTTATCTACAGGATGCTTGTTTATTTTATAGTGGTGATATAGACCAGCCTGAGCTCCCCAGCAGATGTGAAAGGTTGAGGTAACATTTGTTTTGGTCCAATCCATTATTTCTGTGAGCTCTTTCCAATAATCCACTTCTTCAAATTCCATCTGCTCCACGGGAGCCCCTGTGATTACCATACCATCAAATTTTTTATCTTTAATTTCACTAAAAGTATTATAAAAGGATATCAGGTATTCTTCAGAGGTATTTTTAGAAACATAACTTTCAGGATGTACTAGGGTAATTTCCACTTGAAGAGGAGTATTCCCAAGCAGTCTTAAAAGCTGAGTTTCAGTAACAGATTTAGTAGGCATAAGATTTAATATGGCTATCTTCAAAGGACGTATATCTTGATGATAAGCTCTATCTTCATCCATAACAAATATATTTTCGTTAGTTAATATTTCTTTAGCTGGTAAATCAGCAGGTATTTTTATAGGCATATATTAAGACTCCTTTACAAACAAATTAGGATATGTTCAATACATAATCCCAAATAAAAAAACTCTTCAAAAATAGAAGAGCCATCAATCAAATTCTTCTATCTTCCAGCTTAATGCTGTTGGATTTGGCACCTTGTTTTAACAGGTTGCCGGGTTTCATAGGGCCAGTCCCTCCACCTCTCGTGATAGACGCAGGAGATATGCTTATAAGATTTTAAGCAATTCCTACATTAATAGTATTAAATTTTTATTGCATTAACTGTATGTTACTATATACCTATTGCCTTGTCAATGCTTTTACGAGGTTTTGGCATAAATAAATGCGGAAGATATTCTTATAAAACATATATTTTTTATTGACAATACTAGGAAGAATATATATACTGAAATATATAAAGAATATTGTTGATAAAAAAACCGAGTAAACCAATAGGATAAGTTAAAATAAAATATTTTAGGTGTGGAGGAATAAAAATGAGTAAAATAGCAAAAAGTTTAACAGACCTTATAGGAAATACCCCATTATTAGAACTTACTAATTACAATGCTAAAAAGGGAGTAAAAGCTAAGATAGTAGCTAAATTGGAATATTTTAATCCTTTAAGCTCAGTAAAAGATAGAATAGCTTTTGCCATGATTCAGGATGCTGAAGAAAAAGGACTATTGAATAGTGAAAGCGTAATAATAGAGCCAACTAGCGGTAACACAGGTATAGGACTTGCTTTTGTTGCTGCAGCAAAGGGATATAAAATAATATTAACCATGCCAGAAACTATGAGTATTGAAAGAAGAAATCTTCTTAAGGCTCTAGGAGCACAGCTTGTGCTTACACCAGGTTCAGAAGGAATGAAAGGCGCTATTCAGAAAGCTAAGGATTTAGCTGCAGAAACACCGCATTCATTCATACCACAGCAGTTTGCAAATCCAGCAAACCCAGCGATACACAAGAAAACAACTGCTCAAGAAATATGGAATGATACCGATGGAAATGTAGACATATTTGTGGCTGGAGTAGGTACAGGCGGAACTGTAACAGGAGTTGCTTCAGGATTAAAGGAAAATAAAGCCAGCATAAAAGCTGTTGCTGTAGAACCAGCAGATTCACCAGTACTTTCAGGAGGAAAACCAGGCCCACATAAAATTCAAGGTATAGGAGCAGGTTTTGTACCAGATGTATTTGATGCAAAATTAATTGATGAAATATTCCCTGTAAAGAATGAGGAAGCTTTTGCTGCTGCTAGAGATCTTTCAAAGGCTGAAGGATTATTAGTAGGAATATCTTCAGGAGCTGCACTTCATGCTGCTACAGTTTTAGCTCAGAAGGAAGAAAATGCAGGAAAGACAATAGTAGTTCTTTTACCTGATACTGGTGAAAGATATCTTTCAACTCCTCTATTTAGCGAAGAATAATTCTTGTGATTTAATATAATTTTTATAAAGCTGTATCAATATAGATGCTCTATGTTGATACAGCTTTATATTTTGTAAAGAAGCAAAGTTTTGGTTAAGGTTGAAACTCTCTGGTTATATATAATATAATGTATGAGTTGAAATGATAAATTCAAATATTAATGGGAAGTGATATTGTGCAAGTTTACTTTGATAATAGTGCTACCACTATGCCTTATGATGAGGTAGTTGAAGAAATTATAGATGTTATGAAAAACAATTTTGGCAATCCTTCTTCAGCTCATAAATTAGGACTTATAGCTGAAAAGAAACTCAATGACAGTAAAGAAATATTAGCTAAGACTATAAATGCCCTTAAAGAGGAAATAATATTTACCTCTGGAGGAAGCGAAAATAATAATTTTTTAATAAAAGGATTTTTGACTCCAGGTAATCACGCTATAACTACAAGCATAGAACATCCTAGTGTGCTGAATACTTTTAAGGCTCTAGAAGAGCAGGGAGTTAAGGTTACTTATTTAAATGTAGATAATAATGGAAGAATATCCATGGAAGAACTTAAAGAGGCTATCAACAAGGATACCAGATTAGTAAGCGTAATGCATGTTAATAATGAGATAGGTTCTGTTCAGGATATAGAGAGTATAGGAAAAGTAATAAAAGAATCCAGCGGAAGAATTAAATTTCATGTGGATGCAGTTCAAAGCTATGGAAAATATAAAATAGATGTGAAAAAGAGCAATATAGATATGCTTTCTGTGAGCGGACATAAGATACATGGACCTAGAGGAATAGGCTTTGCATTCTTAAGAAAAGGTCTTGTGCCTAAAGCGTTGATCCATGGCGGTGGACAAGAAAAAAACTTAAGGTCAGGAACAGAAAATGTAGCAGGTGCAGCAGGACTTGCCAAAGCTGCTTCTATAATGTATTCTAACTTAGAGAATAATTTTAGTAAGGTTCTTAAATTAAAAGAATATTTTATAGAAAGCTTAGGAAGTGTAGATAATATATTGATAAACAGCTCTGCTAAGCCGGAGTTTTCACCCTACATATTAAGTGTATCTTTTCCGGGAGTTAGATCCGAAGTGCTGCTTCATCTCCTTGAAGAAGGTGATATATATGTGTCAACGGGGTCAGCTTGCTCATCTAAGGATACAAAGGATAGTCATGTGCTTAAGGCTATAGGATTAAAGGATGCAGCGGTAAAAGGTACTATAAGATTCAGCTTCAGTGAATTTAATACTGCAGAGGAAGTTGATTATACCATTGCTAAGCTTAAGGAAAGTATGAAATTTTTGAGGAGAAGATAATATGAGAAAACTTTTATTGATAAAATACGCTTCAGAAATATTTTTAAAGGGACTTAACAGAGGAAAATTTGAAGCAAAATTAAAGGACAATATAAGCAAAGTGCTTGAAGGTGTTAAATATGAATTCTTAAATGACCAGGGCAGATGGTTCATATACGGCGAAAATTTAGAAGAAACTCTTGAAAAGGTAAAGAGGGTCTTCGGAGTAGCAGAAGTATCCATAGTTACAGAAGTGGAACCTACTTTGGAGGCTATTTCAGAGCAGGCTATCATAGAAGCGAGAGAAAGTAGTGCTTCCACCTTTAAGGTTGAAGGAAAAAGAGCGGACAAGAGCTTCCCTAAAAATTCAATGGAATTGGCAGCCTATGTGGGAGGGCAAATACTTAGGAATGTAGAAGGATTGAAGGTTGACATACACAACCCTGAATGTGTGGTAAATGTGGAAGTAAGAGGAAAAGCTTATGTTTATTCTAAAAGAATAAAAGGTGAAGGTGGACTTCCTTATGGCATGAACGGAAGCACTATGCTCATGCTTTCAGGAGGTATAGATTCCCCTGTTGCTGGTTACATGATGGCTAGAAGAGGCGTTACCTTAAACTGCGTATATTATCACAGTCATCCCTACACCAGCGAAAGAGCTAAGGAAAAGGTTAAAGATCTTGCTAAAATACTCAAGAGCTATACAGGAAATGTGAATCTTTATGTGGTACCTTTTACAGATATACAGATGTCCATAATAGATAAATGTCCTGAAAATGAACTTACCATAATAATGAGAAGGTTTATGATGAGGGTAGCCTGCAAGCTTGCAGATCAATTAAAGATAGATTCCATAACCACTGGAGAAAGCATAGGCCAGGTGGCAAGCCAGACCATGGAAGGACTCATAGTTAGTACGGATGTAGCAGATAGACCTGTATTCAGACCATTGATAGCTACTGATAAGACAGATATAATGGATATTTCAAGAAAGATAGGCACCTATGATACTTCCATACTGCCTTACGAGGATTGCTGTACTATATTTGTTCCAAAGCATCCTAAGACTAAACCAAGACTTGATATAATTAAGTCTTCTGAGAGTGTATTGGAGATAGATCAATTAGTGGATGATGCTATAAAAAATATGGAAGTATACGAATTATAAATCGTAAAATGAAAAAACCCTAAGGCTAAATTAAAAGTTCCTAGGATTTTTTATTCCGCTTTAAATATCTTAAGTGTAAATAAAAATACATTGCGCTAGAATATATGTTCGTATATAATATTTATGATATATGAATTTTTATTATGGGGATGTATGTTTATGGAGAAATTATATGACCGAATTATATTTCATGTTGATGTAAATTCAGCTTTCCTTTCCTGGAGCGCTGTGGATATGCTGAAAAAAGGTGAGAAAATTGATATAAGGAATATTCCTTCCGCTGTAGGAGGAGATGAATCAACTCGTCATGGAATAATTCTGGCAAAGTCTACTTCAGCTAAAAAGTATAATGTAACTACCGGTGAATCAATATATACCGCAAGACAAAAATGTCCTCAGCTTTATTTAGTGCCGCCGGATCATAAGCTATATAGAAAATTCAGTAATGAAATGATGGAAATATTAAAGGAATACACACCTGTCATAGAGCAATATTCTATAGATGAATGCTTTCTTGATATCACAGGTATGAGAAAAACTTATAGAGAACCTCTAAAAGTGGCATATGCTTTGAAAGAAAGAATAAAAAAGGAATTGGGTTTTACAGTAAATGTTGGCGTTTCAACTAATAAGCTGTTGGCAAAGATGGCATCGGAACTAAAAAAGCCGGATAAGTTAAATACACTTTTCCCAGATGAAATAGAGGAAAAAATGTGGAAGCTGCCCATAGAAGAATTATTCATGGTTGGAAGAGCCACTGTTCCTAAATTGAAAGCTATAGGTATCTATAAAATAGGAGATTTAGCCAGCTATGATATAGACATATTGAGAAGAAAGTTTAAAAGCTATGGGAATCTTCTTTGGAATTATGCTAATGGCATAGATAATTCAAAGGTGACTCCTCAGGAGCCCTCAGATATAAAAAGTATAGGAAATTCTACAACCTTAGCTGTAGATATAAAAGATACAGAAAATGCTCGTAAAGTAATAATTTCTCTATGTGAAAGCGTAGGAAAAAGGCTTAGAGAAGCTGAAAAATTTGCAGATGTTGTACAGATATCTCTAAAAAATGATATGTTTATAGTAGCTTCAAAACAGAAAAAATTAAAATATAAAACAGACTGCACTCAGGACATTATAAAAGAAATTTTTAATTTATTTCAAGGATTATGGAAGGGGGAACCCTTAAGGTACATAGGGATAAGCGTCTCAGGTTTATCCACTTCAAAAATAAGTCAATTATCTTTTTTTGATGATGATAAAATGGAAAGAAAGCAGAAGCTAGATAAGACAATAGATGAAATAAGATCAAAGTATGGGAGTGATTCATTAGTGAGATCGAGTCTCTTAAATAAAAAGCTCTAATTAATTTTGTAATCTTTCTTAATAAAAACTTAAGAATTGTGTAATACATTTGTAGGTGTATTGTATCCATTTTGTAACAACTTATTTTTTCTTCTGATTTAAAATTATAGTATAGCAATTATACAAGATATTTATTTATATTTTATTTGTTTGTCTGACTTAGACAAATGGTTAATATTTTTAGCATTTAATATTGAAAATGCACAGAGAAATATTTACATATTTTGCGGAGATAAAATAAATAATTTTTGGGAGGAAAAATAAATGCAGTTGGTAATGGATAAGGTACAGGATAGATTGTTTGAACAATTGTATAGTGAATATAATAGAGTAGTATATAATTATATTTATATGTCAATAAAGGATCAGTGGAAGGTGGAAGATTTAACTTCCGAGGTGTTCATAAAAGTATATAGGCATAGAGATAAGATAAATGATGTTCAAAAAAGCGGTAAATGGCTCATAACAATAGCACGAAATACACTGATCGATTATTATAGAAAATCTTATAAAGAAGAGCCTTGCGAGGAAATATTCCTAGAAGGCGTAGATGAATGCGGATATGAGGATATAATAATAAAAGATCAATTCTCTTCCATAAAAAGTTTGATAATGCTTCTTCCTGAGGATGTAAGAAAAATGCTTATAATGAGATTTTATTACGGCATGAAGTTTAAAGAGATAGGCCAAAGAATGAATTTGACAGAAAATGCTGTTAAATGCAGGGTTTCCAGAACTATAAAAAAGCTGCATGATATGCTTCCGGAAGAAGAAAAAATTTGCTGTTAAATAAAAAAAACAGCAGATAAATTCAGAATATATGCAGCAATACTGAATAATGAGAGTGCAACATATTATATGGAGATAAATATTTCTGTATAAATATGTTGCATTTTTTATTATATTGCTTAAAATTAAATTGTGTTATAGTAGTGTTTTTCAAATATAATCTATTAAATACTCATAGTTTTTGTGATAGAATGAAAATGCAGATGTCTATGCGCCCATGGAAGGATGATTAATATGTTATTTAAAAAAATAAAAATAGAAGATAAAGATATTATAGATAAATATGTGGCAAAGCATAAATTTAAGACTTATGAATATTCCTTTACTACTTTATATCTCTGGAGAAATATGTGCAATGTAGAATATGCAATAGTTGATGATGTACTTATAATAAAAAAGCAGCAGGTTGGCAAAGGCGAATACTTTATGGTGCCAGTAGGCTGCGATAAAGAAAAATTGCCGGAAATAGTGGAAAAGTTAAAAGAATATAAGAGTAAGTCCTATGATATGCAAAATTTATTTAGAGATGTGGAAGAAGATTTTGTAGAAGAATTTAAGGATATTTATGGAGACAAGGTCGAATACATGGAAGATATAGATAATTTTGATTATGTATATGACACTGAAAAGTTAATTAATTTATCTGGTAAGAAGTACCACTCCAAGAAAAATCACTATAATACCTTTGTATCCACTTATTCTTATAAGATAGCTGATATGAAGGATGAAAAAGTTGCAAGAGATTGCATCGAATTTGATAAATTTTGGAATGAAAATAAAAATTCTTCTACCGCTCAGCTGGATTATGAACTAGATGGTACCATAGATTTAATTGAAAATAGGCATGCTTTAGATATAGAAGGTATGGCTGTATATGTGGATGATAAAGTGGTTGGCTTTACAATAGGAGAAAAAATGAATGAGGATATGGTAATTATCCACATTGAGAAAGGTGATTTTAATTATAAAGGTGTTTACGCATTTATAAACAAAACTTTTCTCGAAACATATTACAAGGATGTAAAATGTGTGAATAGAGAAGAGGACTTGGGTGTAGTTGGCTTAAGAAAGGCTAAAAGTTCTTATCACCCAGTAAAACTAGAAAAGAAATTTATTGTGAATATATTATAAAAAGCTGTGTTTTAAAAGGAGCTGAAATGTAGATGAGAGGTCTGTTAAAAGGAGACAAAGTAATTCTGGAAGCCTTAAGAGAAGAAGATCTGGATGTAGTAAACAGATGGTTTAATAATGTAGAGTTTTTAAGGCATTACGATATGATACCAGCAGTAACCCAAAATAAAAAAGAAGTATCTGAAATGCTTGAAGAATTTGAAAAGAGTAATGAAAGATATATATTTGGCATAAGACTGAAGGAAGACCATAGGCTGATAGGAATATTAGGCTATGATGATATAGTATGGGCCAGCGGTTCAGCGTTCCTTTTTATAGGAATAGGAGAATATGATTTTCATGGTAAGGGACTAGCTAAAGAGGCGCTAACCTTGCTCTTAGATTTTGGCTTTAGCGAGCTAAACCTTCATAAAATACAACTGAATGTGCTCCAATACAATGAAAGAGCTATAAAATTATATGAAGCCTGCGGATTTGTAAAGGAAGGAACCTATAGAGAATATATCTATAGGGACTCCCAAAGATATGATATGTATCTATACGGCATTCTTAAGACGGAATGGCAGCAAAATGCAAGAAAAAATTCATAGATTGCATAAAAGTGATAAAACTCTGTAAAATAACAATTTATTACTGCAAAAGTTGCAATGATAATAGGTTAAATATTCAATATTGTAAAAATTGATATTTTAATTCCCCAATTAGTGTGATAGAATAAGTCTATTAAAATATTGGGGAATTTTTTTATTGGGGGGCATTTTATGGAAGATAAATTATATTTAGAAAAAATTAAATACTACAGTGATTTGGCAGAAAAAAATAATTTTATAGATCAAGAATACTATTCTGCCTACAATGTTAAAAGAGGGCTGAGAAACAGTAATGGTACAGGAGTATTAGTTGGCTTAACCAAAATAGGAAATGTTCATGGCTATATAATTGATGAAGGAGAAAAAATACCTATAGAAGGAAAATTGACCTACAGAGGCATTGACATTAAGGATATAGCAGCTGGTTTCCAAAATGAGAAGAGATTTGGATATGAAGAAGTTTGCTATTTGCTGCTTTTTGGTGTACTTCCTAATGCTGAGGAATTGAAGGAGTTTAAAGAAATTCTTGGTAAGAATAGAAAATTGCCTTATGGTTTTGTAGAAGATATGATTCTTAAAGCACCTAGCAATGATATAATGAACAAGCTTATGAGAAGTATACTAGTGAGCTATTCCTATGATAAGAATCCAGATGATGTATCTGTTAAAAATGTTCTTAGGCAAAGCATTGAGCTTATAGCACAGTTTCCTAGTATGGTAGCCTACGCTTATCAGGCTAAAGCCCATTATTATGATAATAAGAGCCTATTCATACATTCTCCTCAGGAAGAATTGTCTACTGCTGAAAATATATTGTTTATGATAAGACCAGATAACAAATATACGTCAATTGAAGCGGAGATACTTGATTTAGCTCTAGTTATACATGCTGAGCATGGAGGAGGTAACAATTCCGCCTTTTCAACTCATGTGGTTTCTTCCACGGGAACTGATACTTATTCAGCCATTGCCGCTGCTGTAGGAGCATTAAAGGGTCCTAAGCATGGTGGAGCTAATATAAAAGTTATGGCTATGATGGACTATATAAAAAGCAGATTAGAGGATTGGGGAAATAAAGCACAAATAGAAAATGTGCTTAAAGATATATTGGACAAAGGTTCCTTTGACGGTTCTGGACTAATATATGGTATGGGGCATGCCATATATACTATATCTGACCCTAGAGCTCAGCTTCTAAAGGAAAAGGCAGCAATTCTAGCAAAAGAAAAAAATAGACTGGAAGAATTTAATTTATATAAGACTATAGAAGAAACTTCTATTTCAATATTTAAGGAGAGGCAAAACAGATCTATAGCTGCTAATGTGGATTTTTATTCAGGCTTTGTTTACGATATGCTTAATATACCTAGAGAAGTATACACTCCTATATTTGCTGTGGCTAGAGTGGCAGGATGGTGCGCTCACAGAATAGAACAGCTGGTTAGTGAACCTAAAATTATCAGACCAGCATATAAGAACGTAAGCAGAAGAGAAAAATATAAAAATATCAATGATAGGTAAGATTTATTGATAAAATGATAAAAGTTTGAAAATTTATATGCGGTGTTGAGAAAAAACAAAAAAATGTTGTTAAAATAAAAAAAGTATAGTATTATACTAATGTTATTTATAAAAATAAATTTTTATGTATAATTATACTGGGGTTTGTATCTAATCTATAAAAAGGGGTGTCTATCATGAAAAAAATATTATCCTTGTTAATGGTGTTAACCGTAGGAACTGCTATTATGGCAGGATGTTCGAAGAAAGATCAGTATGCTAACAGTTTAGAAAAGGTTCAAAAAACTAAAAAAATTACTATAGGAATAGATCCTACATACCCTCCTATGGAATTTAAAGATGAATCTAATAAGTTAGTGGGATTTGATATAGAAATGGCTACAGATGTCGCTAAAAAGCTTGGAGCTACTCCAGAATTTGTACCTACATCTTGGGATGGAATTTTTATGTCTCTTAAATCTAAAAAGTTCGATGTTATACATTCTAGCGTAAGTGTAACTGATGAAAGAAAAAAGGAAATGATATTTACACAATCTTATGTAACTGGCGGAGCTACTATATATGTTAAAAAAGGCGGCCCATCAATAGTTACTACGGATGATTTAAAGGGTAAGGTAGTTGCCTGTCAGTCCGGAACTACAGCTGAAGATGCTCTTTCAAAGCTTAGCGGCATGAAGGAAGTAAAGAAGTTTGATGCTATGACCGATGCTTTCCTTGATCTTCAAAGCGGCAGAGTAGATGTGGTAGCTTCCGATCCAATGGTTGGTGACTATTATGTGAGCAAAGACCCGACTAAATATGAAAAGGCAAAGCTTGTTTTAGCTAAAGAAGACATAGCCGTAGCTTTCAGACCAGAAGAGACAAAGCTTAGAGATGAATACGATAAGGCAATTAGCGATTTAAAAGCTGACGGAACTCTTTCAAAGCTTTCTGAAAAATGGTTTGGCTACGATATTTATAAATAAGTAAGTATAAAGTAGTATATCCAAGTTCAAGGTTAAAGTGAAGAACTGAAAATCATACGGGGTTTATTTTCGGTTTAGATTAACACTGAACTTGGATATGTTTTATAAAGCAGTATATGTTAAAACATTCCTGCTCAGCTAGTTCAAATTTTTACGGAATAATATATTAATTTATATATGGGGGACGATTGTATGAGTATTGACATTGCAAAGGCAGTGCTTCCTTTACTGCTCAAAGGTACAGTTTATACTATAGAGCTTACTTTATATTCAATAATATTAGGAAGCATACTTGGAGTATTTATAACTTTAATGAGAATATCAAACAATAAAATTTTAGCTTCGATAGCATCAATCTATAATTGGATATTTAGAGGAACACCTCTATTGCTTCAAATATCTTTTTTCTATTTTGGTCTTTATTTTGTAGGAATAACGATGACTACCATGGAAGCAGCAATTTTAAGCTTAAGCTTAAATTCAGCAGCTTATATGTCTGAAATAATAAGAGGTGGAATATTATCTGTGGACAAGGGTCAGTTTGAAGCATCTAAGGCATTAGGCTTTGGATATTTCACCACTATGAGAAAGATAATACTGCCTCAGACTATAAGAGTTATAATTCCATCCGTAAGCAATCAATTTATAGGACTTTTAAAGGATACTTCCTTAGTTTCCGTAATAGCCTTAGAAGAGCTTATGAAAACTGCAAGTCTTCAGGTTTCAGCAAGAGCTGATTTTACACCTTATATAATGGCAGCAGTTATATATTTAATACTTACGAGCATGTTCAATGGCATTTTCTCCTTAGCAGAGAAAAAGCTATCTGTGTACTAGAAAAGGAGGGCTAAAGATGTATATTGTAGAAGCAAAGGACCTTTGCAAAAAATATGGGGATTTAACCGTATTTGAAAATCTTAATATAAATGTGGCAAAAGGTGAAGTGTTAGTAATAATAGGACCATCAGGCTCAGGTAAGAGTACATTTTTAAGATGCTTAAATCATATTGAAGTAGCAGACGGCGGAGAAGTAGTGGTTGAGGGAAAAGCTCTTAAGGATATGCATAAGAAGGAAATAAGAAAAACTATTGAAAAAATGGGAATGGTTTTTCAGAACTTTAATTTATTTCCGCATATGACAGTGTTAAAGAATATTATGGAAGCACCTATATCCGTTAAAAAAGAAGAAAGAAAAGTAGTAGAGGAAAGAGCTGTTAAACTTTTGGACAAGGTTGGTCTAAAGGATAAATGTGATGTATATCCTTCCAAGCTTTCTGGTGGACAGAAGCAAAGAGTTGCTATAGCTAGAGCATTGGCTATGGAACCAGATATCATGCTTTTTGATGAACCTACATCCGCATTAGATCCAGAACTTGTAGGGGAAGTTTTGAATGTTATGAAGCAGCTGGCTAATGACGGAATGACCATGGTGGTAGTTACACACGAAATGGGCTTTGCTAGAGAAGTGGCTGACAGAGTAATATTCATGGATGGCGGTAAGATAGTAGAGCAGGGAACACCAGAAGATATATTCACAAACCCTAAAGAAGCAAGAACAAAAGAATTTTTAAATAAAGTTCTTTAAATTGGATATGCTCTAAAGGATTATCTTATATGCAGATTGTTAGCATTTAAGATAATCTTTTTTAATGGCTTATTTTAAATCAATATTGATTAATTGGCTAATTATGACAAAAAGTGTTGATTTAATTGTAACTTATAAATGTACATTTGATAAATTTGTAAATGCATATCGAGATATGGTATGACTACCATAAAATATAACTATATATAGGGGTGCTCATATAGCATAATATAAATATTTAATATAAGTAAACAAAATTATGATTAACTATTAAAAATACTGTAGAAATGAGTTATAATATAGTAGCATATCAATTAAACATGAAAATAATATTTTAATATATATAATTAGGTATGATTTTTATTGTGTATTTCATTGAAGGGAGGGACTGATTTACTAGCTTTATAATTTAATATTAAAGTGTTAAGTTTTATAGAGTTAATGTAAATTGGGGGAGACTTGAATCTAGATGCAACTGAAAAAAAAATCGTTTTATCAAAGCCCTTCGGATTATCATTAGTTAAAGGTGAGAATGAAACAGGTAAAAGTACAATAGCCACCTATAGAGCATTGTATTTAAAAAATAATTATTGCATTTATGACCATGAAAAAATATTAATCATATGCAAAGATGATAAAAGCTTAGCTTATTCTAAAAATGTATATGTGGAAGCACGAAAAGAAAATGATTATAATACATTATTTTCTGGCGTCAGCAGTGAAATGCCAGATTTTTTAACTATGGAAAATATCATAGATAAATATTTTGCTATGTCTAAAGATAGTAAAGATATGCCTTTTTTCACATCTGAAGAAAAGGAAAGTATTATAGCTCAGTGCGTAGAAACAGCCTGCAGCATATATAAGAACTATAATAGAATAAAATTTATCAAAAATAAAAATTACAAGTTTATATGTGAGGAAATCGATTGGATAAGATCCTGCAGCTTTAATAGCGAGGATGAATACCAAAGCTGTAAACGAGCAGGAAGAAAATATTTAGACAGTAGTTTTCCGGTTAAATTATCTAAGAATTCTACAGCAAGAAAAGCTGTCTTTCATATATACAAACTTTATGCTGATTTTTTGAAAAATAACAAAAAAGTAGATCAGATTGAAAAAGAAAAAATAGTACTTAAAGAAATTGTAGAAGGTAATTTAGCATATTACACTCATACTCTAGTTGACGATGCTCATGTTCTGACAAAGCTTCAACTGGATATATTAATAGCACTTAATATACAGAAAGCCTATTCTAGCATGATGCTTATGGTTGATCATAAGCTGGATACTTCTAATGGAGCTTGGATAGTAAAAGGAAGAAAGCTAAAGGAGCTTCAATTTAATGAAAATCCTAGAGTTTTCTATTTAAAGAAACAATCTGCTGCATCCTTACATAAGCTTGTAAGTGAAAAAAGCATTGATAGATTTTCAGCAATTGGAAATAAAAAATCGAATTATATGGAGGAATACTCCTTTACAGATATAAGATATAGAAGAAATATAGAATTTTCAAGAGATACATCTAATTTCAATGAATTGATATTAAAGGACGGACAGGATGACTTTGTATGCTCAAAAGATGAGCTTACGGTTTTGCCTGTATATAGCAACATTGCAGCAGGAGAGCCTATTACTATAAATCCAGATCTTCAGGATACCTTTTGCTTACCAAGCTATTGGATAAAGAGTATGAAGAACTGCTTCATGCTTAAGGTAAGAGGAGACAGTATGATAGGGGCTGGCATAGAAAATGGTGACTATGTAATCATAAAGAGACAAAATAGTGCTGCAGATAGAGACATTGTTGCGGTGGATATTGATGGAAGTGCCACCTTGAAAAGATTGAATTTAGGGAATAAAGAAGTGCTATTAATGCCAGAAAACGAAAAATATGAACCTATTTCCATTACAAATAAGCAAGCCATTATTCTCGGTGTTGCGTATGGTATAATAAAGCGCAAAAATTAATTAACTAATTCGGATATTTTAAATATCCGTTTTTTAAATTATCGAGGGGGGCATGAATTGTTTAATCACGGCATAGAAGCGGATATTAAGAAAAAGTTCAGCATCAAGGATAAAATAGCTTATATTTTAAGCGATAAAATGGCAGTGATAGTATTTATTATCATCTATTTGAAAAATGAAATATTTATGAATTTAATAAAGAGCTCAGGAGCTTCAAAATTAAGCTTTCAGCTGGATACTTATTCACTAATTAATTCATATATTTATATATTATTTGCACTGCTGCTTATGAGCTTTGTGTTTTTATTTAAAAAAAGGACGAGGCTATGGTTATTAGTAGCCATAAATATGGTATATTCAGTAATTTTAGTGGGAGACCTTTGGAATTTCAGAGGCTTTAACTCCTTTTTAAGTCTTCACATGCTAAGCGAGACTCAAAATTTAAATAATCTTTCCAGTGGTGTGCTTTCTATGGCAAGACCAATAGATTTAGTTTTTATACTGGATAATGTAGTTGTTGTGATATTAGCTATAATATTTAACAAAAGATATAAGACCATGGAAAAACGCAAGGGAGTGTTTTCACTAGTGTTTTCCTTTTCATTGGTAATCATATTATTTTTCCATGCAATATATGATTTCCACGGAAATAATTATGATGGACCAATGCTGTTTAAGACCCAATGGATTCCTTTCGCCACTATGAGAAATCTATCACCTCTAGGCTATCATGTTTATGATACAGCGGCATTTATAGATGACCATAGACCCTATCAGCTAAGTTCTTCCGAGAAAAAAGATATACAGAACTGGCTAGACTATAAAAATGAAGAGCTTCCTAATAATCAGTACAAAGGTATCTTTAAAGGAAAAAATCTTATAGTAATACAGGTGGAATCCTTAGAAAGCTTTATATTAAATCAAAGCTATGACAATCAGGAGATTACTCCTAATTTAAATAAAATGCTAAAAAACAGCATATATTTTTCAAATTATAATGAACAGGTGAATAATGGTACAAGCTCTGATGCAGATTTAATGACCAATGCATCTGTATATCCAGTAAGAAGAGGAAGTACATTTTTTAGATTTCCTGGCAACCAATATAATACTTTCCCAAAATTATTTGAAAGCATGGGATATTACACAGAAGCTTTCCACTCAGACTTCGGATATTATTGGAATGTAGGAAATGCTTTGATAAATTTCGGCTTTAATAAATTTACAGGCTTAGAATCCTTTCCTCAAAAGGATATTTACTACATGGGACTTACAGATAAAAGCTTTTTAACTCAGACAGCAGATATGATAGCAAATGCTAAAAAGCCATTTTATGCTTTTGCTGTAACTAGTACCTCACACATGCCCTTTGAGCCAAGAGCAGATATGAAAAGCATGAACTTACCAAAGGACTTTGACAGCACACATATGGGGGGATACTTCCAGGATTTCCACTATACTGATGAGCAGATAGGAAATTTCATAAATTCCTTGGATCAAAAAGGACTCCTTGATAATACGGTTATAGCAATTTATGGTGACCACACCAGCATTCATAAATACTATGGAGATGAAGTGGCCAATATGAAAAATAAAGAAAGCTGGTGGGGTGATGGCTGGAGAATTCCATTAATCCTATACAGCAAGGGAATGAAGGGAGAAGAAATAAAGACCATAGGTGGACAGATAGATATAATGCCGACCCTAGCTTATGCTTTTGGTATGGATAAAAGTTTATATGAAAACACCACCATGGGAAGAAACCTTCTAAATACAAATAAAAGCTATGCAATATTATCCAATGGAACAATCCTTGGCAAAGATAATTTAAATCAAAAGGATATTGATCATTTAGATCAGGCTTTTGATATCGCAGATAAGATAATAAGGACGGATTATTTTAATAAAAAGTAATAAAGAAGAATTTGAATAAAAAACGCAGAGGTGAATAAGCTTCTGCGTTTTTTGTCGTTATGTGTATTAATGTGAAGGAAAAATACGAACGATAATTGTTTATATTAAGCTCCACAGCCTGTAATATAGATACATAAAAGTAAA